>MIBD01000021.1:0-270 GCA_001829395.1 Spirochaetes bacterium GWF1_49_6 | reverse complement strand
AATAGCACTGATTGCTTCACCGGCGGTTCGCAATGACGGGGAATGTCATCCCGAGCTAGTCGAGGGATGTAGTGGGATGAGTCGCCCTTCGGCTGGCTCAGGGTGACCGCCGCGCAGACTAACCCCATTACGAATATGTTTATTATTAACAACAGATAGCCTGCGGCGGCAGGGATTGACAGCCTACCCTTCGGATAGCTCAGGGTGACCGCCGCGCAGACTAACCCCATTACGAATATGTTTATTATTAACAACAGATAGCCTGCGGCG
>MIBD01000020.1:14470-14807 GCA_001829395.1 Spirochaetes bacterium GWF1_49_6 | reverse complement strand
CGACACTGTCGGGCTGGGGTACGCGATGGGTCGTCTTGAGTTTGCGTTCCGGGGGCGGCGTTATCTTCCTGGGATGCTTGAGCACGATTTCCCGCGCGCGTGCCGTCACCTCAGCCGCCCGGTAGTTATCCATCATAATGACCGTATCCGCGATATCGAGGTAATCCCCCGATCCGCCGGTCACCATCACAGTCGATACGCCGAGCTCGTCATACAGCTTTCGGGCGGTCTCGATAAAGGGCGTGATCGGCTCGTTCGACGCGGGGATCAGTTCGCGCATCCGTTCGTCGCGGATGAGAAAATTCATCGCTGACGTATCCTCGTCCATTAAAAGGAC
>MIBD01000020.1:14127-14447 GCA_001829395.1 Spirochaetes bacterium GWF1_49_6 | reverse complement strand
CCATTATATTAGCCGCTTGCGACGTCGAGCCGCTGGCGTTTTCGGTAGAAAAGTCGCGGGTGTGCTTCCCGCCGGGCAGGTCGCCGATAAACCCGGAAATATCCACCCCGGATACGCTTCGGCCGTCCTCCGCGCGTATCATCACGGTCTCCCGTAAAGATACCGCATATTCGCGCCCATCCCCCGGCACATGCCCCCATACGCCCGATTTCAGGGCATTCATCAGCGTGGATTTCCCGTGAAACCCGCCGCCGGTTATCAATGTTATCCCGCGCGGTACGCCCATTCCGGTGATATACCCGCCGCCGGGAAAATCGATG
>MIBD01000020.1:6048-14103 GCA_001829395.1 Spirochaetes bacterium GWF1_49_6 | reverse complement strand
TCGAACTTAACCGCGCCGTCGAGAGGGGTGTCCTCCGCGCCGCTCCGCCGGGGCAATATCGCTCCGTCGGGTATGAACGCTAATAGGCCGCGTTTACCAAGCTCCGCGCGGATATGTTCGCGGCGTTCGGCGGTGGTGATGAACGAGCGGAAGTGCTTCTCGTCGAGACGGGACATATCCAGCCCCTCGCGCACGAGGGACGGGAACTCCTCGAAGAACATGAACTCCGCTTCGGCCGCGGCGACAGTCCGCCCGAGGGAGGGCATACCCGCCACGAGACGCACGGTGATATTTTCTTTATCGATGATGATTGAGTTACGTTCGAGAACGGTCTGCCCGCCGTAATTGATGGCGATAACGCCGGAATTGCCCGTGCCGCGGTTACCCTTGGTGATACGGCGGATATTTTTCGCGAACACCCGCGCGAGCGCGTCCCGGAACGCCATCGAGCGCACGGGAGTATCGTAGAAGCCGGCGGGAAATCCAGTCCGCGCGAGCGGTACGGTCAGGCTAATTTTCGACGGGGGCGCGAACGGGTCCGACTGGATTCGGTCGATGCCCAGGGTGAATTCGGGGAAATGATATTGCCCTTCGAGGCTTTTATAGAGCCGATAACCGTTATTATCGATACGGTGGAGAAGTGAACGGAGGTTGTGCATGAGTAGTCCTAGACCTTTTTCATCAGGTCGATATCTCTACGGATTTCATCTTCCCATTTATCCTCGTCGTCCCGGGAATTGGAGATACTTTTGTCCATCTCCGCGATCGAGGCTTTGGGAGAAACGGGAGTCCCCATATCTTTTGCGCCGGACGACGTTTCGGGTTGTTTTTCTTCAGGCGTTTCGCCGTCGGGCTTATCGGCAGATTCTTTTTCGCCCTCGCCCTCCTGCGCTTTCTTCTCTTCCTCCTGGAATTTCTGCTCTTCCTCCAGCGCGATCTTCTGCTCGATCTCCGCGGTATTGACCAGATGGAGGTAATACGGTTCGTCCACGTTCAGCGAGACCATATCGAGTTCGCCCTCGTTGAGAAGATAATTGAACGCTGAGGTATAATTATACGCGCTCTGGAATACGTCGATAAAGCGCATCCCTTTAAATAAATTGACATCCGCAACCTTCGTCCCGATTCTCACTTCCTCGTCGGGATTTTGCAGAACCATCTTCTGGCCGCGCGCGTCGGAAAGAATGTAGAAAATTATTTTTTCGAACTGGCTGAATATCTTCGTGGTAGTCTGGTGAATCGTACGCATCATATTGGTTTTCTGCGTAATGATATTTTTATATTCGATTGAAAGTTCGACCTGCGTAGGGCGTTCGGTATTCAGCATATTCTTTAGTTGACGAACCGCCGCGAGGTATTCCCGGACACGCTGGTAGATCAGGTTGATCTTATAATACAAATCCCTTAGCGAATTCTTCACGTCCACCTTTCGTCCGGTACCGTCGAAAAATACGTTGTAGGTCACACGGTTCGACAGGAACAGGAACGAGTACTCCTTATCGAAAAAATCCACGACCGTATTGATGACAAAGACTTTATCGCGCAGATGAAAATACACGTAATCGTCGCTGGGATTGCTTCTCCCCTTCTCGAGCGCCCGGTAGAAATCGAGGTGGTCATATAAAAAATTCAGCCCGTCGCGGATAGCGTCGGTCAACCCCTCGCTCAGTTCGATATTGTTCTTCGTGTTCTGTTCCTTGACCTTCGTCGCGCTGTCGACCTTACCCTGAATCACCTCTGCCAATTGTTTGCGCTTTCTCTCGTATTCCTCACGTTCGTCCCACATCCGTGTGAGATACCCGACATGGTCGTCATTAATAAACCCGATGAACTGGAGGAAGGAATGCTGCCATCCTGACTTGACGCGGTTCAGGTAGAAAAAGTCCACCAAGAGGCCAAGTTTCTTATAGAGATAAAAGAATATCGATTCTATGTGCTTATTAATAGTACGCAGGTTGGCGGTTACAATATCCGGGCGGAGATTTCGCATCCGCGCCTCGATACCCATCGCGCGGTTCAACGCGTCCTTCAGGAACGATACGTACTGCTTGATGCTGAATAGTTTTTTATATAACTTGGTCAGCACGAGATGGGCGTCCTTGATCTGGGCTTTCCCCAGCTTCTTCAGAGCTAATATTTCGTCGAATAATTCGTCGTCGAGCAGGTTATCGAAACGGTAGATCAGTTCGTAATAATTATAGAAACCGCTTCTGCGGAAACTTTCCTTTACTTCCTGTGTGAGTTCTTTATCCTGGTAGAGGATGGACGCGAGGATCTGCTTGTTTACTTTCATGGAATGGCGGATATTATCCCCGGTATAGTTCAGAAAACGGTTCTTGACGCGAATCCTGAAAATCGGAAATACCCCGTTGAGGATACATTTTATCCGCGCCCAGAAAAGCTGAAACCATCTCTTCGGACCCGATTCGGAATGGATATAATAAGGTATCCGGTACGCATCGCGGCGTTCGCCCTTGGGGGTAGCCTTGTGCCCTTCTTCGGTCTCTTCGCCCTCAACAGGCCTCTCGACATTCGGTCCGTGATAGACATACCTGGGGCCTTTTTTCCGCTGCATCTGCACCCGGCGCGCGGAATCCAACCGCCTCCGTTCCAGAGTCGACAGGTTTCCTTCCTGCTCCTTGATATCGAGAAGATTGATGAGTTCCTGAAGTT
Source organism: Spirochaetes bacterium GWF1_49_6 (assembly GCA_001829395.1). Classification (GTDB taxonomy): domain Bacteria; phylum Spirochaetota; class Brevinematia; order Brevinematales; family GWF1-51-8; genus GWF1-51-8. The sequence continues at coordinate 11,430 of MIBD01000020.1, read as the reverse complement.
TATCGTCTTCGATCTCGGCAAAGCTCAGGTTCTTTTCATCAAGAACCTTCCCGCCGGAATAACGGAATTCCTTGAACAGCTTCGAACGCTGGTCGGACGCCATCTGCGTTACGCCGAGTTTGTTTTTTAGTTGCCCTAATCCCATTACCACCCACCAGATATTTCTATATTATTGTAATCAATAAGGACTAAAATGACAAAATTTTCAGGGGTTTTCATGCATTATTTTATCCGCAGTTTACGGGCACTTCTAATAACCGCCGTATCCCGACGACAAGGTAGTGCCCATTGGGCGTATATTTATTAAGGATTTATTACATCATTTGTTATAAATGTTATGAGTTTTTAGAACCGCCCTTACAATATTTATCGCTATCCCGTCATGGGTAAACGGGCTGTCTGCCGAACCCTGTACCTTAATCAGCATCGGGTTAAAGGTCACTGCGTGACCTTTACTTAATCGGAAGAATGGTGTATAATATTCGCAAAAAAGGAGGGATTATGGCACGCGTCCGTTTCGCCCCGTCTCCCACAGGACAGCTTCATCTTGGCAGCGCACGTACCGCGGTGTTCAACTGGCTCTATGCCCGTCACACCGGGGGAGAATTTGTCCTGCGTATCGAGGACACCGACCTGAACCGCTCCGAAAATCAATACACCGATTCCATACTCGCGGATATGAAATGGATGGGGATGGATCATAACGAATTCTATAAACAGAGCGACCGTTTCGACATCTACCGCGCGCATTGCGATAAACTGCTCGAGACAGGCCATGCCTACTACTGCACCTGCACCCGCGACGACCTGATCGAACGGAACAAACAGCGCGGGATTACCGACGAGATAACCAAGTACGACGGTCACTGCCGCGGTAATATGACCGTGCCCGACGGGCCGCATATCGTCCGCGTCGACCTCGGCGAGGACCGCGACATCATCTTCCGCGATACGGTGCGTAACCGCATCCGGGTCAACACCAAGGAACTGGACGATTTCGTGCTATGGAAGAGCGACGGTTCCCCGACCTATAACTTCGCCGTTGTTATCGACGACAGCCTGATGAAAATTTCCCACATTATACGCGGCGAGGACCATATCACCAATACCGCGAAACAAATCATCCTGTACGAATACCTCGGCTTTCCCGTGCCGGAATGGGCGCACCTGCCGCTGGTGTTCGATAAAGACCATACCCCGTTATCCAAACGGAAAGGTTCGACAAATGTCGATTATTATAGAAGGAAGGGAATCCTTCCCGAGGCGCTCCTCAACTATATCGCGCGTCTGGGATGGTCTCACGGGGACGACGAGATATTCACAGTCCCTCAGTTGATCGAATATTTTTCGCTCGAGAAGCTCAATAAGTCCAACGCGGTTTACGACGAGGACAAGATGATATGGGTGAACGCCCGCCATATCAAGACGATAGATATTCCTGCATTAATCAGGCACTTCGGGGAATTTATGGCCGAAGCGAAATTATCGCCTGTGGAAAGGATGAACGACGCCGAATGGCTCGTTAGGGCGATGGAAATCCTGCGCGAACGGAACAACACGCTCGAAGACCTGTACAACGAGATGGCGGCGTTCGCGACGAGCGAGTACTCGATCGCCCCCGATGCGCAGGCCAAGCTCTCGGAACTGGAAGCTGAACCCGGCGTCAGGGATGCATATACCCAGGCGGCGGATATTATCCGCGCGCTGCCGGATTACAGCGCCCTCGACGGACTCGAAGAAAAACTCCGCGCGGTATCGGAAACGACCGGCGTCAAGTTCGGTAAGCTCGTACAGACCCTGCGCATCCGTCTGACCGGTAAGACGGTCTCCCCGGATATCATCTCGGTCATCAAACTGCTCGGCCGGGAACTTAAAGCCCGTTTAGTTTAATTGTTCATACCTTTGGGGGAAATATTTTGAAAATAATTCGTATTCCGCTGTTACTGGCGCTTTTAGTTATTCCCGCCCGTTTATTATATTCCGACGATGTCGTCGGCGTTAAAATGTACCAATATCCCGCGACTATTACCAAGATAGCCCCGTACTCCGAAGCGCAGATAAAATCGATGGCGGATAAAGGCATCATCGGCGGCGCGGCAATTACCGCGAAGATGGAAAGCGGGATATTGAAGGGTAAAACCATTGTCGTCCAGCATAATATTTTCGAGGACGACCCTTATGTCGAGAGCACGAAAATAGAATGGAAACCGGGCGATAAGATAGACATCGGTATGTACATGGATTCCGAGAAAAATATTAAAGAATCGTTCATACTGGGACTGAGTGTCGAAGAAGAAGCGGATGACGAGCATAAACTGGACGATGAACTTATTTCAATCCAGGAAGCACGCGGTAAGATGGAACAATCGTCGGGCGTCATCATCGAAGCCGTACCGTTTTCCTCCGCCGAGATACAGGTACACACGAAAGTGGGAGCCTACGACGGCTTTCACTACAGCGTAAAAATGCAGGACGGAAGGTTTAAAGACAGCATTATTAAAATCAGTCATCTCCTGTTTAAAGACGATATTCTACGTCCGATTTATAAAGTCGGCGATAGTATATTCGTCGGCTATATTATCGGGAACGACGGGTCGCCCAAGGACCCGGCAATCTACGGGATCAACCGTTCCCTGCCCATCATACTTCTTCTCGTTCTCTTTATCGGCGGAGTCATCGCGCTCGGACGGCTGAAGGGTGTTTTATCCCTCGCGGCGCTTTTCATCACGATACTCCTGATATTCGTACTCTTCATCCCCGCCATCATCAACGGGGCGTCCCCGTTATTCATGGCGGTCGTCGTCGCCATACTGGCCTCAGTCGCGACTTTCCTGATTATCAGCGGGTTCACGTTTAAATCCCTGAGCGCCACGATAGGTCTTTCGCTGGGATTCATCATCTCGGCGCTCCTAGTATTCATCTTTGGAGAAATGATGGGTATCACGGGGATTATGAACAACGACCTAAAAACTCTCGCCTATACAAATTCGACGTTTAATGTCCGGGGAATCCTGTTCTCCGGTATATTGATAGGCGCAATCGGTGCGATGATGGATGTCGCGATATCCATGGCTTCTACAGTCGAGGAACTGAGGAAGGCGAACCCGAATTACACCCCGACACAGCTTTTTGTTTCATCTCTCAACGTGGGGAAAGATTTGCTCGGTACGATGGTGAACACCCTGATTCTGGCATATACCGGAGCCGCGCTGCCGTTTATTATCCTGATTTACCTGCAATACACCTCCGCTACGCCGCTTTTAAATATATTAAACCTGGAAATTATCTCCGAGGAAATTCTCCGCAGTCTCGTGGGATCGATCGGAATGCTCGTGACAATTCCGGCGACATCTTTCCTCGCATCGTTCCTGCCCCATCAAGTGAAACAGACGGAAAAATAACACCGTTCGTTCCGTATGAATCAAGGGCAGCTTCATTAATCCTGTTTATTCTAACAAATCAAGGTATAATTGATAATTATACACCATTGGTCACTTACAAAACTGAGTATTTAGAAGTGACTTCTATTCAATCTCTCACGCAAGATCACACCTGTAAAGACTTATTCGTCTCCTTGAGTTTTATTGCGGATTTGCTTATAATATTTCAAGATTTTTTACGACAACAGGAGCAAATATGAAATACGGCGCACTGATATTTATTATTGGATTAGCACTAGTTTTCTCGGCATGCGGCAGGGAAAACACCGTCAACCAAAAAACGTTATTGTTCGAGGTAGAAAAGGGGGATTCCCTTTCGTCGGTAGTGGAAAAGCTGAAGGATAAAAATGTTATCGACAACCCCAACCGCTTCAAGATACTCGCGAAGCTGATGGGTAAAGATAAAAAGATCCAGACCGGCGTCTATGAAATTCTGCCCGAAGAGGCATATAGCGAAATTATCGATAAGATGTCCTCCGGCAAAACGCACTCCGTCAAGCTGACTATCCCCGAAGGATATAATATTTTCGAGATCGCGCTGGCGCTTTCCAACTCCGGGCTGGCGGACTATAATGATTTCCTCATGGAGGTACGTAAGCCCGAGTATCTCGCGCGTTATGGTATCCCCGCCGGGCAGTCCCTCGAGGGATACCTTTTCCCCGACACCTACTTCATCCCCTATAAAACAGATGTCTCAAAAATTGCCGAGATGATGCTTCACCGTTTCGACGAAGTGGTCAACGCCGAGATGAAGAAGAAGATTACCGAACGCGGCCTGAACCTGCACCAAGTACTGACTATGGCGTCGATCATCCAGAAAGAAACCGGGATAGAATACGAGATGCCGATCGTATCCGGCGTCTATTATAACCGTATCAAGGCCGGGTGGATGCTCCAGGCCGACCCGACCATTATCTACGGCCTCATGATCGAGAACAAGTACGACGGCAATATCAAGAAATGGCACCTGACCGATGAGTTCGATTCGCCGTATAACACCTACGCGAAGTACGGGATGCCCCCCGGTCCGATTTCCAGCGTGGGTAAGCAGGCGATCCTCGCCGCGATATTCCCCGCGCAGGTCGATTACTTCTTTTTCGTGGCAAGCGGGAAGGGCGACGGCGGGCATATTTTCTCCAAGACCTCCGCGGAACATAACACCGCGGTCGGCTTGTACAAACAGAACGTCAAGAATAAACAGAATGGCCAATAAGACGGTATCCCGTACCGAACTGGTTACTTATCTCGACGGGCTTTTCGACGGAATGCTCGCGGACGACTCCACCGCCAACGGACTTCAGGTCGAGGGGGCGGAGGAGATCGTCACGGTGGGATTCAGCGTCGATTCGTCGCTCGATGTATTCGAGGCCGCCGCTGAACGCGGCTGCCGGTTTCTGGTAACCCATCACGGGCTGATATGGGGCGGGCTGAAAAAAGTCACCGGAAGCGACTACCGCCGTCTGAAGGCTCTGTTCGATCATCAAATCAATCTCTATGTCCGTCATCTCCCGCTCGATGTGCACCCGGAATTCGGGAACAACGCCGGAATTATCCGCGCGCTCGGCGCGGCGCCGAAGGAACCCTTCGCCGAATACGGGTATTTCGCCGAGTTCCACAAACCCATACCCGCCGGCGATTTTATGCGGCTCATCAAAGATAATATCAACCCCCAGCCTGTCTCGATGGATTACGGGCCGGCGGAAATCCGCAGGATCGCGGTGTGCTCCGGAAGTCTCCGCCCGAGCGCGGCAGCCGAAGCGGTGAACGGCGGAGCGCAGGCGCTTCTTACCGGCGAGGGCAGTTCGGCAAGCCTCTTCTATTACCCCGCGCGGGAAAGCGGTATCCATGTGATATTCGCGGGTCATTATGCGACTGAAATATTCGGGGTACGCAGTTTATGCGCGAAGGTAGCGGAGAAGTTTAAAGAGTTGAATACGGTTCT
>MIBD01000020.1:0-6042 GCA_001829395.1 Spirochaetes bacterium GWF1_49_6 | reverse complement strand
AATGCCTACCGGCTGGTAGAATTAGAGCGGTTCTCCCCGGGGTTGTTGACGAAGGAGAAATTCTTACCATTTTCTGTCACTGCGAGGAGCATTGCGACGAAGCAGTCTATCAAAGTATATACATTATAAACAAATAGATTGCTTCGGCTATGGTTCGGCATCCCGCTGAACGCGGGACAAGCGCTCACCATGACGCCTCGCCTGTCTACCTTCGGTAGAAGGCAGGCAATGACATTATGAGTTCGTCATCACCCTCCCCTTGCGGGGACTGACGCAAAAACTATTGCCTTTTGTAACAACAGTATTTATAATTCTTTATAACACGCTTAATGGTCACTTCTTTACCGCCTTGAAAAGGCGTTTTTTAAAAGTGACTATTAGTTAGTTAGATACACGAACGTTCTGGAGGCGCATGACGCTCTGGATAAACTCGTCCAGTTTGGACTTGTCGCGCCAGTCGATATTCGCCGAAAACTTTATCCCGATCACCCGGTAGCCTTCGGGCGTATTGTCATACATATTCAGAATAGTACCCATCGTCTTAATCTGCGTCGCGTCCGGGAACGTCAACTGCATATAGATACGTCTCAGTTCACGGATATATTTGTACATGTCCGGCTCGGTGATCGTAATCTTCGCGCCGCCCACGCTCATATCCTGTAAAATCTGAGGTTCCTTGGTAACAATTTCAAAGGAGCATTTTTCGAACAGGTTCTCGACGGCCTGCTGTGCGAGCGTGATGAGCCGGCGGACATGCGTCTTGGTAATATATTCCTTGAGGGATACCACCCGGATCTGCCCGATCGCTTCGCCTTCGAAAATCAGCGGAAGGATCGCCTCGCTTTTTATCACGTTCTTCTGGTAAAACTCTTTTACCTTATCGAGCTGGGACAGGATATTTTTCAGATCGAACCCTTCCTCGCTGAGGAATTTTACATAATCCTCGTATGACAGGACAAGGTCTTCTTTTATCTTGAAATTCGCGGTATTGAATACCACGAATGGCTTCTTCAGCTTCTTGATGAGCCGGGTAATAATATTTTTTTCCGTACCGTCGAAAAGGGAGATTTTCGCGATGTCGTAGTTTTCCGAACGGGTCAGGTGACTTTCTATAGTGGCGATGATGAGGTGGATTTTTTTCGCGAGTTCCTCGTCCTGCACCGTAAAATCGACGACCTTCATGGATATAGTGGCAAACATCTTCTGGACAAATTCGTTACCCGAGATCTTGATTCTTTCATTTTTACGCTTAGGATGAGCTTTGATGATGTTAGGCATAGAAATATTTTTCGCACCCATCGGGATAGCCTCGAAAATATAAATACTCCCGCCGAGCACGACTTCCGCGTCAAGGGGGCGCATATTATAATCCTCGAGGGAAAGTCCCGGATGACTGCTGTCCACCTGCGATAGAATAATCTGCCCAGAGCGAATTTCCTTGAACCGCGCGTTAAAAACAATATCGCGGTCGGAAAATTTTGCCGTGGTCTGGTTACCGCAAAACAATGCGATCACCTTCATTATTTCTTTTTCGTCGGTAAATTCTTCAGTAATTATCATAATTCCGCTCTCGATACGATATACTTATATTATACCACTATCGTTTTTAATATCGGAAGGAAAAAGTTAAATCTAAAATAAAAACCCCTCGAAAGAGGGGTTTTTATTTATTCTGTGTTGAATTAGTTGTGTAAAATGGATTGTTTCATATCGCGTCCGGCCTTGAAATAGGGAGATTTTCTCTCGGGAACATCAACCTGCTGGCCGGTTTTCGGATTACGCGCGACACGAGCGCGGCGCTTTTTAATACCGAAAGTTCCGAAGCCTCTCAACTCAATCCGATCCTCGTCATCCAGCTTCTCTATCGATTCACGGAGTTTCTCTATGAATTTCGATACTACCAAGCTTACCTCACGACGGGACACACCGTATTCACGGATATCGTTATCTTCGAATACAATATCCACAATATCGGATTTTGTTAATTTGCTTCTCCCCATCTTACGCCTCCTGCTTGTTATCTTTTGCTAAAAAGTTTTTATAATACAAAGCATTCATTTTCGATACAAGACGGGATGACTTGTTGCGTTTGAATACGCCCTTTGTCCATGTCTGGTCTACTTTCGTCTGGTACTCGGTGAGAATGACCAACGCCGCTTCTTTCGTTACATCTTTAGAATTCAAGACCTCTATGGTTTTCTTTCTTAAATTTTTGATATAACTCCTGACAACCCTGTTCCGAATTCTGCTCTTTTCAGACTGCCGCACTCTTTTCTTGGCGGATTTAATATTTGGCACTTCTTCCTCCTACGTGAATATGGATAAGTATAACTATTTTATTACATATTAAGAAATTAGTCAACTTTTATTTTATTCTTTTTACTTTTTTTACTGATTCGTCAGCATGTTCGGAGCCGCCGAGGACTGATTCATGGTTCCCCCGATAGTCAGGAAATCGATAAACCCGTTCGCGTTCTCCCCTGAAATTTCCGCGCTCCCCGACCATGATATCCGAATACCGACAAACTGCTTCTTTTTCTTTAACTGCGATTCGTCGTTCTTCACCGTTATCGGTATTTTTATCGTGGCTTCCTTCCCCGGCGCGAGCGAACTGATATTCTGGTTCTTATCCTGAATATTTTCGATACTTAAAACGGGGAGAAGGTGAATATAAATATTATATACCGTAGTCGTGGATATATTCGCGATCCTGAAATCCAATTCGATCTTGTTCGAATCGGCGGCGTCATACTTCAGAAACGAATCGATACGCAGGGGGGAGTTCTGGTTCAGCAGTTTGAACTCGTAGATGGCCTTCCCCACCCCCAGCATCCATTCCGCCGGCGAATATGTGCCTCGGTTCCCGGACATCGCCTTGAATAGGTCGTTGATAAACAACCCCTGCACGTTCATATACTTCGACCCGTACTTCGCAATCTGGAGATTCGCGGTAATATAGTTCTCGATGGCGCTGATCTCGAAGCCCATCAGGTCGAGATTGCTGAAATTGATTTCGTAGGATATCATAATCCGGTTAAAGTACTGGGTAATATCGCTGATATTCCTGAGCTTGTCCAGCGTCGCCGCGATATCGCGGAAATTCACGTTGAAGTTCAGCACGATGAAGTCCACCCCTGAGTTGAACAGAACCTGAATGATTTCCGGGTTGTCCATAATCTCATCCACATACGCATAGTAAAAAACCGGCTTGGAATGACCGGACTTGTTAATAATATCCTTGATATAATCCGCTAAGACATAATTCTTCCAATGCCAGAAGTTTTCGGCAAACCCAGCGTCAATCATTTTATCCACGAAATATTTAAATTTATAAACTTCCTGCATCGAATCCCAACTCGGGGGCACCGCTACATGGAACTCCTTCACAAACAGGTCGAACAGTTCGATGTCGTAGTTATGCGGGTTAAACATGTGCGACAGCCCCACATAAGCCACACTGCCGTTATTCATAAACGACGAGAAGAGCGATATGATCTGTCTCTTCCGGTTCTCATCGTTCAGCGATACGACGGAATCCGATTTATTCTGCTTATTGTTCAGCAGATACCATGACGGCATATAGCCGATACTTTCCAGATAACTCCCTTCCAATTTAAGCGCTTTGATCCATACCCCGAACTTACCGCCCTTCTGCTTGATCTTATCCGCGAGAGACAGGCTCTCGCTGACCTTTTCGTTCATCCACGGGTTATCCAGCGATGTGCGTTCGTCATAAGTGGCTGTCACCCCGCCCAGCATGAAGATACCGTCCGCCGATACGAAATCCACCCAACGGGGTATTTCATTCCAGTCGACCACCTTACCCTCGGGGGAAAGGATACTCCGGGGAGATACTAGGTCGATCGTGTCGATACCGATAACCGAAAGCCCCTTGGGGATACTGAACGCGGGGGTCTTTTCCTCGATATAGAATTTATTATAGCATTCCAACGGGGGGCGCGGGATATTCAGGAAGCCCTTCGCCTTCATCAGCACATTACCCTTCAACGAGGTATCCTTGGGATACCAGATACCTACCCATGCCTGCTGTTCGAAATTATAGACCAGCTTGATGGATGTGCGTCCCTGTATGTCGCTTAACGGCAGGCCGTTGTTATAAAACTCCACTTCCACCACCGCATCGGAGGGAACCGTCTTATCGGACTTGCCTATAATTCTCGCGTAGATCAGTATCCGTTCGTAAGGGAAGTAGGTATCCTTGCGCGGGTAGATAATGAAATCGTAATCAGGGTCTTCCTTCAGCTTCAGGTTATCGAGTTCCCCGCTCTTTAAATCGATTTCAATATATTTATTCAGGAAAATATTCCTGAAATCTTCGTAAAAAATATTTCCGAGGGCTAAAATTATTATAAATAATCCCGCTAACGCGGAAGTAACGATACGGAGGATTCTTGTCATTTTTTACCCCTTTCTTCGCCGGTCAGCCATTTAAACGGCAGATAGCAGAGCGCCCCGAACAGCAGGCCTACTCCACCCGCGATAAAGTATACAGTGGATACTTCCTCGGGAAAAAGTTTAAAAAAGAACAATACCAGCAGCGCGGCGGTGATGAACGATACCATGCTGAAAATAATAAATATCAGAAAGAAGTTATCTTTCATTACTTCACTTCCTCCGTCTAAAACGTGAAACTTCATTATAGCATGGAACTTATAAAAAATAAAATTTTCCCGATTTTATTATTATCCTATAAATTTTTCAAAAGTCCCATTGACAATTCAACGTTTCTCGTGTAGAATTAATCTGATGGATTAAACATTTTATTTCTTAATAGGAGAGACATCATGGGAAAAGAGAAAGATACTAAGAAAGAAACTAAAAAGAAACCGGCAAAGTCTTTGAAGGAAAAACGCGCCGATAAACGCGCGAAGAAAGACGAAGATAAGTAACCGGTAGAAATTCACCCGGCAAATTTTTACTCTAGCCGACACCCGTTATCGCGATCTTGTGACAAGTAGGTAGTGATTCGGTTCCTATTCTACGGGTTTTTTATGACCACGCTGACGGCGGTATGCTCCATATCGGTCGTGATGTATATCAATAAAGCCCCCGATTTCACTATAGCCGGGATGGCGCTGTTTTTCTCGCTCGCGGTAATCGTCTACCTGGGATTTTTATACATCCTGTCCGCGCTGAGGAAAAGCTGGAAGGCAGCGGTTGCGGGCAAATAAAATAGACATCGTTCAACATCCGTAGAATTTTTCTACAGAGTATCGGTTTCATGCCGGGGCTAACCCACACACAGGGCGCGAAATTAACTGCCTCGCGGAAACACATCAGCCGCAGGCTGGCGTCTAATATAAAAATCAGGGATGGTAATGGGATTAGCCTGCGCAGCAGTTGACATTTACCTCGTTCTTTCGTAAGATTTACCCTATGAAAAAATCCGTATATATCGCCACCCTCGGCTGTAAACTCAACCGTTTCGAATCCGACGCCCTCTCGGAAAGCCTGCGCGCGTCCGGGTTCGATATCGCGCGGAAGCTCGAGGACGCCGACACCGTGGTCGTCAATACCTGCACGGTCACCAATCAGGCCGACGCCCGTTCGAGAGGGATACTCCGTAAGGCGAAACGGATGGGCAAGTTCACCGTGGCGACCGGATGCTACGCGACCGCCGATTACGACGAGCTCTCGCGCTCCGATTTCGCCGACCTCGTCCTGGGCAATACGAACAAGTTCCGGCTCGCGGAGTTCCTCGGGAGCGCGGCGGCGGAGACTATGGACGCAGATTTCCCGCAGATCACGAGCTTCGAGCGCACCCGCGCGTATATCAAGATACAGGACGGATGCGGGAAATTTTGCAGCTACTGCCGTATCCCCTACGCGCGCGGGAAAAGCCGCAGCCTCGCCCCGGAACGGATACTCACCGCCGCGCGCGGGCTGATCGCCAACGGGTATAAGGAAATCGTGCTGACGGGCGTCAATATCAGCGATTACCGTCACGGGGACATGCGTCTCGCGCGGCTTACCGGGAGTCTCCTCGATCTCGACGGGGATTTCCGCCTGCGGTTGTCGTCG
>MIBD01000019.1:10741-14868 GCA_001829395.1 Spirochaetes bacterium GWF1_49_6 | reverse complement strand
CGGAAATCCCCGCCTCGATAATGGCCTGCGCGCAGGAGGCGGTATGCTTGCCGGGGAAGAGGACGCACGGCTCGAGGGTGACATACATGGTGGAGCCGGGACACTTGTTCCCGGCATCGCGGATAGCGAGTACCTCCGCATGCTCCTGCCCGGCCTGCCGGGTGGCGCCTCTGCCGACTATCGAATCATCTTTAACGACTATCGCGCCCACCGCTGGGTTGGGAGAAGTCGATCCTTTTACCGAATGCGCGAGTTTGAGGGCTTCCTCAAAATAAATTCTCTCAAACATAAAAAAAATTCTCCATTATTCCGACATTCTAAATGCACAGTGTGTGCATTGCTGTGCGAAACTTTTAAATGAGCGACAAATTTTCTAAAGCTATATATTTTAAGAAATTATCTTTTTTTTAGCAATAAACGAGAGGGGAATGTGTTCGGGTAAAAAGTTAAGTACTTATAGGTTAAGCAGATAAGGGTTAGATATAATTTGTTATGTGGTATAGAATTACAATAACCTGTTTTGCTCAGTTTTTAGCACCCTCTAAGTACTTACCCTGTAACAATATTACTTTTCTTTGCGTTAGGCTTGCAAAAGAGATTATAATTATTGCGGTTAACATGGGAAAAGAGGTTGGGGTTTAATCAATACTTTCTGAGAGGGGATTATGGAAATTTGGCCGAGTATTTATAGCGAGCTATCAAAATCCACCGATTCTCAATTAAACAGCGCTATTCTGGGCAAAATTGAGTTCCGGGAAATTTTGAACGACGACACCATAGTACTATGCGCGCCAGATGAATTTACTAAGGGTTGGTTCTCCGAGAATTTTCTGCTTTCCGCCCAAGCCATCTCAAAAACGCTTTTCGAAAGAAATTACCATTTCCGCATCGAAGTGGTGAACGAAAAATCTTTCACCGAAGCGAAGGAGCGCGGACGGAAGATTCAGAAACAGAATATTTACCCCATGACTCTGAACCCGAAGTATACTTTCGAACATTACGTAGTCGGGAACTCCAACGACTTCGCGCATGCGGCGGCGCTCAATGTCGCCAAATTCCCTGGCGTAAGCTATAACCCGTTATTCATCTATGGTAACGTCGCGCTCGGGAAAACCCATCTCCTCCAGGCCATCGCGCATAAAATACTCGCCGAGCAGCCCGATTTGAAAATCCTCTATATCACGAGCGAAGCGTTTACCAACGAATTCGTCGAAGCCGTGCGGGACGATAAACAATCCACCCGAAGCCGTTTCCGCGAAAAATACCGTAATATCGACGTCCTCCTGATAGACGATATCCAGTTCCTCCAAAATAAGGCCTCCACGCTCAGCGAGCTTTTCCATACATTCAACGAACTATTCCATGACCGCAAGCAGATGGTATTCGCGTGCGACCAGCCCCCGAAGAGCCTTCAGGCTATCGAGGAACGTCTCCGCACCCGTTTCGACTCCGGCCTGACGGTCGAGATAAAAATCCCCGATTTCGAGACCCGTAAGGCTATCCTGCTCGAGAAGGCTAAGGAGGACAATATCGAAATCCCCGACAACGTGGTGGACTATATCTCCGAACATATCGACTCCGATATCCGTACTCTCGAGGGATCGCTCACCAAGGTAATCGCCTACTCCAGCCTGAAAAAGAAAGATATATCGCTGGACCTTACCAAGGACATCCTCCGCGATAAAATAAAGATCGAAGCCCCTAAAAACCTGACGATTACCGATATCCAGAAAGTAGTCAGCAAGTTCTTCGGGGTCAGTATCAACGACCTCAAGTCGCCGAAGCGATTGGAGAGCATCACGTATCCGCGGCAGATCGCCATGTATCTCGCCACGGAATATACCTCGCTCTCACTCACCGAAATCGGGCAGTTTTTTGGAGGGAAAGCGCACACCACTGTCATGCGGTCGTCCCAGAAGATCGGCGGACTCCTCAAGAGCCGTAAAAAGGTCAAACGGGAGATCGAGGATATTATCTCGCAATTTTACAACAGCGCGCGAAGATAGCCGCTGCGCTCAAGGCGGCTGCGGCCTTAACCCATTTAATTCAATGTTAGCAATCGAAGGGGACTGGAAACAGTCCTCTTTTTTATTATAGTTTTTAGAACCGCCCTTATTTTAGTTAGGGAATCGGATACTCTATTAGGGGTTCTAAGGGATCGAAATAACCCTTGATACAATTTGGATTTCTCACACAGATTTGTATATGATTCTTTTCTTTAAATCCCGCATTTGGATACAACTCATTTCCTTCCCAAAATACCCCACGAACGGAATCAAACGGTTCATTTTCGGATTTATTTTTATGTAAATATTCAAAGACAAGGCAATCTAACCTTCTTATCAATAAATCTCCTTCTGTTTCTATAGGATGGTTTTTCGGCATTTCTTTATTATACTTTTTCATCTCGTCTTCTAAATTATTATATGCTTCCCGAACAATCCTAAGCGAATAGGATTCAACCAGGTTTAAACATCTTCCTAAATCAATTACTGCTCCTATCACTGCGGGATAAGCAATTTTCCCTGAACTTCTTTCAGGATACTTTTTAAGCAACTGTGCATATTCCAAAGCTCGTATAGGATCGCTTTCCCAAAAATATATTCCATGCCCCAACCAATCGTAATCATTTTTACTAATTTTCAACCGCTCTTGACTAATCAAGACTTTTTGTTTTATCGATTCATCACATCCGTGAAATGCAAGAATAAAATAAGGTAACGATTTATACATTTTTTCTTTCTGGCTTTAGCTGCCCATCTTCATGGTAAAATCCAGTCGAAGAAAGAAATATGTTAAACTTTTTTTCAGTATCGAAATTATGCTTGGCGTTGTTTTTTATTTCATCAATAATTTTTTCTGCTTCTTCTTTTTTCATATTTTTACTCCTCGTCTGACTATAAAGAATATAACATTATCCAAAAAACAAGTCAAGAATAGATATAAAATCATATAACAAAAAGGGGCTGCCTTTTGAGACAGCCCCCTTAGAATAAATTTGTTTCTTATTACTTAGGCATCGGCTGCTGAGGGACACCCTGCGACGGGAGCATCTGGCCGGCGCCGCCGCCCATTCCGCCTTCCATACCCATCTCGGTAATCCCGAGCGCCTTCATCGCGTCGAAGTTACGTTCGATCTTATAGCCTTCTTTGATATGAGTGATAAAGCTCATCATCCACTGCTGAAGTTTCAGCGTCTTGACTTTCTCAATCGCGACCTGTTTGATCTGCTCGGCGTTGTAACCGGACTTCTTAAACTGATCCTTATACTGCTGGTAGAATTGCTCGATTTCCTGATCGGTCGGGTTGAAGCTGCTTTCGAGAGGAAGATTATCCTTGAGATAAAGGGTGTAGATCGACTGTCTCGCGGACGAATTGATCAGGAGATTCGCCGTCTTGACATTCATATTGCCCTTATTGACCGCCTGAAGCGTCACGATATACTCGTCGATCATACTTTCGAAATACTGCCATTTCAGCTTCGCTTCATCCTGGGGCGATAACCCGGCGAACTGGGGCGAAGTACTTTTCAGAAGATTGTACGAGTCGTCGAATTCGGACTTCGATATCGCGTAGTCGTCGATTTTCACCAGCCAGTCATTGCCGACGTCGGATACCTTATTCAATTGAACCATGATTTTATCCGTCTTCATCCCCCCGGAGACCGCTCCCCCTAATAGTTTGGTAAGACCGAATCCCGCTCCGAGACCGACGACGAAAGCGATAATAATATAGAGTATTGCGCCGGTTCCTTTCTTGTCTGCCATAAAATTCTCCTTGCTTAATAATTTTTCACCTAATACTTTATTATTTTCCGCTTGAAAAATCAAGTTTTTTGTAATATATTCGATATAGAGAGTATCGAAAAGGTTTTAGGAGCCGCAAATGAATTTTAGAAAATTTTTCGTCGCCATGACTATAATCGCCATGTTTCCCGCGCTGGTCTATCTGAAGATTAAAGAAAAGATCGATTATGATGCTAAAAGTCCCACCAGTGTGGTGAAAGCCGCGAATAAGATGCTCGCAAATAGCGATTTCGAACAGCTTTTGGAAATCACCGAGCTATCCGAAAAGAAACGCACGCAGATGACCATCGATATGATAAGAACCAATGCCGCCGCGCTCGG
>MIBD01000019.1:10301-10629 GCA_001829395.1 Spirochaetes bacterium GWF1_49_6 | reverse complement strand
ATCGACCAGTCGAAGCTCAGCGGAAAGCCGGTATCTCCTCAACCCGGGACGACTGTGAAGCCCTACTCCGAGATTTGGGTGAACTACCTCCTGCGGCAGTTCGACGGTAAATGGAAGATTATTTCTAAAAAATCGATGTAATTAAGGATAAACCCTTGACCGTATCGAAAATTATTTCCTCGAAGAATAAAGAAAAAATCGTGATGCTGACCGTCTACGATTACCTTACCGCGAAGATTCTGGAAAACGCCGGGGTAGATATCCTTCTCGTAGGCGATTCCCTCGGGACTGCCTTCATGGGATACTCGAACACCCTCCCGGTAACCAT
>MIBD01000019.1:8903-10264 GCA_001829395.1 Spirochaetes bacterium GWF1_49_6 | reverse complement strand
GGCGCGATGCAGTCGTTCATAGTCGCGGATATGCCGTTCCTCAGCTACGGTACGTCGCTGGAGGAAGGGGTATTCAACGCGGGGAGATTCATGAAGGAGAGCGGCGCCAACGCTATCAAGCTCGAGGGCGGCGCGGAGCGCGGCGGACTCATCGTCGCGATGACGTCTATCGGTATCCCCGTGATGGGGCATATCGGGCTTCTCCCGCAGTCGGTGAACCGTTACGGCTACCGTATCGTGGGTAAGACGGTCGAGGAGACCGACAGGCTGATCGAGGACGCCCAGGCGCTTGAAAAAGCAGGCGCGTTCGCCATGGTTATCGAGGGTACGACCGAGGAAGCCGCGAAGGCGGTCACCGGTTCCGTAGGGATTCCCACTATCGGCATCGGGGCGGGGCGTTTTACCGACGGGCAGGTGCTGGTCATCACCGATATGCTCGGGATGGACCCGGATACGAACCTCAAGCACAATAAAAAGTACGCCGACCTTCACGGCTCGATCCTTTCCGCCGTGCAGAGCTATATCGGCGACGTGAAATCCGGGAAATTCCCCAGCGAGGAACAGATCACCCACTCCTCGTAATTCATATATTATTCTATTCTTAACCCGCATCTAATCACCTATTAACAGAGACTGCCTATACTCTTACCGGAAATATTAAAAACCGGATGGAGGAGCAGCTCGATGAATATCTTTAAAGCCACCGAACTGGAAGAAAAAAGAAATTTCCCCCGTTTTCAGGTTTACCAGTATCTCAGGATGAACCTTGATAACCGCACGATAGTTTGCCTGATAAAAAACCTCTCCGGCAACGGGGGTTTTCTGGAGGTAGATAAAAAGTACAGGGGGGAAATTCATCAAGAGGACAAGGGTAAGATAGCGGATTTTCATTACCTCTCGGAGGAGATTACCCCAAGTAACGGATTCAAGGGGCAAATCATCCGCTATTACAAGGAGAAGGACAAAAAGTATATCGGGGTGTTCTTCCTCGATGAGATGGCGTGCTGAACTCGCGATTATCCCTTCGTCAGACCGTCCCTTTCACTTTTACTGAGACTCTGTATTACCAAATCGTATGAATGATCCAGCATCTTCAGTATTTCCGCGTCCGGCACAGTCCCGTCGCATATCACCGTATTCCAGTGCCGTTTATTGAAGTGATACCCCGGGATGACCGACGGGTATCGTTCACGGTAGTCCTGCGCGAGATACGGGTCGCATTTCAGCGAGAGACGGGGGATATCCCCGTCCTCCGACAGCAGCGCGAACATCTTCGTCCCGGCCTTATACACGAGAGCCTCCGGCCCGAACGGCATCCCCTCGACGGCGTATTCCTTCCTGAGACATGCATCCCTGATTTC
>MIBD01000019.1:4860-8854 GCA_001829395.1 Spirochaetes bacterium GWF1_49_6 | reverse complement strand
GGCGGTTCTAAAAACCGCCGAGATCGGCGATACCGTACCCGATTTTCAGCCCGGGGGATAGTTTGCCGTCGGACGCCATAGACTCCTCCTTATTAAATACACGGTTTCATATCAAAAAGAGTTTATCATAGATTGGTAAAAAGGGAAGGGATATTTTATTTACAGGATATAATGGATTCTAGTCCTCGTATAAAGAACAGGGGATAAATACAGTCCAGAAGTATCTATCCCCCGAAAACTGTAAAGATTTCTTTTTATAGTCTGTGACTATTAGTTTTTCAGCCGTTTTATCAGAATTTCCGCATCGACAAAGAGCATCTGGTAGCACTGCTCGGTTATCGCTTTTCCTCTTTGCGCGTCGAGTTGATTCTGGAACGCTCCGAGGATATTGACAGCAGTATGATATTTTTCTTTCCCCTGCAGGATTTGCCCCATCGCGGCGGAAAGTTTATCCATCAATCCCTGATACACGTCGGTCGACGATATCCACCCTTTGTTATACGAGTAGACCGTCCACTCGATGAGAGCGCTGATAAAACTTGAAGGATTCTGCGGTTCCGGGACAGGCCCGATCACCTTGAATACCTTTGGGTGATTCCCATCGTCGAAATTCGGGGGCGCATCTCCTGCGTCTTCGAAAATCCAGAAAGCTCTATTACAATATCCTAAAAACTCTGCCATTCCGGGTACAATTCCCCCTTTTTTTATAATAATGAATAAATTTAAAGTTTCTCCGGGGTTAAGAGAAGACTCTTTTTCATAAATTTCCATATTTTTATTCACCATGACATATTTATCCGGTTTCCCAGGTTTACCGACCTCGCCTTTTGAAAAAAATAATATTCCGTTTATATCTATGCCGTTAATAAAACTACCTGTCCATTCGATATTTCCATCGGCTAAGCCATATGCATTAACAACCATGTTTTGAGCGACTGTTTTCGGAAATTGTATATCAGCTGAAACAAAATCCCGCTTGTTGTTTTTATCATAGCGTATGACATATTTGAACACTACGTTATCGTTCGATTGATACACGATAGTTTCCACAGTCGCGTTGAAATCATTCGCCGATTCGTTATATGGGGTAATCCCGTAAAGCAAAACCGACAATCCAAGAAGACTGAACACATAGAATATTTTCATACTTTTCATCATTTTTTCCTCCATATTTATTTAATCGGGAAAATTTGGGAAATATGGATCATCGATCCTTCGGTAAACGTACTTAAAATGGTAATGATTCCCTTCTCTAACAAATTTAAAATTGTAGTATATTGCAATTCTATCTATTATAGAAAAATCAGTTAGCATACTTGTAATCTGACCCCCAGCACCATCATCCGATACAAGAGATAAATCGAAATTCACCCCATGCCTGTGAAATTTGTGATACGGACAATAAACTCTCAGGTCTACGTCTTTCCGGTAAAGAACCGTGTAAGGATTCCCGAATCCATCAATCCTTTCTATAGCTGTATCATTTGTCCAAGTTATTCCAATAGAAAACATCCCGCCGTAAGGAAGCGACATATCGTTCAGACGTAGTATAAACCCTTCAGAATGAGACTTATAATATTCTTGAATATAGCAATTCGCAAATTCTTTCAATGATTCATATGTTACATTATTCAAGTAATTATTTTGCTGATGCCAAGTATACGAATAAACTCCGCCGACGTGCCATAATTGGTAATAATTATTCGTCCACGTGACGCTTCCAATTGTATATACAACCTCTCCCCAAATATCTCTCGGTACCTCAATTAAATCCGGAATCGCTACGATGGCTTTTGAGTATTTGCTGCCGATCCAATTGTCTTTGTAATAAACATCTCCGATAATTTTATATATCCCGCTTACGTCGGACGCCATATATTTTATATAGACTGTTGTCTGGCCTGGATTAGGAATTATTTCATATTTATCCAAATATCCGACTGGTCGCGGAATAACGCCATATACTCCATCTATCATAGCTTTGCCGTAGTCAGGATACGGAAAATTATTATCCGCTGCATTGTAGTAGTCCGCATTTGTAATATTGAATTTGATTTTTATGCTCGCCCAGTCCTCCGCAGAAATCTCATCCAAGTCTTTCGTAAAATCGAACATAATGATTTGACCATCGGTTTGATTGTAGTATTCGTAGGAAGTCATATCCGCGTATTTATTCGGGGGGATTTCAAAAACATCGGGGCTTACATCTAAATCCTCTTCCGAAAAACTTAAATTACATGAACAAAATGCAATTATTGCCAATATCCCCAATAGATAATTCTTTTTCATCCTTTCCTCCTTATGTTATCATAAAATCCATCCGTCACGCGGATTTCAAGGAGGAAATAAATCATTATTTAACCGGTATGGTATGGTATGGTAGGGTATGGTATGGTATGGACAAAATTGGGAGAAATAGCCGGGCGAAACAGAACGATCGATGTCCCTTTCATATTGTTTCCTACGCTATCGTATATAGTATAATATATCCGAAATATTTATTTGTCAACACTATTTTTAAAATTTTAGTAAAATAATTTTTCAGGAATTTTGTAAAAAAAACCGTCCGGTTAAGGACGGTTTCATAGAACCCGGAAAATCTAAAAGCCCCGGATTTATATAAAGCACCTCTGAACAATATGATAATTATTTTAGTATAAATCCGTAGAATTTCAATACCTTAATCGGAGTATTTTTAAAATACGGCGTTCAGTAAATGATAAAGATCGAGGCCGAAGGAGAAATTGTCCCATTTCATCGAGACGGCTACCCCGAACGACTCCTCCGCCGTGAAAATACCCGCGCCGGCCGCGCCGTCCGTCCATTTCCGTTCGTACCATGCCCCCGCCGACAGGATTTCGTTCCGGTACTTCCCCAGCCCGAAGCTGAATATTAACTCGGTACGCCAACTCACCGGGACGGTGTCGGTAAAGCCGAGGTTCGGTTCGAAAAAGTACCCGAAACGGTATTGCAGTTCGGAGGTCAGCCGCATGATGTTCTGGGAATTCCCGAATAGGTAGAACTTCGCCTCGAACCGAGGGGTGACGTCCAGATAACGCTGGAGGTTGTCCGCGCTGTCGTACACGTAGGAAAACCCGCCCTTGATGCCGATACTTAAAAAATGCTCGAAGTTGTTGATTTCGAAGACGTACAGGCTGAACAGTATATCCAACGCGTTAATCTCGCTTTTTATCCCCGGAACCATGTTATAGAAACTATCCCACAGGGTGAAGCCGAACCCGAGCAGGAACCACCCGTTATAATCCACGTCGGTTCCGCTCATCGCCTGCTCTAGCTTCATCAGGGTGAAACGGCTCCCGTAGAGAAGCGGCGCGGCGGCGAACCCGCTCTCTATCGCGCCGAACGATGCATACGGCACCATCTCGTACGTCCCGAGTTCTAGGGTTACGTCGTTCCGCATCGCGAATATCCCCTGATCGCCCATCTTCTGCGATAGGAATCCCATCTTGAACCCGATCGACAGGTAATTTACTCCCCCGCTCTGGAACCCCATGAGGGTGATCTTCAATGGGTACGCGTTCGATACATACGACCCCTTTTTCCGGTACTCCACCGAATAATCCTCGAACTCCTGCTGTATCTCATACGACGGGTCGGGCTCGTCGGCGTTATTCTGCATCAGGAATAGCCGCATCTTGAAGATGTTTCGGATAACCGCGTCGACTATATTGTTATTCGCGAGCTTCGCCTGCACGGCGGGAGCGCCGAGATAGCGCTCGCGGTCGAGGGAGTAGATCAGGTATTTGAGCAGGAGTCGCCCTGCGTCGAAATACTCCTTGGGGAGCGCTGTGCCGTGCCCCTGCGTCTGCATCGTATAAATTCCCATGTATTGCTCCACCAGCCCGTCATACGCCTCCGCGCGGTCGATATTCGTCACCCGTGAGACCGTATCGGCGAATAATTTGACGAGTGCGTCCATCTGCAACGCGCCGGAGGGTATCGCCGCCGACCCCATGAGTTGGAGATATTTTTC
>MIBD01000019.1:2020-4814 GCA_001829395.1 Spirochaetes bacterium GWF1_49_6 | reverse complement strand
TTGTTCCAGAATTCAGGGTACACGAACCCCGACAGACGGTCGAGCGAATAGAGCTTCGCGCAGAGATTATTCGGCATCCCGAAAAGTTCCCCCATCGCGGCCTTCTTCCCCGGCGGGAAAACCTCGTTCACCAGATCGACGATCAGCGTCCCGCAGTTCCGGTTGAAAAACAGGTACGGCGTGCTGTACGTATTCCGCATCTCCCATAGCCGCATGATCAGGTACTCGAGTTCCTGCGGGGATAGCACCAGTTTGATGCGGTAGATATGCCGCTTCTCGATCACCTGCGCGCGCGTGATGACCTCGGCGAAAGTCTCCTCCTGTATCATCGACGGGTACGCCCCGAATATCCCCCGGAACATGAACACCATCCCCTGATCTTTGGTTTTACCGTAGTGGTACACGTTGGCGACAAAGCTGATGCATTTCGATATACCCTGCACATCCCCCTCGCCCTTCTTCTGGATCATCAGGAGGATATGCCCCGCGAGGTTCACCGCGGATGACGCGACCGGTGTGGCATAGAGGAGTTCGATATGATCGACATCGGCGGGGTCGATCCAGTTCGAGTAGCAGAACGGGGATACCATTCCCTTCTGCGGGTCGGGCATCGATTGGAAGAGCGCGCGGAAATACGCGTATTTACATGGGAGACGGTTGATTAACTGCATCGCGGTATCCGGGTAAACGGTCGGGAGGAAGAATTCCACCGCGAATGTCGCGAAATCCTCCCACGGACTGGCCATCCCCTCCTTACAGACAAATCCCTCTATCTTCTGATTCTCGGTGGAGTTCCCGAGGATGTCGAGGCCGGAAAAACGCCCCAGTATCCGCCATCCGTCCTGATCGCTATACCCGTGATCGCTGTCGAGCAGCCGGGACAGGCAATATAACAGGAGCCGTTGGACAGTCGGGGTGACCGCGCCGGGGTCGCCGGTCAGTTGATATGGGATAGGCTCCCACCATTTATAATAGTCGATGCCGGGCGGGCGGTTCGTCAGGTGGACGGGGTTATCGATACTCAGGCTGAAAAATCCGCCGAGGTAGAGGTTGGTCTCGGTGCACGGGAGAGGCGTCTCGTAGACAAGGTTCAGCTCGACCGCGCGCCCCCAGAGGTCGACCGCGCACTTATCCTTCCACGAATGCCCGTCCTGCAGGGGTTTAATCGTCTTCATGAGCGTCACGGGCTTCATCGCATGATATTCCTGCGGGAGTTTGTCGAACAACGCGAGCGCCGCCTCGAGCTCCTGCTTTGTCCACGGGTACTGCGGGTTATCGACTATCCGTAACGGGGTATCCGCGGCGATTTTATTCATCAGACCCGGTATATCCCATTCCTGCGGATACGCCGGGACAAACCGGCAGATCAGGAAAATCCATGCGCATAAAATTATCCGTCTATTCAAAGGAGCCTCCGTATATATCATATATCAGACCTATGATTCCCGCAAGAACTTTTTACGCGGTTTATATTAAATACTATTTGACAAATCATATTAATCGTAATATAATCTGAAAAACCCGAATAATAGGAAATGACTATGAAAATAATCCCGTTCTTTCTTACTTTTTTTATGCTGATAAGCTGTTCCAACACGGCGGAAGATTTGAAAAAAGTCTGGGAGTTCCGTAACGCGGGATTCAACCCGGACTATAATTCGTTCGTCTACCAGACTAATGATGATCCGGCGATGTTCAAACTGGCTATGGAGACGAGGAAGGCGGTGGATTCATTCCTCAAGCCCGGCGCGGAGAAGGGATTGGAACGCGTATTAAAACTGATCGACGACTACGGGACGAACGCCAGCCCCGAATTTCTAGGTGCGGTCACCCTCCTGTATTATTATGCATCGCCCGCCGACGACCAAAAAATCCTCGGCTTTTTCGATACCCGCCCGGAGATGTTCATACTCGCCCTGAATTCGAGGGAATGGGTAAAAAACCGCTATTATAAGGAACGTTGGCTCGATCTGCTGAAAAAGAATAAAAGCATGATCTGGGGCGACACCGAGGGGTTTATTTATCTGCAATACAAACTGATTTTCACGGGAGATTTCTCGAAAATACCCTCACCTCTCGGATTTTTGACCGATAATACGGCCTCGAACGGTTAAAATACTCCGATAGGAGTATTGAAATCCGTGAAAAACGGGTAATACTATATATAAACAATTTATTAAATATAAATATATTTTGACCGTTTATTAGTCACTTGGAGGTGAACTATGTTAAAAAAATGGATATCGTTCGGGCTAATCCTGGGGATGCTGAATACGGCGGCGGTTGCGCCGTTATTCGCATCGTTCGCGGATAGTTCCGCTCAATCATCGGGACAATCGTCAAGCCAGTCTTCAACTGATTCTTCATCAAAATCATCCGAACCGTCGGCAAGCGTTACTGTTACCATCGCCATACTCATCGCGCTAGCCGCGGCAGGCCTTATCGTATGGGGTATCAGTACTACATCCGGACCCGGCGGCGAAAAGAAGCCGAATCCGCAGGTGGAAGTGAGTATCCTTATCGACGAGGCCGCGCGTATGAACGGGCATAATCTCGACGTGCTTTCAAAGGTATACGCGCTCGATCAGGCGACGGTCGCGGGGATTATTATGCAGGGGTATCTCGACAGGGAAGTTTCCGCCGCCACTCCCGAATCCGCGGACGCATCGATGGCGTATCTATCGCAAACTCTCCTCTCGAAATCGGTCGAAGTAAACGGGGCGCACTCCACCATTATCGAGAAACTCCATGACGATCCCGCCAAACTTCAGGCGATTATGACCGCGATGGATAA
>MIBD01000019.1:596-1939 GCA_001829395.1 Spirochaetes bacterium GWF1_49_6 | reverse complement strand
TAGTCCCGCCGTTTTATTTTCACGAAACCGATGTAATTTGAAGTTGACAATTGTCTCTTACCCTGATAAAATGCTTGCGGTAGTATTATGGTCACTTCAAAATATTCAGTTTAGCCTCCGCACTTCGCGCGAAGATAAAGAAGTGACCATTGGGCATTTTTATAATCAATTATACCTTGATTTGTTAGAATAATCAGGGTTTTTACGTTAGTCCCCGCAAGGGGAGAACCGCCCTTATATAAATTCTTTCAGGATTTGTTGAAATTTCGGAAATTTAGAAACATATTATAAAGAGAGTTAAGATTGGAGGGATTACTATGAGAAAGGGAATATGTATCGGGTTAATTCTCGCGTTTTTTAACACGTTTGTACTCTGCGGAGCGAATTTATACGCGCTGATCGGAGAGGATTCCTCGGCGCAGGCGTCATCGCAGTCCTCGGTGGATAGTTCGGTACAATCCTCATCCGAGTCGTCGACCGACGGTTCGTGCAGAGCGTCGAGCGAAGAAGCCAGCCAATCCTCCACTCAGGCGTCCAGCGACGCTACTACCCGTTACTCCGATACGTCGGGCAGTCTCAGCACCACCCTCGCGGTCATCCTGATTATAGCGGGAGTCAGCCTGATTGTCACCGGTATCATCACCACCGTAAAGAATGTCACCCCTCCCCAGAGTCAGCAGGCGGAGATCAGCCTCCTGATAGACGAGGCCGCGCATATCAACGGGCATAATCTCGACGTACTCTCCAAGGCGTTCAATATCGATAAAAAAGACGTCGCGGAAATCATTATGAACGGGTATCTTGACGGTGAAATAAACTCGGTATCGCCGCAATCGGCGATGCATTCGAAAAAATACCTGACCGACGCCCTGCTCTCGAAATCGATCGAGGTGAACGGCGAGGTTCCTCCCGTCATCTATAAGCTCCAGAACGACCCGCAGATCGCGGAAGCATTGATGAAGGCATGGGAGGAGAATAAAGCCCCGGGCATTCTGATGAATATCATCTTCGCATATTAGGATTGACCGCGCCGATGGCGGAAATCACGCTCTATAAACTCAATACCGGGTATCTGACTATCCGCGCCGCCGACAGGCTGAGCGCGGCGGGTCTCGCGCATTACCGGTTGCGGCCGGACGACACGGTGCGTATCCCGGTGATTATCTATGCCGTCAGGTTCGGCGATACGGTCGTCTATTTCGATTCGGGTCTGGACGCCCGGCGTTACCCGATGGGGCATGCCCGGGAACCGTTGTACCGCCCCGAACGCATACCCCGACTCGCGGGGCTTTTTCCGCGCGCGTCACGGCATATCGTCTGTATGACCCATCTCCACTCCGATC
>MIBD01000019.1:0-589 GCA_001829395.1 Spirochaetes bacterium GWF1_49_6 | reverse complement strand
GAATCTCGATATCCTCCGCCCCGAAACGGTATATATCCATGACACGGAGCTACGCGACGCGATGCGGCCGATGAGCGCCCGCCGCGCGTATATCAAACGTCATCTCGCGCATCGAAATATCGCCGTATTCCGCCCGGAGGATTTCCTCGACGGGTACTATCCGTTCCCGCACGCCGAACTGCCCGGCTGTCCCGATATCACGGTTCTCTCCACTCCCGGGCATACCTATGGCGGCATGTCGTTCCTCGTGCATTACGGGGGATTCCGTCTCCTGTTCGCGGGGGATATGGCCGAGGGGCTGGCCGGAATGCTCTACCCGCCGGCCCATACCGCCGACGACCCGTCCGCCTATATCGAACAAATCGTCCTGACACGGGCTTGGATGCAGGCCGACCCGAACCTGCTCGTGTTTCTTTCGCACGACACCCCGATGGACGAGATGATTCCCGACGGTGAAATCGCGCCGGAACATCTCCTTCAAATCCGGCAGATTCAATCACCCATACCCGGAAACCACTCGCCGCAGGCTCATCCGCGATAAAGGCGGGGTATGCGCTCATGCTTCGACAGGCTCATACTTCGGCAGGCT
>MIBD01000018.1:14874-17922 GCA_001829395.1 Spirochaetes bacterium GWF1_49_6 | reverse complement strand
AATAATGATATATCTTTAAAATACGCCCAATGGTCACTTCCTTGCCACCGAGAATCGGTGGTTATTAGAAGTGCCTATATTCCATTACTATAGAAGTTTTATACATTTATCCGCGAAGAACCCATACTTTCCGTTAAAAATAATTGCCGGCGCATAATCGTATGCCTCCCATTATTTGATATTTCCCGAACGTGTGCTAAAATATTTCATATATTTTAGCAAGGAGCGGGGTTATGAAAAAAGTACTCATCGTTCTCGGGATTATTATCGGAGTCATGATCTTAGGTGTGGTTATCTTTATGATGCGATTCCAGCAGATGCAGAAGTATACCGCCGAGAATTTCCTCCGGGTAACAAATGTCGATATGACTCAGATTCCCGACGGAGTTTACAACGGGAAGGCGGGGGATTTCGTCAGCACCGTTAATCTCGACGTGGCGGTAAATGACCACAAGATCGGGGCTGTTGTGATTAAGGAGCAGTTGTGCGGCGGCCCGAAATACGAGGCGAGGGATATGACCAATAAAATCGTACTCGCACAGTCGCCGAAAACCGACGTGGTCACCGGCGCATCCGGCAGCAGCAAGATCATTATGATAGCGGTATATGATGCGCTGACAACGAAATAGCGGATGGTTCTACCCGGATATTCCAAACCATCAGTATCACTAATCATTGAAAAAAGTCCCGAAAGGATACTTGATTGCACCCCCTCGGGACTACTTATATTCAGCTTATGGTCACTTCTAAATACTCATTTAAGGAAGTGACCATTGGGCGTGTTATAAATAATTATGCCCTTATTTGTTAGAAAAATCGGGGTTTTTAGAGCTGCCCTTATAACTCTACTTCGTTCCTTCCTGCTTATAGAACTGCAGGACGTAATAACGGTCGTAGATAAATTCGTATTTCCCCGACTTCAGTTCGAAGTACTTCTTGTACCCCTTACCCGACCCCGCTATATAATATAACTTGATCGCCTTGTCGTCGCCCACTTTAATGACATCGCCGGGCTGGAGAACTTTCTTTATCGTGTTTTTCTCGCTCCATCCGCTCCCGAAATTTTTATTGTTATCGACATAGAAAACCACTTCCTTATCGATACTGTTACGGATTTCGATACTGTATTTCGTATTCTTTTGTTCCTTCTCGTCTTCTTTTATCACCTTCTCGTCTATCTTTACGACACCCTTTGACTTCAGCGTAGGCATCGAATAGGCCTTCGGATGCTGGCCGGTAATCCCCTTAGTCTTCAGGTCTTTCAGGTCGGCAGGGCCTAGTCCGCCCATCTTGATCATGTAATCGAATTTATCCTGCGTCTTCTTCGCGGCCTGATCATGGATTTCCTTCCATGTTGGCTTAGGGTCCTGGATGAGGGTTTCGACTACCAGCGATAACGTGTAATTTCCGCCGTCGCCGCCGCCCCATGCGTACTCGCCCTCGCTCGCCCCGGTCGCGTACAGGAGACCCTCGTAGTTCAGGAAGAGGTTTTTATACATCTCTTTGATAGCCGCTTCACGGTCTTCTTCCGCGCCAGCCGCCATCTTCTTGACCGACTTGAGCGCGTCGATAGAACTGCTGCACGCGTCGGTAAAAACAAGTTTAAGCCGGACTGGTATCGCATTCACCAATTCCTCGACCGTATCGCGGTAAAGGTATTTTTCATCGGCGGTCGCGAGGAATGTTTTCCCTCCCGTCATACCGCCGTGTCCCGCGAAGTGGACTAACAGAACGTCGTCCTTATCCACACTCTTGGCAAGCCCCTTGAGCGTATCGACTATTCCGTTATAAGTCGCCTTTGTTCCTTTTACGATAATTTTATCGACCTTCATGATGCTCCATGCGTCGAGGATGTCCACAAAGCGGCTCATATTTTCAAAATCCACCCGCACACTGTCGGCGATATTATTCAGCCACGGATTTTGGTATTCGTCCTCACAAATCAAGACCGCGTGCAGAGTAGACGCTCCCGCGCCCGCCGGTAACGCAAAATTTAGGGACACAACCCCTATAAAAAATAACACACCCGCTATCAGATTTCGCATTTCTGCCCTCCGATTGATATTCTAATAAATTATACCCTCAAATCTCTAAAAGTCAAGTACATACCCCGGATAAATTCTTCCCTACTCTGAATAATGGATCGCCTTACCGGTATGTATCATCGCCGCCTCGCGTATCGCCTCCGAGAATGTCGGATGCGCGTGTATGGTGCGTTCGATATGCTCCGCCGTCAGTTCGTTACGTACCGCTAGCGCGATCTCATGTATCATCTCGGCCGCGCCCGGCCCGACTACCGCCCCGCCCAGAATACGCCCGTTCTTCCCGCTGCAATGTATTTTCACAAATCCCTTACGCTCGCCGTACGCCCCGGATTTACCGATTGCCGCGAACGGGAATATATGCGTCTCCGAGTCGATTTCCGGCCTGCGGACTGCGTTCTGGTCGACCCCGACCACCGCGACCTCGGGATAGGTGAATATCGCCCACGGGATAGCCGCGTAATCGACAAAAGCGTCATGGTGCGCGAGGTTTTCCGCCGCGACCTCGCCCTGCATCGACGCGACATGCGCGAGGGGGAGAATGTTGGTGACATCGCCGATAGCGAAAATATGCTTCCTGCTCGTCCGCATCCCGTGATCGACCGCTATCGCCTTGCGGTCGGGATGTATGACCAGTCCGAGTTCCGCTGGGTCGAATCCCCCGTAATTCGGTTTGCGCCCCGCGGCGACTAATACTTTCTCCGCGCGGATACTCTTTTCCATCCCGTGCTCGGTGATAGTGACATTCAGGTTCTCACCGCCCTTCTCTATTTTCTCAACCTTGGTCGATGTAAACAGGTTAATGCGCATTTTGTTCGCGCTCTCCCGGACTTCCGCGGATATATCCGAGTCAAGCTGCGGAAGCATCCGCTCCAGCATCTCGATAACCGTGACCTCGACTCCAAGCGACGCGAACAGGAACGCGAACTCCATCCCGATCACACCCGCGCCGATGACCGCGATACTTTTCGGGAGCTGCTCGAACGCCAGCGCCTCGGAACTGGTC
>MIBD01000018.1:12054-14860 GCA_001829395.1 Spirochaetes bacterium GWF1_49_6 | reverse complement strand
CGAGCCGGTCGCGAGTATCAGCGCGTCCGTAGTCAGGGTAAATGTTTCCTTGTCCGTTTCGACCTCTATTTCCGAGGCGTCCCTGACGGTACCCCTGCCGTTATAGACAGTCACCTGCCGTTTCGCCAGCAGGCCGTCGATACCCTTCCGGATAGTGGCGACTACGCGGTTCTTCCGCGCGGAAGCCAGCGCCCAGTCGAAACTGATTTCCCCCGCGATACACCCGTAATTCTTCGCGTCCCGCATCGTGCGGTAAATTTCCGCCGACCGGAGGAGAGCTTTGGTAGGGATGCACCCGTAGTTCAGGCATGTCCCGCCGATCTTGTCCGCCTCCACGAGGGAGACGTTGAGACCCAGTTGAGCCGCGCGAAGCGCCGCGACATACCCGCCGGGGCCGCCGCCCAATATTACCACATCGGTCTTACCCTTTTTTTCCGGCATATAAATTCCTGTATGTTTATTTTTTTATCGCTTTTTTTAAAACCTTCACAACATCATCATAAGGATTGTTTTTCTTTGCGCTTGTTTTATCATACGGATCGTCCTTCGGGAGTTTATACTCCTTCTGGAGCTTGAGTGCCCAATCCAGCGCGGTTTTCCCGTTTTTATCTTTCATATTGAGATCGGCGCCGGACTTCAGGAGTAATAACGCAATATCCGAATCATAGTTATATACCGATGCCATAAGCGGGGTTATACCTTTGTTGTCGGGATCGTTTACCCCAACTCCCTTGGATAATAAAAGCTTAATACCTTTCTCACTCTGCACTTTTACCGCGAAGTGAAGCGCGGTCTGCCCGTCCTTGTTCTTTATTTTCGGGTCGATCCCCTGCTTGAGGAGATATTCGATGATTTTATCCGGATCATCGCCGCCGTTAATCTTACTGATAATGGTATTTTTCTGCGCAACCGTATGCAGGGCGGTATTTCCCGTTTTATCCTGGAAATTGATATTCGCTTGATTATTCAAAGCCTTCTTGATCCCGTCGAAATCGCAAAGCCCGGCGCTATGGATCAGCGTTTCATTCGGGCTCTCTGCGAGCTTTTTCTCCTTCGCTTTTTCGACAATCGACTTTATTTCCTTGATTTTATTTTCCTTTTCCTTCAATTCAGAATCTCCCGAATCGATCGCGGACAGCTGAATGTCCACCTTTTTAATGGTGATCGTTTTAGTAATATCGCAACCGTCTGCGTCCTTGATGAATAAATCCGCACCGTTATCGATAAGAATTTTTACAATTTTCGGGTTCAGCGTATTCACTGCGATAAATAAGGCGGGATCGCCATCCTTGTTCACCGAGTCCGGATTCGCGCCTTTTTTCAATGCCGACAATACTTTATCGGCATCCTGACCCTGCACCGCTTTGATTAGGTCGGTGTCGGATGAGGCAAAAAGCGCCGATGCGGAAATAAACACCAGAAAAAACAGAAATATTCTTTTCATTGTTTCCTCCCCAGTATTTATTTCCCAAATGTTCTTGTATAAAATACTTAATATTTTTCCCGAAAAACTCTATAATATTTCTAAGATTAGCTTATCTTTATAGTATAAAAAAGTCAAGCTGAATTTCCATGATTCCGCTTGACTAATATATATTATGATATTATTATTTATGTAAATCTTAGGAGGTTAAGATGGAACATTTAACCACTGCCGTTTTCAAGGAAAAGGTGTTCGATTTTGAAAAGAACAGCGAATGGAAATATCAGGGAACTCTCCCGGCGATTATCGATTTCTACGCGGACTGGTGCGGCCCGTGTAAAATGATAGCTCCCATTATGGAGGACCTCGCCAAGGAATACGACGGCAAGCTGACTGTTTACAAGGTGGATACCGACGCCGAGCAGGAGCTTGCCGGAGCATTCGGAATCCAGAGTATCCCGAGCGTTCTATTCATCCCGATGGAAGGCCCGCCCCAGATGGCGGTCGGCGCATTACCGAAAGACGCGTTCCAGAAAGCGATACACAATATACTCAAAATCAACTAATACTGACGGTAAATAATCAGCGCGCCTTGCGGCGCGCTCAGGTTTCTAAAAAACCGTGTATTTAAAGGTTTTTCCGTCACTGCTATGCCGCGTTGCAATCAAATATTGAAACGCGGTAGAAGCAGTATATTTTTTTCATTATATAATAATAAAATCGATTGCTTCGTTAATCCCTTCGGATTAACTCGCAATGACCTATTTATAACTTATAGCTGAACGAATTTTTATCCCTCGCGGGCTTTGATCTTCGCCTGAGTTTCTTCATAACGCTTCCGGTCAATCGGGTAGAACCCCAATACAATGTTGGCGATTACGAAGAACACCGCCGTAATCGGCCCCACCAGCAGCATAATCCCGAATATCCCCGATTCGCTCTGAGCCGCGTTAGGGACATATTTGAACAAGTCGAGGATTATCCCTATCAGGAACGCGGCGAACGCCTGCCCGAGCTTGATTCCAAATGTCCATATCCCGTAGAATATTCCCTCGCGGCGTATCCCGTGCTCCGCGTAATCGTCCTCCACCGTGTCGGGTATGATCGACCACGGCATGACATAGTTTGTCGAGAGACCGACGCCCGCGAAGAAC
The DNA here is from genome assembly GCA_001829395.1 of Spirochaetes bacterium GWF1_49_6. Taxonomy (GTDB): domain Bacteria; phylum Spirochaetota; class Brevinematia; order Brevinematales; family GWF1-51-8; genus GWF1-51-8. Next base: position 12,283 of record MIBD01000018.1, on the reverse strand, counting down.
ATGAGGATATACATCCCGACCGGATCGAACGCGCGCCCGAACAGGAATATCATAATCACCGCCGCCGCCAAGAGCGACATCCCCGCGATATAGGTTTTCTTTTTCCCCAACCGCTTCGATAGGAATACCATCAGAGGCATCGACGCCATCGCGGTGACCAGCAGGATCAGCATCGCGATATCCATCGACGCGTCCTTTTTCACATAGTCGAAATAGTACTTCAGCGAAC
>MIBD01000018.1:9134-12020 GCA_001829395.1 Spirochaetes bacterium GWF1_49_6 | reverse complement strand
AAACGGGATGAGTATCAGGCGGAACGCTTTATTCTTCAGGACATGCACATACGACTTGAGGATGCTCTCGGTCTTCACGTTCGCCGGTAACGGGGGTTCCTTGACCGCGAAGAACGCGATCAGCGCGGTAATAGTCATCAGCGCCCCGAAAATAACCCCCATCATCGTAAACCCCGCGCTCTGATCGGCGGAACCCTCCGGGGTAAACATTTTGACGATCATCATCGCCGCGCCCGCTCCTATCAAAGTCCCGATGACCGAGAAAAAGTTGCGGTACCCGTTCAGCGACGTCCGCTCGTTAAAATCCTTAGTCAATTCGGGGGTGAGCGAATTATAGGGGATATTCACGCATGTATATATTGTACAGACAACACTATAGGAGATTGCCGCCCAGATAAAAAGCATGGTCTGGTCCGCGATATGGGGATTGGTGAAAAGGTAGACAACGGATATTCCCAGAGGGATCGCGGCGGTAAAGAACCACGGGCGTCTGCGTCCCCAACGGGTACGGGTGCGGTCGGAAAGGAACCCCACCAGCGGGTCGGTGACAGCGTCGACAATCTTCCCGATCATGAGCGCCATACCCGCGAGGGTGGCGGACAGCCCCGCGACGTCCGTGAGGAAGAACATCAGCCAGAACGCGACGATAGTGAAAAACAGGTTACCGCCGAGGTCGGCGATGCCGTAGCCGATTTTCAGCCCGGGGGAAAGTTTGCCGTCGGACGCCATAGACTCCTCCTTATTAAGTCTTAACATGAATAGTTATTTTTCATCATTTTCTTTACTGATATCTCGAATTAATTCAATGCAATCTTTATTATTATCGCTAAAATTAACAATGGAAGATTCTGGTGCCTCAATATTCGGATTAGGGCTAAGTCTTTGCATTGGTTCTTGATCTTTTTGTTTTTGTTCACTATCAAGATTCTTCTTATTATCGCGTTCCTCTAAACTTTCCATAGATGTTCTCCATAATTTAATAATGTTTAATTTATATTAAAAATATACTAACCATCATCTCTTTTTTCATTTTCACCATCAAAGCTTTCTAGACGAATAGTTCCTTGAGGTGCAATGACATTTGGATCAGGTTTTTTAGGAGCATCTGTTTTTTCTTCTTTTTTGTTTTTTTCTTCCACCTTATTCTCCTTGAATTTTGTTTATAATTATAATTAGCAATAGTAAAACGGAAGCAAAAACGGCAAATAAATTAAACCAAAAGGAAATACTCATTATTTTTGCTTTGTTTTCATTACTGTCATAGTTATTCTTAGATATTTCTTGATATCTTCTTGCTAAAGCAAAATTTATATCAATTAGACTGTTGCTTTGAAAAAAAGAAAGCATATCATCATCTATTTTCATATTATGCATAGGTTGTATTTTTAAAACACTATAGGATAATATGAAACCTAAGACAATGAAAATAAATGATATAAAAAGCAATAAAAATAGCAAGAATCGCAAGATTTCATTATTAATTCCATTGAATATTTCAATAAAACTAGGTAGAATAAATATTAATATTGCCATTAATATACTATTTGCCGTAATATATCCACCTGCTTTAGAATCTAAACGGGCAAATCTCTCAAATTCATTTGAATTTATTTCTTTAGCATATTCAAAAAGAGTTAAATATTTTTGATCTTCACAAGTAAAATTATCTTTTTCTTTCTTGTCCATCGTTTCTCCTTAAGTTTATTTATAGTATAGTCTTTTTAAAAATATATCAATAATTATTTAAAAATATAATAAAAGGAACAATAATTTCGCTCGTTCTCTATCCTTGATTCTTTTTCCCCACTCTATTATAATATAACTCTTAGTACGTTAAGGAGCATCGAATGCGGTTCTGGTTACCGGCACTACTATTTACATTATTACTCGGAGCGTGCGGGGATTCCTCGCGTATCCCGAAACCCGAACTCGCGGCGCTCTCCCCGAAGTTCATTATGGAGAAAGGCGTCGACCGTTATATCAACTACGATGAAGACGGCGCTCTCTATTATTATAATTCCATCATCGAGCTATGGGGGGATAACCCCGACGCGCAGGAATATGTGGCATGGGCGAACTATGAGATAGGGTTTATCCGCTACACGCAGAGCCGTTACGATCTCGCCACCCAGTATTTCCATAAAGTGCTCCAGATCAACTCGCCGACGAAAGCCCCTCAGGTACTTGCGGCGAAGATGTTGAAAAAGATCGAAGCGAAGCTGAATAAAAACGCGCCCCCGCCCGCGACCAACGCGGCGCCGGTGAATATTCAACCGGTCAATTAACGATTTCTAACGAATAGGGAGCGGAGATTGGGAAGAAGGAAAGTCGGATTTCTCGAACGAATCGGTTATATTCTCGAATACATCTTTGTCGTACCGTTAGCGAAACTCATCAGCTTCATCCCGTTCGCGTGGACGAAGGGATTCGCGCGCTTCCTCGGATGGATATTTTTCCATATCAACACCCGCGATAAAAAATGGGCATACATGAACCTCGGCATCATCTATAAGGATAACCCGTTACCGAAAGAGGAGCAGGACAGGATCATCCGCCAACTCTATAGAAATATCGTCCGTTTCGGGATAGAATACCTGAAACTCGGGCGTATCACCGCGAAGAATTATCAGAAATACGCGCGTTACGAAAACTACGAGGCGGTCACGAATACCGCCGCCGCCGGAAAAGGCGGGATAGTAGTCACCCTCCATCTCGGCAACTGGGAGTATATGGGCAGCGTCTCCGCGAAACTCGGCCTCAATCTCGCGGTGGTCATCAACCGCCAGTTCAACCCATACACCGACCTCTGGCTGAAGAACCTGCGCGTCAAAAAAGGCAAGATGAAGTGCTTCTATAACGAGATAAACGAAACGATGGGGCTGGCGA
>MIBD01000018.1:696-9114 GCA_001829395.1 Spirochaetes bacterium GWF1_49_6 | reverse complement strand
TCTATCGCGCTGGTCGCAGATCAGACCTATTACTTCAAGCCGATTTTCGTACCGTTCTTCGGGATGCCGAGCGCGACCGCGGACGGCCCCGCGAAACTCCATCTCAGGTTCGGCTCGCCTATCGTGATGGGATACTGCTACCGCGACACCGACGATAAGTACGTGTTCAAGTTCGACGACCCTAAGACGTTCACGAGCACCGGCGATGCCGAAAAGGACGCCGCCGATATTATGACCTATATCAATTCGCATTACGAGAACTATATCCGTCAATATCCCGAACAGTGGTTTTCTCTCCTGCACCCGCGATGGGAAAAGACCACGCCGGAAGAATTCGAGAACATCGACTTCGACCCGTTCTAAGCCCTTGACGATTTCGATAATCTTGATTATATTTAATTCTAAAATACAAAAGCTACGGAGGAGATAATGTCGATTAAACCTTTGGGAAACAGGGTTTTGATCTTAATGGAAGAAAAGAAGACAAAAACCCAGAGCGGTATCATTATCCCCGAAACCGCGAATCAGGAAAAAACTACCGAGGGAATTGTCGCTGCGGTAGGTACGGATGAGGCTATTACTGTAAAGAAGGGCGATAAGGTCATTTACGACAAATACGCCGGTACCCAGGTAAAGGCCGACGATAAGGAATACCTGCTGGTTTCGATGGATGATATTCTCGCGGTGGTCACTGAGTGACGGCTTACGCCGATCTCGAATAGGCTACCAAGAGAAACAAATAGCCCGTGTTGAAAACGCGAGCTAACCGGATTTCGTTCGACTACAAACCCCGGCTCCGGCCGGGTTTTTTTATGATTATAACTTTACCGATGCAGGATAAGATAAATTACACCGAGTACTTCCTGAAGAATCCCGCGATCAGTTCGTCCTGCTTCTTCATCATCGCTTCGTCGTCCTCGGGCGATGTCTCATGGTCGAACCCCAGCAGGTGTAGTATCCCGTGCGACGCTAGCCTTACCAGTTCCTCGTCGAGCGTAACCCCGTACTCCGCCGCCTGACGCTTCGCGGTCTCGATAGATATCATAATATCGCCCAGTTCGCGGGGCATATCGTCCGCGATCTCATCCCCGTCGTCCCATAGCTCCTCGCCCTCCTCCATCGAGAAGGAAAGCACATCGGTGGGCTTATCGTACCCTCGGTACTCGCCGTTGAGCTGACGGATGAAACTGTCGTCGCAGAATACGATATTTACCGCCTTTCCCTTGCGCCCGTACTCGTCCAGCACGCAGTCGAGATATTCCCCCAACTCGCCGAGCAGGATCGTGTTCTTATAGTCCGCGGCCTGATTGATAATATTGATCATAGCTACCACCGCTCCGAAAGATAACCGTGCTCGATCCCGACAATCTCGCCCTGATCGAGCGTGATATACCCGTAGTCGTTATCCGACAACGCGCCGGGATTGAAATACATAATATCGTCGTCTATTTCAAGGTACTTCTCGTGCGTATGCCCGAAAAATACCAGATTCGCGTTCACCTTTTTCGCCTGCTTCTTCAGGAATATCAACGTCGATTTTACGCTGTAACGGTGCCCGTGGGTGGCGAACACCCTCACCCCGTCAATCTCGAGAAGGGTCTCATACACCCCCGTGTCGTTCGAACGTCCGCTGGAGCTTTCGATATTTCCCTTGATGAGGATGATATTCCCCGATGTTTCCTGTAACGACTGGATGTCATAGGAACGGTCGCCGAGATGGAAGATATACTCGTATTGCTTGTCGTATTTCCTGATGAGGTCGTCCAGTTTGCTGATGTTGCCGTGCGTGTCGCTGACAATTAATAATCGCGTCAAAATCCCCTCCGATGTTCGGTAAAATGATAAAGCGCACACCCGGAAAAGTCAACCCCTTCGGGGGTAATCCCATTACAATCCTATGCTGTCGTCCCACGTTCCCGCCTGCGACATGGTATATAGCCTAAAGTTAGTGTGCGCAGCACCTGCGCAACTCCCACGGAGGGGAGAAGTGTCGAGTGAAGACAGCTTGTCTTCACGCTAAGCGTGGAGAGGATGTCGTAACCGACGGGGGTAATCCCATTACAATCCTATGCTGTCGTCCCGCGTTCCCGCCTGCGACGTGGTATATAGCCTATTATTTGTGTGCGCAGCACCTGCGCAGGCTGACCCTATTACGTATGCTATCAATAGTTCCAATACCAGCCTGGAACAAATGTCATGGTGAGCCTGCCGAACCACGTCACCCAGAGCCATGCGCAAGCCTGCGATGTAGGATATAACCTATCTTTAGTCTGCGCCGTCAGTCGTACGTCTTGACATTCCTCCGTTTAAGATTTATCATATTCATAGGCGGGATTGAAAATGAAAAAAATAAAATTATACCTCGATACTTCTGTAATCGGCGGGTGTTTCGATAAGGAGTTCGAACAATACTCGAATCGTCTTTTCGATAATATCAGGAAAGGCGGTTTAATCGCGGTCGTTTCGGATATCACCGCATACGAGATATCGAAGGCGCCGTCGTTCGTAAAAGAGGTGATTCTATCCATTCCGCCCGAATATATCGAAACAGTAGAAACGACTGATGAAATGCGTAAATTAGCGGAACGTTACATGGAATCCAAGATCGTAAGTGAAAAATATGAACTTGACGCCCTGCATATCGCGATTGCCACTGTTATAAAAATAGACGTTCTGGTGAGTTGGAATTTCCGGCATATCGTAAATTTTCAAAAGATACATCAATTCAACGCGGTTAATTTAAAAGAAGGTTATCCCGTGCTGGATATAAGAACCCCGATGGAGGTAATCGGAGATGAAGAATAAACAAATAGACTGCCTGAAAACAGTCAGGGAAATCCGTGAAAAAGAAAGTGACCGCTCTCTCGAGGAAATAGTCGCCGAAATCAAGAACGAAATGGATAAAAATGAAATATGGAGGAAATTCCGGGAAAAGCCGGCGTTTCAAGAATTTACTTCGGTAAGGGAATGAATGAATAGTGTTATACAGGAACCCCATTGTAAATCACTTTTATTCCCCTATTTCGCCGACGTTAAATCGCCGATACCGAGGATAAGGTTTTCCACGCTGATATCCTCATCCAGTTCGTCCCAATGGATGCCCGTACCGTTTCCGCTGAGGATAAATTTTTCACGCTGGGCAGGCGATGCGTTGATAAGACGCGGGAAATACGCTAACGGGACGCTCATCTGTCGTCCGTCGCTTAACAATATCCATAGATTATCCTGATCGAACCAGACCTTAATCGCGTTCGCCCTTACCCTCATTTTATTTTTCTCCTATCCAATTCTTTGTCAATAACTCTATAAATTCTAATCCGTATCTATCTGCGCTTATCAGCAAAATCAACTCCAATCCGCTAATGGGGGAATCGGACACTTCGGCTACGCTCAGTATCCGCCGGTTGTCCCGCGCTCCTGTGCGGGATGTCGAGGCATCCGCCTTCATCCGTGAAATCCACTTGAAAACGGGGTATAGTATTTCCCTATTATTACTCGTCATGCATCGCAATATAAAAGGGCCGCCGTTTCCGGCAGCCCCGCATCTATTCAACCCTCGATAATAAACTTACTCGGGCTTGTTCTTCCTTTCCACACGCTCGGTGCGCTTGACTACGAACGGGGTGATCTCGATCGTATCCACTTCGTCACGGGACGTCGCGATAAACGGCACGGAATGGTCGCCGTCCTTGAGATAGAAACGTACCGAGAACGTACCGTTGGGACTCAGCTTGATCGGCACTCCGCCCACGGACGCGATAGCGTCAGGCTCGGTCGCGCCGTACACGATGAGTTCGGTATGAAGCTCGGCCCAGAACTTGCGCCCCTTCTGCACGGGGAGCTTCTTCGCGGCGACACCGCCGGAACCGCTTCCCGCACCGAAACTACCCGCGGACGATACCGAATTCGGCGACATCATCCACTCGGTCATGCTCTGCGAGCCTACCAGCTTATGGATGATATACCCGCCGGAACGCTTGAACAATTCCTCGGCCTTCGCGCGGTCTTCCTTGGATATCCACTTCTCGTCGATCACTTCGGACGGCTTATCGGTCGGGACATTGACCGTGTTCGACTGCGCGATCACGACAAATTTGCCTTTCGCATCCTTTAGGCCGAGTTCGGCATAGAACGGGAGTCCCGCGATGGGAATCTTGAAGTACCAGCTCCGCGCGTTATCGTTGATCTCGACGTCGAAACTTTCCTTCGTGGACGCGTTATACACGCGGATCGCCATCGGCACATTGTGCTTGCCGCGCTCGATCTTAAACTTCTTGCGGGCTTCGTCGTTGATCTCCCAATAGGCGTGCATCCAGTAAGGGTCCTGAACGAGCAGGGTGATCTTGGTATCGCCGTACTCCGGGGGAAGGACATAGGTCTCATCGCCGACCAGTTCGTAGGTAGGTTCGACATACCCGCGATTGTCCTCGATTTCGAACTTCTTGCTTTCCCCTTTCATCGTGTCGCTGATACCGTTGAGCTTCGTTTGTTTTAACGGCTTGACGTCGTCTTTTTTCTTGGCGCCCTTGCCGTCAGACTGTTTGGTTACCTTAACGATCTGGTCGATAATATCCTCTTTGCTCATGCCGGCGCCCACTTTTATTCCCAAATCTTTAGCTTTCTTCTCCAGATCGGCTTTCTTTAAATCCTTCAATTCCGCTTTTTTCATTGTCGCCTCCTTGCAGTTCCAGTGAGGTTCCGCACTAAATTAAAAAATTACGGGATATTTTATATTATATCTCGTTTTCCGTCAACAAACGGCGGACTCATCCGGCGATTTTATTACCCCTACTTTTTACCGGTCTTATACCACTGTAAAAGCCCCGCGTAGTACTCGTGGAGATTGAGCCCGGGTACGATAACCACACCCTTCAGCTCCTTCTTAAACGCCGTGACTGCGATCGGATCGAACAATACCGTCATCGGCTGGTCCTCGGCAAGAATCTTATGGACTTTGTGATAAATCTCCGCCCGCTTCTTCGGATCGAGTTCGATACGCCCCAATTCGATCAGCTTATCCGCTTCGGGGTTCGAGTAATTGCAGTAGTTGATGCCGTTCTTAATCTGACTGGAATGCCAGAGGTCGAACGGATCGGGGTCGATATCGGTGCTCCACCCGAAACATGCCGCCTCGAACGAATGCTCCTTGAGACGCGCGTCGAACGCCGACCATTCCAGTACGCGCGGTTCGGCGATTATCCCGAGCTTCGCGAGGTTCTCCTTGAGGTTCTGCACGATCGCCTCACCGGAAAGAGTCTGGCCGAGCAGTATCTCGAACCGGAACTCCTTCCCATTCTTATCGAGGATACCGTTCCCGTCGCTGTCCGTCCATCCCGCCTGCGCGAGAAGTTCCTTCGCCATGTTCAGGTCGAACGGAAGGGGCGCGATACTCTTATCATACGCCCAGTTTGCGTAGAAGAACGGCCCGCTGATAACAATTACCTGATTGTGGAAATAATTGGTCGCGAGGGAATAACGGTCGAGCGCGTAGGTCATCGCCAGACGCACGAGCTTATCGTCGAACAGCGAACCTTTTTTACAATTCCATGTGATATGCCAATAACTTCTCAGCAATGTTTTTATAACATAATACCCGTTCGTAAAATAGTCCTTATCCTTTTCATTCTCGTATTCTTCCGGGCGCATGGATTTATAATCGAATAGACCCTTTTTAAACGCGGCAAGGGCGGCGTTATCGTCGGAAATAATACGGTAAACAATCTTGTCGAACTTGGGCTGTTCGCGCCAGTAGTTCGTATTCTTGACCAGCGTGATGGACGTCGCCTGCTTCCATTCCTTGAAGCAATACTCCCCGTTCCCGATAGGCGCGCGATTGTAGGGGGAATTCATAAAATCTTCGTGTTCATAGATATGCTTCGGAACGGGGAACATCCCCTCCCAGTTCCCGATTGCGGGAACATGCAGACGCAGGTAATATACCTTGAACGTATAATCGTCCGGGGCTTCGACCTTCGAAACGAGGTTCTCGAACATCGGGATTTTATTCTGCGCCATACTTTCGGGTTTCATAATTTGGTTGTAAGTATACACGAAATCCTGCGCGGTATTTTTCACCCCGTCGTGCCAGTACACGTCGTCCCGCAGGTGAAATGTCAATACATACATATTCACCGTTTTAATTTGTTTATTTGTTATGATCACATTTTCTTCGTTCGTAGATAAGACATGGTTGGTCACGATGACGTTCTCGCGCGTCCATTCCCATGATTTCGCGACACACGGGACGGGCCGCATATTGGAATCGTACTCGATTAGCGCGTCGAATACCCGGTATTCGACATAGGAGGCGTATAAATCGACCGAGCTTACGGGATTTAATGTCGTGGGGTTACTCGGCAGCCATATAAAAAGCGTATTGGGGTCGAACGCCGCGCTGGTGTCCCCGCAGCCCGACAGGAGCATTACCAACGCGAAAACGATTAACGATAATTTCAGTTTCATAGTCCTCTCCAATTTCAATTTGTTTACATCGGTTAATACAATCATAGTACCATTCGTGCTGTTCCGGCGATGATTGAATCGATCCATACGAGTGTGTTGACAAACCCGATTTTGTCATTGCGATGCCGCGCTACAAGACTTATTGAAGCTCGGTAGAAGCAATCTGCTTTAATAACTCAAGAGAAGATATACAGACTGCTTCGCCGCTTCGCGTCTCGCAGTGACAAAAAAAAGCAGGATTCCTTGTTCGTTAAAAAGCCCATATCGGCGCCCTTTATTATCCGTTTTTACAGCGGGTCTGTCAAATAACCGTGAGTTCGCATTGAACTATCATATTATCAAGCGTGGATTATCAATAATTTTGATAATTATTGATAAATTTTCAGTTCCGGCGGGTGGGATACCGTTAATGATGTAGGGAATAATTCTCTTTTGGGAAAAGAAATAAAGGTTGACAGCGGGCATAGATAATGTATAATCTTAGTCGTGTTATAATGGGGTTGTAAATGAAGATAAAAACCGACGAAGCGCTTAGGCTCAATGAAAAATACGGTTCGGAAGACATGCCGATTATTTTTCTGAACGACGTTTATGTCAATACGAACAGCGGTATTCTGCAAATATCACAGGGCATGAAATTCGACGCGTCCCAGTACGATCTTTTAATCCGCGCAAATGTCATGGAGTTCGAGGTAATCTACACCGAGAAACTACTCGCGAAACTCGTAACCACCTACCCCGACCGTTACCGTTACCCCCTGGGGCGAAAGAACCTGATAGAAATAGACCGTATCGTCAGCGGCCTCGAGGACGCGAACCGTTCCTCCAAGCGCAAACGCTACCTTCTGTCATGCACCGAGGTATACCGGAAAAACTCCCGCGGCCTATTCGAGACCATCCTGAAATACGGGGAGCGTCTCACCTTCCAAAGATGGAACGAGGTCAAGGTCAGGCTCAGCCGCGATACCACCCTCGACTACCGTTTCGAGGAATGCGGGGTGATGGTGCTCGTCCTGCTGAATCCCGGACATCCGTCGTACGCCCAGCGCTTTATGAAGAACACCGAGATCATCACGCTGCTGGTCGAGCATAAAAAGGAATTCGATATTTCGCTCGCTGCCGACTTCAATCCCGATACCGATGTGTTTCCCGTCAACGAAGTCGACAAGGTACTGGAAACCTATATAGATAAAAAGCCCCGGTTGGTGATTATCGCCGACGAGCTGACAGACGAATACAAACCGGCTCTCGCTAAAATAAAGATTTATGACCGTTACGCGCGCATGATCGTGATAAAAAACCCCGATCCCGCTCATAGTCTCGAGATATTAAAAATGATTAAAAGGGTCTATAGTCAGGATCCTTGGGAAGCGGAAAAATGATTAACTTGCTGCAGAATATCCTTTGGCTGAATATAAAAAAACTGAAAGTGCACCTGTTCTGGCGTATCCTTTTCGTTATCCTGAACTATTCGCTGTTTTTCACGGCTACCATGCTCACGTTGAAAAATATGGATACCGGCATACTCACCGCCGATCCGCTCTATTTCTATTATATCTTCGCGATTATCGGGATCGCGAATTCAGTGATACTCTACGTAAAAACTTCGTCTGAGGTTCAGGTGGTCGCGCTATACCGTTCGCTGGGCGCGTCGAAATCGTTCATCGTACTGAACACGACTGTCGAGATGCTTATCCTCTTCCTGATGTCGGTCGCGCTCTTTTTCATCACCGCGATATTCCGTCAGGCGGATTGGAAGTATTTCTGGTTCTCACTGCTGCAAATAGCGATAATCGCACTATCGGCGCTGGTCTATTCCATTATCGCGATCAGCCGCGCCGAAAATATACAGAAGGCAAGATAAATGGATATTCGACTCATCAATGTCACTAAGACATATAAGTCTTCCGAAGGGAATTACATCAACGCGCTCCAGATGATTAATATCGATATCAA
>MIBD01000018.1:0-603 GCA_001829395.1 Spirochaetes bacterium GWF1_49_6 | reverse complement strand
CGACGTATACTGGGGACGTATCTCGCTCGGGAAAAGCCCCGATTATGTGACTACCGAAGTCCGCCGGACAAAGTTCGGTATCGTATTCCAGGACGCGAAGTTCGTCCCGGAACTCAGCGTGGAGGAAAATATCCTCCTGCCCCTCGTCATCAATTCGATGAGTATCGCCGAGAAACGCAAGTATTATAAGACCCTGCTCGAGAAGCTGAAAATCACCGCTATCCGCAACCGTCTGCCGGAGCAGTTGAGCGGAGGGGAACGCCGCAAGATCGCAATCGCGCGGGCGCTCATCAATAACCCCGAGTTCCTGATCGCCGATGAACCCACGTCGAATCTGGACGACGAGAGCGCCGCGGAAGTGTTTTCCATATTTTATAATCTCAACCAGATGGGGCTGACCGTGATAGTCGCCACCCATGACGACCGTTTCGCTCACTACGCGAAGGAGACCTACTATCTCGAGGGGGGCACTATCGTCAACTTCGAGAGCAAGGAAAAAGCCCGATCATAATTACATTTACATTAGGGCACTTCTAAAAACTCTGATTATTCTAACAAATCAAAGTATAATTGATTATAAAACGCCCAATGGTCACTTCCTTA
>MIBD01000017.1:8322-15734 GCA_001829395.1 Spirochaetes bacterium GWF1_49_6 | reverse complement strand
TGACCGAAGAAGAGCTGTTAAGTGCATTACAGCAGATCAGGTATAAATCCAAAGAAACAGGTCCGAATACTATTGCCGTAGCCGAGGCTCGGCAAAACGATCATTCGGCGGAGTGAAATGTCGGATCGATCCTTTCTGCGCGAGGACCTGGTAAAGATTTCAGTGCGGTTTATCGGCGATAAAATTGATTATCTGCTTCGGAAATTTCCCCGTCAAACAAACTCCATTATTATAACGGGTTCGGATTACTGGAAAGGATTTTTTAAGTATTCCCTAAAAAATACTTGTAATCAGCCTAATGTCCTGACAATAGAAAAGGAAGAAACGAAAGAATCTATCGATAAAAGGTTGAAAAAGTTAGAAAAGCCTTATATTCTAATTACAGACAATTTTTGCCCTGAACTCTCCGGCGAATGGGAATATATGGTGTATTTTAATTCTCCGCTTCGGATTAAGGGGCTGGTTTCCGATATAAAAAAGGTAGAGAACCGGAAAGGGATGTCGGTCGAAGTATTAAGCGATTGGCGGGGGTATGAGGATTTTTATGCCCGTGCCGGAGAAGACGACGATAGAGATGATATCGACGCGATGCGCGGCTGGTTATCCCGATCCCGCTGCAGGATAGCGATGATCGACGGTTCCGGCGGGGATTGCGGGGTATGCGATTATTGCATTTCGCAAGGGACGAAGGGGCTCACGGAGATGGAAACCGCCCTGCTCGCGCTTCTGAGAACCCGCGGGAAAGCGTTCACCCGCGAACGTCTATTCGAGTTGGGTTACGGGACGCACCGTCACGATATTTCTTATCCGGGGTACGGCGCTCTTAGGGGTATACGAATGGACGACGCTCTCGCGGCGCTGTTCGCGCTGAAGAATAGAGGTCTGGCAGAGTTTTCAGGTTGGGGTAAAACGATTTTTATAAGAGGGATATAATCGAACGAATGGGTATTGAATGAGGCTGAAAAGAAAAAGCGCAGTTTTTTTACTCGACGTATTTTATTTTCTCATACGTGCTGTCCTGCCGAAAAGTAAAATGGAAAAGATTTATACTTATATCTGCCGAATCTTCGAAGAAGAAGCGGTGGATTGTTATATGCGGGATATAAAAGATATCGGGTTTTTCGAGATTATGATACTTGGCTCCGACGAGACCAAAGAGATGTCGCGCGAGACCACAGAGACTATGGAAAAAATTAAGCGCACCGAATTCATGGAACGATTGGTGGGATATGTCCCGTCTACGCATATTCGCAGAAGTCAGGAAACCGAGGTAGTCTGGGGGAATATCGAGGCGAAGAAGAAACGGGTGGTAGAGGTACTTACGGTAAAAAAGGAATTGATAAAATATCTCGGCCGGCGAATTGTCACACGGAACGAGAAACTCTATGAAAGAATTGAGCGGGTATACAGCAATCTGGAAATCGATCTAAATAAAATTCTCCCCGATTAGTATTTTCTACTTGGATTTTTGAAATATTGTGTGTATATTATCTTGGGCAAGCGGGATGTGTGTTTAAGTATAAGGAGGCTATATGAAGCTGAGAGTATTGGCTGTATTAATACTTATTATTAGCGCTCTCACGATGTCATCGTGTTTTAACGTATTTTCGCTATTGAACCCCGCGGAACCGGCTCAGGTGGATAGTATACCGATGCTTCTTTCGATGGGAGACGGTTATTTATCGGAGGGCGAGTACGAGAACGCGTATAATTCTTATGCGCGTGTTCTGGACTTGGAGCCGAATAACGCGCTCGGACTGGAAGGAATATGTACCGCATATATCTACTGGAAAATCCCCCCGGTTCAGCTTATCCGGGCGATCATCTCGAACGATTATTCCATTATCGATATGAATAAACTTTATGACGTCAGCTGGTTCGTGCATGATAAACTCTATCAGATCGTGTCCAGCGCGGGGGATGGGAGTATCCCTTATGACGACGTAAATATCAATCTGAACTTTTTCATATTCAATACCGCGTATGCGGCGTTTACTCTCGGCGATACCGATATGGACAAGAATATTATTATGGATACCAACGATTACATGATATTCTACCCGGACTTTTCCATTTCAAATAACCTGCCGAATACAACGAATTTTATCGCCGCTATTAAAATGCTGAATACCATTGCAACGATTGTTCCGCAGTTTAATATACTGATCGCGCATTCCGAGTACAGCTTGGCTATTATCGAATCTTCGGTTTACTCGGACTCGGTGAAGGCTGAGATTTCAAATGTTCGTGCATCCATCGACGGGATGAAGCAGACGGTGCTCTCGAATTTCGAGACTATCTCGAATCTGACCTCACTCGAACAGTTCGGTATCACGAATAACTTTGATCTGACGAATACGTGGCTTTTTGAAGGGTTTACTCCGACAAATTATACGGAGTTTACCAACGCGATGGCGCAGGCCGGAATAACAAACCTTGCGGATATGCAGACGGAATTGTCCGTTCTTCTCCCGGATTTAACAAACTTCAATTTGATTCTGTCTAATTATTTCGGGCTTTAGCGGTCGGGAGGAAAATATGCTGAAAGGAATACTATTATTTATCTCTATAACCACCATTCTTGCCGGTACAGGATACGGGGTACAGAAGGAAGTAAAATTTACCCAGCCTATAGATGTGATTGCGACAGGCGGCGCTGGTATTGCCGATACGGCACGTTTCGGTATTATTTTTATGAACCCCGCGGCTCTCGGGGTGAATGATATCAAGGGGTTCTCGGTACTGAAGGTCGGCCTTCGCGCGAACCTGAGCCTCTATGACCTCGCCATGCTGGGTATCCGTTTGAGTCAGGGAGAGACGTCGTTGGCGACCTTGACCGACGCCGAATGGCAGTCCATCCTGAATTTGAAAAGTACTATCGGTATAACAGGTCCTCTCATGCTGGGATATATTGGCAGCGGATTGGGATTGCTGCTCTATGACGATATTTTTACCTCGGTCACTGTCAAACAGGCGCCCGGATTGCCCTATGTGGAATTCGCGACCTATGCGGATATCGGGTTTACGGTCGGCTACGGTTTCGAACTGCCGCTCCCGTTTTTTCTGGGCAAGTTTACCCGTGTCTACGGCGGTATCAATCTGAAATATCTCAATAGAATGAAATATATCGATGACCGGATGAGTCTCATCGAGGCATTCGATATGGGGACCAGTATCGCTAATTTCCAGAAGGGTTTCCTGATGGGTCAGAATATCAGTTCGGATGTCGGGATATTGGTAAAAATGCTCGATTTCTCGATAGGGCTGGTTTGCCGCGACTGGTTTTCCACCGGGTTTAACTGGAGCGAGTACGATATTAATTTCCAGAAAAACGCGAGTGCACCCGTCTATGAGGCGTCTTATTTTTCGCCCGCGCTTGATGTGGGTATCGACTTGCACCTCGATTTCGGGAATTTCCTGATTAACAGTATGGAAATCTATTTCGATATCGTCAACTCCGTCGATTTCTCGGAGAGCTACCTCCTCAAGCTGAGATTGGGTACGGAGGTGAAGTTCTTTACGTTCCTGATTGCACGCGCCGGATTGTATAAGGGGTATCCGACATTGGGTATCGGTATCGATCTGCCCGTGCTGAAGATAAACGCCGCGTACTATATAGAGGAACTTGGAAATCTGCCGGGGACTATTCCCCAGCCCAATGTGATGATCGATTTCCATATTTTACTGTAAGGTTTGCTTAAAGAGCGCTGGGTTCGAATAAATCAATAAATATCGTCCAATCATCAGGGTATCAACAAAATGGGTTGAAGAGACATAAATATCTTCAACCTGAATGCCCGAATCTTTTACAGATTTATATATTCTACTTACAATATAATTAAAGAAAAAGGTTCTTGGAGGATTCGATGGCCGGTGTAGAAATTTCTATTAAGATGGACGGACAAATCGGGATTATTGCTGTCGCCGGGTCGGTGGATGCTCATACTGTCGGGGATTTCGATAAGAAGCTCAAGGAAGTATTGGCAAAAACAAAGAGCATCATCATAGATGTTGCGGCGTTGGAATATATCGCTACCGCGGGATTAGGCGCTCTCATGGCCTCGTTTAACGAGGTAAAGAAGGGCGGCGGGAATATCATTCTTGCCGGGATGAGCGATAAGGTTAAAAAGGTATTCGACACGATGGGTTTCTCGAAGGTATTCAAGATAGTCGGGTCGGTTCCCGAAGCGAAATCGGCTCTTTAGCCGGAATGACAGCGTGACATTACGTATTGCCGGGGTGACCGATTCTTTATCCCGCATCAGGGAGTTTGTACTTTCATTCGCGAAAGAACAGGGGTTTAGCGACGATAAACTAGGTGAGATAGAGATGGCTGTCGACGAGGCCGCCACGAATGTCATTCGCCATAGCTATGCCGAGGATCCTGAGATACCCGATAATAACCGGGTACTCGAGATTGAGGTGAAAGGTATCGAGAAGGGGATGGAGGTTGCCGTTTCCGATTTCGGGAAGGCGTTTAATCCGGTGGGAGTGCCGTTACCCGACCTCGAAAAGCACGCGACCAGCCTCAAGACCCACGGGCTGGGGATATTCTCGATGAAGGTTTTCATGGATGAAATGGCGCATGAATTTGTCCCCGGGATAGGGAATAAAATTATCATGCGAAAATTCTTATAAAGGATAATGATTTTATATTGTAAATTGATATAAAATTATTTATAATATTATACCGAAGCGGAAAGGGGCCGAGGAGTTTTTATGGAAACCATTATCCAGTATGAGATCAAGATGGATGGCAATTTCGTCATTCTTTCCATTATCGGCGAACTCAACTCACAGGACGTCCCGGAATTCAACGATCAGATGAGGGGCGTGCTTGAAAAGTCGAAAAGTGTACTGATCGATGTCATGCGGCTTGAGTATATATGCAGCGCGGGTATGGGCAGTCTACTAGCGTCCTTTAATAGCGCTAAGGCCGGCGGCGGAAATATTGTTCTGGTACATATGACGGGAAATGTCCGCAAGGTTTTCGATTTTGTCGGATTTGGTAAATTTATGAGAATCGCCGAATCGCTGGAAGAAGCGAAAACTTTTTTTAGTTAAAAACAGGGGAAATTATGTCGGATCTCAAGGTTTCTGACAAGCTCATGGGAGACTACGCTATCGTGAAGATTAGCGGAGAACTCTATCCGAAGATGGTTTCCGTTCTGGACGCTAAAATGGGTGAAATCCTCGAAAAAACCAAACGTATTATTCTCGATTTTTCGCACTTGGAATATATATGCAGCGCGGCGGTGGGTTATATTGTCGCATATAATAATCAGGCCTCGGACGCCGGCGGCAGGGTGATTGTTACCGAAGTCAATCAGAAGATAAAAAAGATACTCGAGATCATAGGGTTTCCCCGGATGATCGATATGACCGATTCGATGGACGAAGCGGTCGATATGATGCAGAATGATATTTTGTAATTAAAAAGGAAGGTTTCATGGAAGACGCCGGATATTCGATTACTTACGAAGAAGACGGGATTGCGGTTATTACAATTCGGGGCGAGTTGAACACCTACAACACCGGGGATTTTAAGGAGAATCTGCACGAAGTCCTGCAGAAGACGAATAAAGTGATATGCGACTTCTCGTTTCTGGAGTTTATTTGCAGCGCGAGTGTCGGTGTATTGATAAACAGCCTGAAGGAAGCCCGTCTGCATGGCGGTAATATCGTCGTATTCGGGATACAGGAACGCCTCAAGAAATTATTCGAGGCCATCGGGTTTACCAAAGTCTTCAATATCGGATATTCTCTGGTAGATACTTTCGAGGAAGCCAAACAGTTAATGATGGGGGAATAGCCCGTCTGTCGATAGAATTCGTCGAAAATTACTTATTAAATAAAAGTGAGGGTTAGCGAATGAAAGCTAAGATAGAAGTGATGCTCAAACCGGGGGTTTTCGACCCGCAGGGTAAGGTGCTGATGAACGCGCTCCACCATCTGGATTATCCTTCCGTGAGGGATGTCCGCACGGCGAAGCTGTTTTATATCGAGCTGGACGAACCGACTCCTGACGCCGCGAAGAAAAAGCTCGACGAGATGGCGGATGAACTTTTCGCCAATCCGGTTATCGAGAAATACCATATCGAGATAATTTCCTGATGAATTCCGCCGCCCGGAATTCGCTTCTCAAGCTGTTTCCCGGCGCCCGGACAGACGTGCCGTTCTCCACGCTGACGACGATGCGGGTCGGCGGGAACGCCGCCGTGCTGGCCGAACCGGGGAATACCGGCGAACTCCAGTCCCTCCTCTATATCATCCGCGAACACGACCTACCATCCCTGATCATCGGTAAAGGTTCGAACCTTGTGGTAAGCGACAGGGGTTTCGACGGGGTGGTATACCGTCTCGGCGGCGATTTCAAGGCCATCGAGTTCCGCGGCGATACGGTGATCGCGGGGGGAGGCGCAGGACTTGCGATGCTTTCCCGTATGGCGGCCGAGCGCGGCTTCTCCGGCCTCGAATTCGCGGCGGGAATCCCCGGTACGGTGGGCGGCGCGGTCGTTATGAACGCCGGAGCGCACGGTGAGGATATATCGGGGATTACGGCAGAAGTGCATACGGTTACATTAAACGGAGTTACGGAAACGGTTTCCGGGGAGTCTGTTAAGTGGGGATACCGGCATGGAATAGATGATAGTAGGATTATTTCTACTACTATTTTCAAAATTTTCAATAAAAGTATTGACATTATCCTGAAAAAGATGGATAATAATCAAAATGTAAGGAAAGATTCACAACCGACGGGATTCTCCGCCGGGAGCGTCTTTCGCAACCCCGAAGGCGGTAAAGCGTGGCAATTTATTCGCGACGCGGGGTTTTCCGGGTTCAAAATGGGCGGGGCGGTAGTCTCCGATAAACACGCGAACTTCATCCTGAACACCGGGAACGCCACGGCGGCGGATGTCGCGGGGCTGATACGGGCGGTTCAGAAGGGCGTTCGCGAGAAATTCGGGATCGAACTGATCCCGGAGATTCGGTTGATAGGCGAATTTGAGGAATAGAGCCTTTTTTACTGATATAAAATATTCATAACGCATTTTCCGGGAGGGGATTAAATGCCGAATGACGGCTTAGATATTTCCCGTTATACCAATAAAACCATCGGTGTGCTGATGGGCGGTATGTCGTCCGAACGCGAAATCAGTCTGCGTTCCGGGGCAAACGTCCTCCGCGCGCTCCAGTCTCTCGGTCTTCGCGCCGTACAAATCGATGTCGGCCGCGATATCGCTTCCCGTCTCGTTTCCGAAAAAATCGACATTGCATTTATCGCCCTCCACGGTACTTACGGTGAGGACGGATGTATACAGGGCTTGCTTGAAATTCTGGGGATTCCCTACACCGGGTCGGGTGTCGCCGCGAGCGCTATCGCGATGGATAAGATGCTGACCAAGAAAATA
>MIBD01000017.1:7285-8305 GCA_001829395.1 Spirochaetes bacterium GWF1_49_6 | reverse complement strand
TCCGGTGCCCGTGTCGGTGGAAATCGATGCCGCGCATCCCGATACCAGTATCCGCGCGGTCGGCGAGAAGCTCGGCTATCCGGTCGTGTTGAAACCCATCAGCGAGGGCTCCAGCGTCGGGGTCGAACTGGTCAAATCGCAGGACGAACTGCGCGCGCATATAGCGGAGTATTCCCGAAAGTACCGCTATTCCTTCGCGGAGCAGTATATTTCCGGTAAGGAATTGACGGTGGGTATTCTGGATGACGGGGTCTCGGTGACCGCGCTCCCGATACTCGAACTCCGCCCTAAAAACGAATTTTACGACTTCGAGGCGAAATATACCAAGGGGATGACCGATTTTGTTATTCCCGCCGAGATACCCGCCGAAGCGGCGAAGAATATACAGGATACCACCAAGCTCGCATTCAGCGAACTCGGGCTGAAGGGTTTTGCGCGGATAGACGTGATGCTCGAACCGGGCGGAGATTTTTATTACCTCGAGGCCAACTCGTTACCGGGTCTCACCGATACAAGCGATATTCCCGCGATGGCGCGCGAGGTGGGGATGGATATGCCGCAGCTCGCGAAGAAGATTCTCGACTGCGTGGATATTAAATGAAGAGGGGGTTTTCCGTTTTCGTTCTCACTGTTGTTTTTTGCTTTCTGCTCTATGGGATACATTACCTGATCTATTTTTTCCTGAAAGAGCAGGGCGCATTTAACATCAAGAACATTATTATTACGAACCAGCATTATGTAAATTCCGCCGATGTCGCGGCGGTGTCCGGGGTACGTTACGGGGAATCTTTATTTTCATACGACCTCGAACTGGTAGCCGGCGAAATCGGGAAAATCCGTCTCGTCGACTATGCATTGGTAGAACGGGTGATACCGGATACGATCAAGATTACCGTTTACGAGCGCAAGCCCGTGGCGGCGGTTACCGACGGGAAGACGACGGTCATTTGCGACCGGAACGGGCAGATCATATCGGGCGGCACATCCCCCGACCTCCCGTTAATCACCCTCGATTTTCCG
>MIBD01000017.1:6524-7275 GCA_001829395.1 Spirochaetes bacterium GWF1_49_6 | reverse complement strand
TCAAGGATACGGCTATCGGGGACGAGTTCGTTATCGCGACACTACGGAATATCGAGAATTTCGACCGGAAGGACGAGATTTCACGGATATATATTAAGAAGAAAGAAGGGGTATATTTTTTATTGAAGGGGTTGTCTACCCTGTTTTATATCGGGCTGAAAGTCCCGGATAACGAATACCTGAAACGGCTCGTACTGACGGGCGATAAGATAAAGAAGGACAAACTTGCCATAAAGTATGTGGATATAGATAAAGCCAGCGCGATAGGTTTTCCTTAAACCCCGCGCACGGGAGGAGAATTTGGGTTCGAGGATAGTGACCGGGTTAGACATCGGAACCACCAAGGTTTGCGCGGTAATCGCGATGATAACCGAGTCCAATGAACTCGAGATACTTGGCGTCGGTGTGGTACCGTCGAAAGGTCTGCGGAAGGGCGTCGTTATCAATATTGACGAATCCGCCGCCTCTATCGCCGCCGCTATCGAGATGTCGGAAATCCAGGCCGGTGTGGAAATCAGCGGGGTCTATATCGGGATTTCCGGCGGGCATATCGAGGGAATCAACAGTAAGGGCGTAATCGCCATTATCGATAAAAGAAAAGAGATCACCGAGTCCGACGTGCGGCGGGTTATCGACGCGGCCGCGGCTATAGTGATACCGATTGACCGCGACGTTATCCATATTCTCCCGCAGGAGTTTATCGTAGACGATCAGGACGGGGTGAAGGACCCGGTGGGAATGTCCGGCATGC
>MIBD01000017.1:1489-6442 GCA_001829395.1 Spirochaetes bacterium GWF1_49_6 | reverse complement strand
CGACGCCGACGAAATAGTGCTCGAACCTCTCGCGTCGGCGCAGGCCGTGCTGACCGAAGAGGAGCGCGAGATGGGGGTGGCGTTGGTCGATATAGGCGGCGGGACCACTGATTTCATCGTGTTCGAACAGGGCTCTCTCCGGCATACCGGGGTTCTCTCGATCGGCGGGAATCATATCACTACCGATATTTCCATAGGATTGAAGACTCCCAACGCCGCCGCCGAGGAAATCAAGCTGAAATACGGCGCGGCTGTCGCGGACTTTATAAAAGAAGAAGAACAGATCGAAGTACCCGGCATCGGCGGGCGTCCCCCGCATATAGAACAGCGCCGGATTCTGGTCGAATATATGCAGCCGCGTATCGAGGAAATCCTCGCGCTCGTGAATAACGAGCTGGAGAAGAGCGGCAAGAAGAACACCCTTGGCGCGGGTATCGTCCTGACCGGCGGCGTATCGCTGACCCCGTATATCGGCGACCTCGCGAGCGAAGTGTTCGGCCTCCCGGTGCGTGTGGGCGCGCCGTTGGGCATCAAGGGACTGCACGACATAGTGGACAGCCCCATCTTTTCGACTGCGGTAGGACTCACGTTGTACGCGCAGGACAACCTGCCGAAGCTCGGACCGACGAACACCAAGGACGAGGAGAAGAACCGGGAATCGGTTATCTCCCGGATACGGAAGTGGCTGGACGAGTTCTTTTAGGCGAACTCGGAAAGATGTCACTGCGAAACGCGAAGCGGTGAAGCAGTCTGCTTGAAAAAAGCAGGGGCTTTCGTCATCCCGAGCGAAGTCGAGGGACGATAATACAACTTCTACAGGCGGATATTTCCTTTGGTAAAAGCGGTAAATCATAGCTGAATAGTATTGTTAAAGTTCCAGTGTCAGTCGATAGATAGAAGGAAGGGAGAGCCGGATCAGGATGCGACTTTACTCGAGGAGGGGAAAAGATATGTATCGGAATCAGTATGAGCAGCCGTCGCGGGAGAACGAAGCGGAGTTCTTCGAGGACGGAAAAGTTACCACGATTAAGGTAGTGGGAATCGGGGGAGCGGGATGCAACGCGGTAAACCGGATGATCGAGGAAGGTATCCGTAACGTCGAGTTCATCGCCGTGAACACCGATAAGCAGGTGCTCCAGCAGTCGCTCGCGCCTGTGAAGCTCCAGATCGGTATGCGTTCCACGCGCGGACTGGGCGCGGGCGCAAGGCCCGAAGTGGGCGAGAAAGCCGCGCAGGAAGATATCGAGCTGATCAAACAGCATCTCGAGGGCGCGGACATGGTGTTTATCACCGCCGGGATGGGCGGCGGTACCGGCACGGGAGCGTCGCCGATCTTCGCGAAGGTCGCGAAGGAATTGGGCGCGCTGACTGTCGCGGTGATCACTATCCCGTTCGAGTACGAAGGCCCCAAGCGTCATAGTGTGGCGCGGCAGGGTATCGAACGCCTCAAGGAAAATGTCGATACGATGCTGATTATTACCAATTCGAGGATACTCAAGATTATCGACCGTAAGACCCCGATCAAGGACGCGTTCCGCAAAATCGATGAAGTACTCAAGCAATCCGTGCAGGGTATCTCCGATATCATTTCCGACGTGGGTCTCATCAACGTCGACTTCGCGGACGTAAAAACCGTCCTATCGAACAAGGGCGAGGCGATTATGGGAATCGGCGTAGCGCACGGGGAAAACCGCGCGGTCGAAGCCGTCAAGATGGCGATGGAGAACCCGCTGATCGAGAATAACTCGTTCAAGAACGCCGGCGCGATGCTGGTGGTGTTTATCGGCGGGCAGGACTTCCCGATGGAAGAATACGACGAAGCCTCGAAGACGATCGCGAGCTACTGTCGTCCCAACGCGGATATTATTATGGGCGTGGATATCGATGAAAACCTCAAGGATAAAGTAAAGGTCATCGTAGTCGCTACCGACTTCTCGAAGGACTACGAGGAAGAGATGATAGACGAACCGTTGAATGACGACGATATATTCGATGACAGAAAGGTTATCGATGTGGCGTCGCATTACCAGAACAAGCAGAGTCAGCGGTTCCGCCTGCTGTACACCAATCAGCAGAAAGATTTCGCGTCCAAGCCGGAGAAGGTGTTCGAGACCAATCTCGAAACGCCTACTTTTATCAGGAACAGAAGAGAAAAGCTCGGTTAGAATATTTATTCCCCTCGAAGTTTTCAGGCGCTTTCGCTTCCGCAAAGCGCGGGCGCCTGAAAATCCTTTTTACGCCGGATAAAACATGTCGATTAGATAATCCGTAAGTTGATAAAAACCTGAAAATGTTCTAAAATCATATGTCTAGCAATCGGAGGGAAGCATGATTTCCGAAAGGTCTAAAAGAGTTGATTCTTCCGGCATAAGGAAAGTGTTCGAATTGGCGGCGAAGATCGAGAACCCGATCAATTTCAGTATCGGCCAGCCCGATTTCGACGTACCGGATGTGGTCAAAGAGGCCGCGATTCAGGCGATCCGCGACGGGTTCAACCGTTATACCCTCACGCAGGGGATTACCGAACTTCGGGAAAGGATTATTCACGACGCGTCCGCCGCGTACCATAAAAAGTTCGACCTGAGCCAGGTGATTATCACCTCCGGCGTATCCGGCGGGCTGATGCTCGCGCTCCTGTCGATCATCGATCCCGGCGACGAGATCGTCGTGTTCGACCCGTATTTCGTGATGTATAAGCACCTGACGCACCTCCTTGACGGGAAGGCCGTCATAGTGGATACATATCCCGATTTCAAGATCGACTACGCCAAGCTCAAGGCGGCGGTCTCGCCCAGAACCAAAGCGATCATCCTGAATAGCCCCAGCAATCCGACGGGGTATGTTTATACGAAAGCCGATATAGACGCCGCCGTGAAGGTCGCGAAGGAGAACGGCATCCTGATTATCTCCGACGAGATTTACGACGGGTTTGTGTACGATGGGAAATTCGACAGCCCCGCGAACTATTACGATAATGTGCTGATACTCGGCGGGTTCTCGAAGACGTATGCGATGACCGGATGGCGTATGGGATTCGCTATCGGCAGTCCCGAACTGATCGGGCAGATGATTAAGCTCCAGCAGTACTCGTTCGTCTGCGCGCCCAGCCCGTTCCAGTACGCCGCGCTTGCCGCGCTCGATCTCGATACGGAACCGTTCCGCGAGGCTTACCGTAAGAAACGCGACCTGATCTATGACGGCCTTAAGGACGCGTTCGATATAGTAAAGCCGGGGGGGGCGTTCTATATGTTCCCCGCGCTGAAAGCAGGCGATGTTTCCAGCTTCGTGGAACTGGCGATTAGTCACAAGGTGCTGGTGATCCCCGGCAACGTATTCTCCGAGAAAAACACCAACTTCCGTATCGCGTTCACTGTAGAGGACGACGAACTGAAGCGCGGTATCGATATATTGAACCGGATTGTTGTTGAGTTTGAAAACAGGATATAGTGAGGAATTTATGCGTTATTTATTCCGGGCGGTAATGCTGACCGGGTTATTTCTTTCCATGATTTCATGCGCGGGCGGGCCGAACTTCATGCCATACGAAACCGTGTTCTATGCCCAACTCGGCGATAAGCTCGACCAGATCGGGAGCAATCTGCCCGAATTAAAGGTGGCGTTCACCGATGAAAAGCAGTTTATGATACCCGATTATATAGACGTTCCCTCGAGCGTGCAAATCTACCGGAACAAGGTCTATATCGCCGATAAGTACAATAAACGGGTCAGCGTCTTCAATATGAACCGCGACCCAGTGACCAACCTGACTATCCCGAATAAAGGGGACGGTTACGAATTCGATATCCCGTTCCAGGTGATCCTCAACAAGTATGGCGAAATCTTCGTACTAGCGTCGGTCTCCAATAGCGCGCTGGAGGATGTGTACGAGCAGTACTATATCTATAAGTTTTCCATCTACGGGAAATTTATCTACCGTATCGGCGTGAGCGGGATCAATACCGGGCCTATGGAATATCCCGACCGTGTCGACGTCGACCTTTTCGGCAACCTGTACGTGTATATCCGTGAGGAGAACGAGGAACAGTTGTCATGGGTAGTCAAGCGTTTCCTTCCATCGGGTGAAATGAGCTTCGAGTTCCGAACTGATTATCTTTCGCAGACGCATACCGACGGGGATAAAACGTTCATGGTGGTTTACAGCGACGTCTACAACCTGAAGAACGACGAAAAACTGCTCCTTTTCAGCCAGCAGTACCTGATCAAAAAGAAAGACCAGCCCGTAGATATTCCGACCGAGGTCTATAATAACCTGAACCTATACAGTATATTGCAGAACAGTATGGAAAAAACCATCTACCGCTCCGCTGACAATATGGACAGCCTCTTGGGTGTGACGCGCGACGATAAGGTGGTGACCTATTCCTACGACGAGAAGAATAAGGGGTTACGTTTCAGGTTTCTCGACCTGTCCGATAATCCTTATTCGCAGAGTCTTTTCTATGCCCCGCATATCATGGACTACGCGATGACGATGGGATATTTTATCGATATACGCGGGGAGATATACAGCATAGTGATAAAAGACGGCGAATACTTTGTCATCCTGCACTGGATTAAGATTAACCCGTAGGCGGTACGATGAGAATTTTAATCGGGGTAACCGGCGGTATAGCGGTATATAAGGCGCTCGGCGTCATCCGTCAGCTCGAATCCGAGGGTCACGAAATCCGGGTGATAATGACCCCCGCCGCCGCCAAGTTCATTCAGCCCATACTATTCAAAACTCTTTGTCATAACGAAGTCTATGTCGACGATTTCGATTATTCGCGGCCTATCGCGCACGTCGATCTCGCCGATTGGGCGGATGTGTTCGCGGTCGTACCCGCTACGGGCAATACGATCGCGAAGATTGCCAACGGTATCGCCGATAACCTGCTTACCTCTGCGGCTCTCGCGGCGACATCCCGGCGTATCGTGTTCCCGTCGATGAAC
>MIBD01000017.1:1108-1450 GCA_001829395.1 Spirochaetes bacterium GWF1_49_6 | reverse complement strand
CGCGCGCTTTCGGAGAAGCTCGGCTACGAGGTAATCGAGCCGGACTCCGGGAATCTCGCGTGCGGATACACAGGGAAGGGGCGGCTGGTTAACGAGGAAACGATAGCCGCCGTGATTACACGGGATCCGTCGATGCCCCTCCGTGGAAAGAAATTTATCGTGACCGCGGGCGGGACTATCGAGAAGCTCGACCCGGTGCGTTACCTCTCCAACTTCTCGAGCGGAAGAATGGGGGTGGAGATCGCGAAGGCGCTCTACCGCCGGGGCGCGGACGTCCTCCTGATCTACGGGAATATGCAGGCCGCGGCGCCCGCGTACCTGCCGTCTATCGCGGTGCAGTCC
>MIBD01000017.1:0-1051 GCA_001829395.1 Spirochaetes bacterium GWF1_49_6 | reverse complement strand
ACCGTCCGGCTAAAGCATCCGTGTCGAAGATAAAAAAGACCGGCGGGGATATGAATATCGAATTGACACAGAACCCCGACGTATTGAAAACTGTCGCGGGGGAATTCGGGGGGAGGCTCTATGTCGGGTTCGCGCTCGAAACGGACACCGCCGAGGGAAACGCCGCTGAAAAGCTGAAAAGTAAGAAGCTCGATTATATCGTTCTCAACCGGATTAATGAATCTTTCAACCCGTTGGGGAGCGCACAGAACGAGGTCGTACTGATCGATAAATCCGGCGGGCGTACCGAAAGCGGCCGGATGGACAAGAAGGAAATTGCCGAATGGCTGATCGGGTGTATCCTGCCCGAAACGGCGCCTCGTTAATGCGCATACTCGGTATCGATCCCGGCCTCCAGCGTCTGGGGTTCGCGGTACTCGAAATCGAAGGCTCCGAAATCAAACCGTTATCCTACGGCCTTATCTCCACCGAAACCGGCATCCCGAAAAACGACCGCCTCTATCAAGTTTATCAAGACGTAGAAACCCTGATAAAAAAATATAACCCGAAGGTCATGGGGCTTGAGACGCTGATATTCGCGAAGAACACCCGTACCGCGATGGTGATCAGCGAGGTACGCGGCGCGTTACTGGTGCTCGGAAAGATGTATGAAATGGATATAGTGGAATTCAGCCCGTTACAGGTCAAAACCTCCGTCTGCGGGTACGGCCGCGCGTCGAAAGCGCAGATTCAGCAGGCGGTACGGATACTCCTCTCGTTAGCGGAAACCCCGTCCCCCGACGATGTGGCCGATGCGATCGCAATCGCGCTCTGTTCCGCGCATCATAAATAAAAATATTTTTATTATTCTTCTAACCTCTTCTATTGAAATTTATCTAATTCTATGTAAAACGAAACACACACCCAATCTTTTCATAGAGTGGCGCCGGCCGCCCAAATACCGGCGCCAAATTTTTTGCAAAATAGAAACTCCTTGATTTTTTTATAGCGTATTATTAATTTTTTGGTAGTGTCAAAATAACTGTGTCTATTTTATTCGATAATTCGCAAA
>MIBD01000016.1:7384-14773 GCA_001829395.1 Spirochaetes bacterium GWF1_49_6 | reverse complement strand
TTATACTACAAATTGACCATTTACACAGTTTTTTCTATACCCTCGTCGCCCACGGAAACGTCACGGTTATCTTACGCCGCTAAAAGTGTATGATAACTTAGTTGCACTTTGTGCTTGAATTCGCGATACCAGCAAACCAAACCCATGGGTATAATGCGGTAGTTTTAAAATTCATCTTGCTATTGCATGCCCATTCCAATCCCTTTTTTACGTCATCCTCCTGAGTATCTCCTATGATCCAATCGATATTCATCCAAGCCCCAAGTCTTTCAAATCCGTCATTAGTGTATGTTCGGATATTTGTAACGGTTTTTACAAAAACCCATTCCTGCGGGTTCAGATTGAGCGGAGTGTTTGTAGAGATATTATACTGAAATAGTTGATAGCTGAAATACTCCGTACGAACCGTTTCATACGTCCACGGCCAACCGTCCCGTTTAAACACGAACATTCCGGACAACGGAACCGGGGTTGCCGTTGGACCGGGGGTTCTATTACTCACGAAGACGTCGAACATTATTAAGAAACGGGTATAGTAATAGTTATAAATCTGCTGAGCGGAATAACTGAAATTATGCTCGAAGTAATAATACGGCGCGCTGTAATGGCATCCCGTGTACATCATACTGGTGTTTAAAGGGTAATCCTGCGGAATCGCGCTGCCGGAAACATAGGAAATGCTGTCGCTATTCGGATTCCCGCTGTTCCAGAAGGATGGAGAATCGAAAAGGATATTCAGTTTCATTGAAGTAGGTAAGCCTTTCAGATCGATAGTTTTATCCAGAACGAACTGAAAATTCGTCGATTTTTTAGTGGTCGCGTAATAATAATAAATATTGGTGATATTATAGGTATACCACCGGATTTTATTCGTATATCCGTAATAGCACATCATTATTCCCCCAGCGGTCGGCCCACACCACCACAAACCGTTATGTATAGAATAGAACCAATTTAGATAAGAAAACATCCAATCTCTGTCCCACCATGCGTTTTTCGGTAATTTTGTATAATCATTCCAATCTAGCCCTGTAAATCCGTCCACCACCCTGCCGGATTCCCAGTCCTGCGTAAGAGGTGTAAGCCCGCGATTCGACGCGATCTCGAGCGGGCCTAAGTACGATACCGCGATCATCTGCTGTTCGTCCACTTCCGCCCACCACGATTTACTGTATACCGGGTATAATTCGGTAAATAGACGGAGTTCGAGGCGTTCCGCCGCGCTATCATAGAATAATTCCGGGCGTTCCTTC
The DNA here is from genome assembly GCA_001829395.1 of Spirochaetes bacterium GWF1_49_6. Taxonomy (GTDB): domain Bacteria; phylum Spirochaetota; class Brevinematia; order Brevinematales; family GWF1-51-8; genus GWF1-51-8. The sequence goes on along the minus strand of MIBD01000016.1, from coordinate 13,520 downwards.
ATCAGTGTTAATATTTCCTTCCTTACCGCGATATTCGTCCCCGCGAACGGGTCGATCGCCTCGGTAACCGTACGTGTATTCGTGTCGACTTTCCCGAAAACGTAATCGGGGTAGTCATAGTCGATAATCACCGTGTCCGCCGGGTAATTCGTGAGTATCCCGTAGCTCGTTACCATCCTGAGGACATAGACCACCGGGCGGCAAACCAGCTTGCTGGCGTTCGCGACAATCGCGCCGACTATTCCGCCGTCCTTGAATACGCGCCATTCGAAATACTTCGGCGCGCCGTCCCACCCGTAGATAACTACCGGTTTCGCCGCGAGGATCGCGCCGTCGAATCCCTCCATCCCGGCGAACGCGCTCATCTCCATGACGGAACATCCCTTCGATACCCGCCAATAGACGCTATTCGTGTAGATATTCGTCAGGTTATCGAGTTCCCGGATGGAAAGCTGCGGGACTTCGCAGTAGGAGTTGTCGAGCAGGTCGATTTCAGGCGATGTGATAATTTCCTCGACTATTGCGCAATTCGACAGGACGGACATGATTATAATGACGGCGAGACGCGATAAAACGCTAAATGCTGTGTGTGTGTGTGTGTGTTACGGGACTTTTCATGTTGTAACCCCTTTCTATGAACATGATGTTTATTGTAATTCAATCGACAATCCGTGTCAAGCGTACTGCGCGATTTTACGATAAATATTTGAATATCTTGAAAAATCTGTACCGGTAAAAAATAATCCGAAAAACCCTAATCGAAAACCGCAATCATCCGAAAAATTAAGGAGAGGCGACAAGGATGTCGCCACACACCATCAAGGAGGATGATATGATTATCAACCACAACATCAGCGCGATCTTTGCTCAACGCCAGTTGACAGTCAACAACTGGGACGCTGATAAGTCCATCGAAAAGCTCTCGTCCGGTATGAAGATCAACAAAGCCGGCGACGACGCTTCCGGTCTCGCGGTATCTGAAAAGATGCGGACGCAAATCCGCGGTCTTTTCCGCGCAAATCAAAACGTCATGGACGGTATCTCGTTCATCCAGACAGCGGAAGGCTACCTTGAAGAATCTCAGCAGATCCTTCAGCGTCTTCGCGAACTCGCAGTACAGGCCGCGAACGGTATCTATGATACCACCGACCGTATGATGATTCAGGTCGAAGTTTCGGAAATGGTTGACGAACTTGACCGTATCGCTTCACACGCGCAGTTCAATGGAATGAACCTGCTCACCGGACGTTTCGCGCAGCCCTCCGGTTCCAATACCGTGATGGCAAGTATGTGGCTGCACATGGGCGCGAATATGGACCAGAGAGAAAGAGTATACATCGGTACGATGAACTCCCAGGGTCTCGGTCTGAAGGCTCCCGTCGGTAACCCCGAAACCGCATCATTCATCAGTTTGAGCACACCGGACAAAGCCAATATGGCGATCGGTTTGATCGATCAGGCTTTGACTAAAGCCAGCAAGCAGCGTGCGGACCTCGGCGCTTACCAGAACCGTTTACAGCATGCCGCGAAGGGACTCATGGTTGGTTACGAAAACCTGCAGGCAGCGGAATCCCGTATCCGCGACACGGATATGGCGTTCGAGATGTCGAGTTTTGTCCGCAACCAGATCCTGACACAGGCTGCGACCGCGATGCTCGCTCAGGCGAACCAGAAACCTCAGCTCATGCTCCAGTTATTGCGGTAACGCATCGAAATCAGTATCAAACAATAAAAGCGCCCTGCGGGGCGCTTTTTTTATAGTCTATTCCATAATACTGCTTTACATTTTTTCCGGGTGAAAATATAATAGGGGCGGCAGATAAACGTGTCCGCAAGAAAAAAAAGTGAGGATAATATGAAAAGAGCGCTAATTGTCATGGTCTTTCTGGGAATATCATCACTCCTGTCCGCTGAGGGATATTACGCCGGACGTAAAGCATCGTTGAGTATTGAAATCCTGCGCGCGATGGTTAACGCTATCACCGGGACTGCGACCGTCGAGTTTGAGTTCGAGACTCCGTTGGCGGATATCCTGACAATCGATGCCGGGATGATGTATTACAGCGCCCCCGCCGCCGGCAGCTACTTCCAGCCGTCGGTAGGTTTCAATATCTATATTACCGACCGCGCGCTATCGGGATTCTGGATGGGGCTGAAGTATGCCCCGATGCTAATGTTCGGCGCGAGCTCCTCGTTCAGTAACACGGTGCAGATATCGATGGGATTCAAGCTGATATTGAATAATTACGACGGGGTATTTCTCGAGCCGAGTTTCGGGCTGAACTGGCAGATCGAGAAAACGAGCGGTCAGCAGGCGTTTCCGTTATTCATGTTCCGGGTGGGGTATATATTTTGAAGTTATAACATTTGATATGATGGCAGTGAGTTCTTTCTCGGAATGATGATTCAGGAACCAGCATATCTATCAATATTTTGATGTATGTAAGTAGGGTGTATGAAAACAGGAATGTCCGGCATTGTTCTATCGTTCTTTTTAATGAGTATCCTTTCCATCATACTTATTCCCGCGGCATACTGTTCCGCGGAGGAGCCGGAGTCGAAACCTAAGCCTTCGTTTTCCATCGGGCTGGATATTGTGAATACGATCGCTTTAGCGCCCGCGGCGGATGTTTATTTCGAGGCCGCGATAACAGATTTTTTCTCGATCGAGCTCGGTCTGGCCTATTTCAGTGATTTCCACGGCTTGATCGACGATCTCCACCCGTCACTCGGGATGAAATTCTACCTGACAAGCAGGAGCTTTTCCGGGCTGTGGGTAAGCCTTGCTTATAAGCCGATGATAGGGTTAGGCGCAATAAAGTACTTTCAAAATATCGCGAGGCTTTCGGTCGGATATACGATATCGTTGGATAAAGAAAGCAGTCTGTACCTCGAACCGTCGCTGGGAAGCTCTCTCTATCTCCCGTATGAAAACGATCCGGCGTCGCAGATGTTCCTGATACCCTCGCTCAATGTGCGGATAGGATATATATTCTAATCCCTCTCCAGCACGACGACCGCCGACGCCATCTGCTGTTGCGCGGAATCGCGGTACGGCTCATCGAACAACTCATTACGGTTTTATGATAAAACGGGTTCGCTTTTAGCGTGGTCTTCCTGAAGGTACTTTATCCTGATCGTGCATCCCACTTCGATATTACTCCTGACCACCATTTCGGAAGACACCCGGTCCAGTCTTTCAGTGTATTTGTTTCCGTCATTATCCCGGTACCGGTACTCGACAATGGAATACACCGGCTGTTTATTTATCAAAATGGAGAAGTTTCTATCGACATAAGTGACAAGAGCGTCAGTCTCGATACCGGTTTGAAGAATCCTTTTCGCGAGACGCGATTTATTCAGCTTTTTAATTAATCCGATAACACTCAAAACAAGTAAAACAGAACTGATAACAAAAAATAATATCGACACACCGTACTGAATTCCGATTCGCGTCATTTGTTCCGCAACGGCAGGATTGTTTTGGATATTTGTTCCCTGCAGAGCGGCGGAACCGTTTTCCGCGTGAAAATAAACGAGTATGCCTAATACCAAAAAGATTACCCCATTAACGACAAATACGATAGTCATTGTTTCCCCCTTTTATCGAAAGTTTATGTACCGTTTCCGCCATTCGGCTGTTCCCTCTCCAGCACCACGACCGCCGACGCCATCAGGCGGTTGTGCGATAACGACACATGTATCCTCGGCGAGCCAAGCCCCTCCCATTGCTCCCTCGTCTTCCCGTGGAGGCGAATCTCCGGCTTCCCGGTCGGCAGGTTATATACCTCGATCTCATGGAACGCCAGCACCCCGGCGCCCACGGCCTTATAGTACGCCTCTTTCGCGGAGAAACGCGCCGCGAGATGGGTGAACTGTTCGCTGAAGGTATGACAATATTTCAGTTCGTCCCCGGTGTAGACGCGTTTGATGAACTTCTCCCCGCGCTTCGCGAAAACATTTTGTATCCGTTCTATCTCGATGATATCAATACCCACTCCAATAATCATGTAAGGCTCCTCGTGGATAAATATACCAAATTCCGGGAATTTCGGCAATCGGAGGGGGTAAAGATAAAATGACCCGGAAGCCCCGGTTTACGGGAAATTATTGTGTCATAATGACGCAGTATTTATCGGGGGGAGCGGGTGAATGAAAATTGTAATATGTTACCCTGTAATAAATAAAGAAATATGCGCGATGGTACGGCTATTGCTGATATAATGCAAACCAACGGGAGAATAGTTATGAACGCTGTAAGAGAAGAAATAAGTAAAACACCCGACTTGAAAAAATTTGAAAATATTCTCAGAAGAAACTCCATTTCGGTTTACCTCAAAGAGATCGATCAGATTCCTTTATTGTCACGCGACGCGGAAGTGGAGCTTGCGAAAAGGGCATACGAGGGAGACAGGAACGCGAAGGAGAAAATGATTATTTCCAACCTGCGTTTTGTGATCTCGATAGCGAAAAAGTACCAGGGTAAAAATATACCGCTCGCCGACCTGATTAGCGAGGGAAATATCGGGCTGATTACCGCAGTGGATAAGTTCGATTACCGCCGTGAGGTGCATTTTATTTCCTACGCGGTGTGGTGGATTAAACAGGCGATTATGAAAGCGATATCCGAAAAATCCCGGATGGTGCGTCTCCCGATGAATCGCGCGAACGAACTGATGAAGATCGGTAAGTTCATAGAAAACTACTCCAAAGAGAACGGGAAACGTCCCGACCATGAGGAAATCGCGGATAAGCTTTCGATGAATAAGGACGAGATTAAAAAACTGATAGACCTTTCCAGCAATTCATCGCTGGAGGAAATGATACCCGAGGATTCGTCGGGATTTAACGAGACGATGTTCTTATCCGACGGCGAGGAAAAAGAGCGGAATCCTGATAACGCGGTTATTCTTTCAAGCCTCAAGGAGAGTATCCAAAATCTCCTGAACAAGCTCGGGGAACGCGAACGCGAGATTATCGAGTACCGTTTCGGTTTGAACGGGAAAGAGCCCCAGTCGCTCAGCAAGATCGGGGAGAAAATGAAGCTGACAAAAGAAAGAATTCGGCAGCTTGAGAAAATAGCTATCGATCAAATAAAGGGCTATGAGGAAAGCAGCCACCTATACGCGTATTTGAACTAACTTTCCATACACACTCCGGGGCTTCTCTTTATGAGAAGCCCTTTTTTATTTATATACACTATCCCCGCAGGAATGTTTTCATAGATAAAATGCCGTATTTTCTTTTCATATTAAGATTTTTACACTATAATAATCTACTTGTAAAGAGGAGTGTTTTTTACGATGGGTGACGGATTTAAATTAGGCGATATTGCATTTTTATTCTGGATAGCTTTAGGTATCGGAGTAGTGGCAATCATCATCGTCCTGGTCTTTAAATTTCTAAAAAAAGACAGCGCTATGCTCTCGGTGGAGAAACTGATAAAATCCGGGAATTATAAAAAAGCGTTGGCGCTTGCTCAACAGCATCAGCAAACCAATCCGAAAGATTATGTAGTGAAATATTATATCGCGCAGGCCTACGAAGGAATGCATCAGTACGACCAAGCCACCGAATATTATGAGAAGGCGTCGGTGGCCGCGTCCTCGTCGGGAAATAATGACCTCAAACCTCAGATTTATTTGAAGGTCGGACAACTCTATAAACGGAAACGGATGCAGAAAGAAGCGCTCGGGTATTTCCTTCTGGTACTGGATAAAGTGCCAACCCATAGTAAAGCTCTCTATGAAGCGGGCGAGATTCTCTACGAAATGAAAAACTTCCAGAAGGCGAAGACCTATCTCGAGACATTGGTAAGGATCAAACCGGATAACCTGAAGGGAAAATTTCTGCTGGGCGAAACGCATTATCAGATGAACGAATATTCGGAATGTGTCAATCAGCTCGAGCCGATTTACCGGAAGTTTCCCCAGGACGACGCCTCGTATAAAGACATGGTGTTTTGTCTTGCCGATGCCCTGACGAATATGAAGCGTTATGATACGGCGGCGGATGTCCTAATGCCGTTATTAGATAACAAGATGCTTTTCGACGACGTTCTGCTAAAAATAGTGACCGTTCTGATACGCGAGAACAACCTCAAGCGTTTGACGGAAATCCTGAACCGTTACATCAA
>MIBD01000016.1:4870-7370 GCA_001829395.1 Spirochaetes bacterium GWF1_49_6 | reverse complement strand
GTATTAAGGTAGTCATGCTGTACGAAACAGCGGGGCTTTTATTCAAGGATGGCGAATATTATAGGGCGTTGTACCTTTGGCGGGATGCCGCTGCGATCGACCGGAATTTTCAGGACCTTCCCGATATTATGCGGAAGTATAAAGTTCTGCTCGACAACCCGAAACTGGAAAATATTTACGCGAAGAATAGCGTACAATTTCAGGAGTACGCGGGCCGTTTTCTCAGACTGCGTTCCGCGAGCCAGATTATCAAACAGGAGTCGTACTGGATTATTAAGCAAGCAGATATCAGTCATGTTATGTATAAGGTTCCTTATCCTGTTAACCCGATGGACCTTGAAGGAATTTCGAAAGATTTAAAGAGCGAGGTGATCGCCAATCTCGGGATAATTGTTTATTCTTTATATGGGATGTCTCCTGAGTGCGAAAGCCATTATATGTTCCGTAAAATCAAACTGTTTCAAGGGGCGGATTTCCTCAAACTGTTAGTATAGGAAAAAGCAGTGCCTGATGAAAAAAATGAATTTAGAGTCGAACTCTATGTAAAATTCCTTTATCCCGGCATTATTCTCAAAGGGGATGCCTATACCTATGCCGGGGATAAAGTCTGGGACGGCGGGAGTCCGTTTACCAACGAGATTATCCAAAGCTTGAAAGGCCGCGGTATATCGAAGGTATTCTATACGCGTTCTAAACTATCCCAGAAGCGCGACCCGAAGAACCCGATGGTTTCTGACGAACAGATAAAAAAATCGGTCGATATATCGCGTGAAATCGAGCAGGCGGTAACCTCGAAGTCAATTATTCCTGAGAAGGGTGTCAATGAGGTTGTCGACGGCTTTATCAACAATATCTCCTCATCCGAGGGGACGGTGCTGAATCTTCTCGAGCTCAAGGAGTATGACGATTATACCTACACGCATTCCATCAACGTCTGTCTCCTGTCGATTCTATTTGCAAAAAAAATGAATTATAACGAGAAGGGTTTGAAGATCGTCGGGATCGGCGCGCTTCTTCACGATATCGGGAAACAGATGATTTCCAAGGAAATCCTGAATAAGCCGTTCAATCTGACCCGTGAAGAATTCGAGATCATGAAAAAGCACCCGATCTACGGATACGAGCTGATCCGTTCCCAGTCGAGCTACGGCACCCTGATCCAGAAGGTCGTTCTTCTGCACCATGAGAAGTATATTGGGAAGGGATATCCGTTCGGGCTGCGGGGCGAGCAGATCGGCGAGATCGCGCAGATCGTGAGTTTGGCGGATAATTTCGATGCGATTACCTCGGAACGGGTCTACAAGCCCGCCCGCCCGTACTGGTACGCGTTATCTACGATAAAAAAGGAAAGCGGCACATCGTTCGCGCCCCGTCTTGCAAGGGCGTTTGTCGAGGATATGCCGAAGTACCTGACCGAAGCGGAGATATTCACGAAGGGCGGATTTGTCGTCCTCAATACCGGCGAGGTTGGCGAGGTAATCGATTACCGATTCCCCCAATCCCTGAAGCCGGTGGTAAATATCTTTATCAATTCGAAGAAGGAGATCGTCCGTTATCCTATCCCGGTCAACCTGGAATTCGACGATTCCCGTACTATTGAAAATGTGCTTGAAGACGAGGGGATATTGAAGCGGCTTCGGGAGATCAAGGAAAAGATCACTTCCAAGAAGGAAAAATCCCCGTATAACCCGGTGCTCGATCCTGAAATAGTAAAAACCGTGGAAGAGAAAGTGGAGGAAACGAAAGAGATTCCTCCTACTATTATAGAAGAAGCACAGAAGCTCGATCAGGTCCAGATCGACAAGGATTTGTTTATTGATAATGAGACGGATTTAAAGTAGATAGATTGAATAGAGAGACCCGGGGGTATCGGTATATAGGGGAATGGATAGCGCAGCGTTTGGTATCGCAAATATTCTGAAATTCCTCATATCGTACACGGAATAGCCTATCAGCTGTCCGAAAAAATGTTTCTCGAAATATCTATCATACTATCCCGCATACTTGCATAAAATGCGGCCGAATGGGGAGTTTTAACAAAACGCCATGCGGCGAGGCAGTCTTTCATCAGGCTAATAAGCGCAGGATAAATTTGTTACCAATACATGATTTCCAAAGATGGAGGAAGCGGCTATGTCTTCTTATATGAGCCAATACAGCACCGGATTGAAGGGGCTTGATTTTATCATAAAGGAACTGATACCGGGCGACAACGTTGTCTGGCATATCAATTCTATCGAGGATTACCGCCTGTTCGTCGACCCGTTCTGCGAGACCGCGCTCCAGCGGGGGCAATCCCTGACCTATTTCCATTTTGCGAAACATCCCCCGTTGGTGAAGGAACAACCCGGCGTGAGAATCTGTATCCTCAACCCCGAAGAAGGGTTCGAGGCGTTTATTCTCGGGATGCATAGTGTTATCCGGGAGCAGGGACGCGGCGGCTGTTATATTTTCGACTGCCTGTCCGACCTCGCGGTGGACTGGTTCAGCGACCAGATGC
>MIBD01000016.1:4605-4848 GCA_001829395.1 Spirochaetes bacterium GWF1_49_6 | reverse complement strand
ATGCCCCTTCCTGCTCGATATCGAGGCGATCGCCTATTTCGCGATCGAAAAATTCAAGCACTCATCCTATGCGACTTCCCCGATAGTGGATACGACCCAGATTTTTATCGATATTTATCATCATAAGGATAAGATATATATTCACCCGATCAAGGTTCAGCAGAGATACTCGATGACGATGCATATGCTCCACCTGTGGCAGGACGGACAGTTCATCCCGGTGACGAATAGCGCGCAGAACGC
>MIBD01000016.1:1387-4578 GCA_001829395.1 Spirochaetes bacterium GWF1_49_6 | reverse complement strand
CGGCTCCGAATCCGCGAGCCGTCAGTACGATATCTGGAACCGGACGTTCCGCGAGGGGCAGATCGTAATGGACAATATAGAGCAGGGTGTCCGCAGTCTCGAACGCGAGGCGGCGGTTTTCGGACGCATCGTCCGTATGGCGGTCACCCGCGACGAGAAACTTCTCGAACTGATTAAGCATTATATGACCCTCGAGGACGTAGTCGCGCTCGGAAAACGTATCATCGGCACCGGCCTTATCGGCGGAAAATCGATCGGTATGCTTCTCGCTCGCGCCATCCTCAAGAAAAAAAGTTCCAAGTGGAAGGACGTCCTCGAAATCCATGATTCGTTTTATATCGGATCGGATATATTCTACACGTTTCTGGTGCAGAACGGGTGCTGGTGGGCGCGCGAACAGCAGAAAGACCTCGACCATTTTCTCCAGCACGCCGAGCATGCCCGCCGCCTGATCCATCGCGGAAAATTCCCCGACTATATCATCAGGATGCTGTCGGATATGCTGGATTATTTCGGGCAGTCCCCGATTATCGTCCGTTCCAGCAGTCTCCTCGAAGATAACTTCGGTAACGCATTCTCCGGGAAGTACGAGAGTGTATTCCTGCCGAACCGCGGCCCGAGGGAAAAGTGTCTCGAGGACCTGATGACCGCAATAAAAAATATTTTCGCGAGCACGATGAGCGAACAGGCCCTGCTGTACCGTTCCAAGTTCGGCCTGCTGGAAAAAGACGAGCAGATGTCGCTCCTCGTTCAGCGCGTGTCGGGCGATATGCATACCAATATATTCTATCCCTTCGTGTCCGGCGTGGCCTACTCGTTCAACCCGTTCGTCTGGAATAACACGATCGACCCGAATTCGGGCGTGCTGAGACTGGTGTTCGGGATGGGCACCCGCGCGGTGGAGCGTTCGGATGACGATTACACCCGTATCGTCGCGTTAAACGCGCCCGACCGCAGACCGGAGTCCGGTCTCGAGGAAGTACGCAAGTACTCGCAGAAGAAGGTGGACGTGCTCGATCTGGAATCGAACCGTCTGGCATCGATGGATTTCCGCGAGGTGGTCAGGAAAAGTCCTGAACTGCCAATCCACACCATCGCCTCCCGCGACCATGAGCTCGAACGGCAGGCGGAGTATAACGGAAAGCAGGACGCGTTCTCATGGATTATCACGTTCGACGAACTCCTGCAGAAGACGAACTTTACCTCGGATATGCGGGAGATGCTCCGTATCATCCAAAGCGCCTATAATTATCCCGTCGACGTGGAATTTACCGCGAACGTGTCCGAAGAGAACACCATGAAGATAAACATCGTGCAGTGCCGCCCGTTCCAGGGGAAAGACGGCGGTACGGTCAAGGAAATCTCGTTTAATATCCACCCTAAGAATATCATCCTGAAGACGGGCGGGCCGGTGATCGGGCAGAGCAGGAACGAATCGATCGACCGGATCATCTACGTCGTACCCTCGAAGTACTCGGAACTCTCGATCAGCGATAAATATACCCTCGCGCATACGATCGGGAAGATCGCTAACCTGAAGGAATCTGCGGAAAGTAAGAAGAAGGTGATGCTGATAGGCCCCGGGCGATGGGGGACGACTACCCCGGCGTTGGGCGTACCGGTTGTGTTCTCCGAGATCAGCAGTATCGAATTTCTGGTGGAGATCGTCGAGATGAACGAGACCCTGATCCCCGATATATCCCTCGGCACGCATTTCTTCAACGATCTGGTGGACTACAATATCCTGTATATGGGGGCGTATCCGCATAAAGAGGACACTATACTGAACAAAGAGGTACTGGAGGGCACTCCAAGCAAGCTCAAGACCCTCCTTCCCGAAGCGGCGCATTTTAACGACGTTATCCGGGTGATCGATAGTAATGATATACCGGGTATCAAGGATATCATGCTGTATGCCAATACGCAGAAACAGCAGGTTATCTGCTACACGCAGAACAGGAATATCTAGAGTGAAAGGGGGTAAATAGCGGGCTTGTTGACGAACTCATAATGTCATTGCGAGGCGTCATGGTGAGCTTGCCGAACCATAGCCGAAGCAATCTATTTTAATACTATCTAAGGAATAAAATAGAATGCTTCACCCCGTGCATCGAAAACATATTGCAGCGCGGGGCTCGCAGTGACGGAAAATAGTTGAATTTCCGTCTTCGTCAACAACCCCATAGCTTACCCCTGCGGTTTCAGCTATGGTTAAACCGCACTGGGCAAGGCACCTGTTCTATAATTTGCGTTTTTCCCGATTCTGTACTAGAATTTTCAGCTAACGCGATTTAACGTATGCTTTCAATTTGCATCATGTACGGATAACGACTAATTTTTGATTTGGTCACTCAAATAAAAATAAGAGTTCCGACAAATGGAGATTTATCCGGTCACCTCACCGTTCTACCGCACATCTCAAAAAGACAAACCAGCCTTGTTATTGCCTGTTCATAGATTATTTATTATATCCAACAGGAGGAATCTAGCGTTAAATAAATAGAGATGGAGGTAGACATGTCTTACACGAAAGACGTACTGGCTTTAGTTAAGTCGAAGAATCCTGGAGAAGGGGAGTTTCTCCAGGCAGTCGAAGAGGTCATGGAGTCGCTCGAACCTGTGATGGCCCGTTATCCTGAGTTTCAGAAGGCTAAAATTCTGGAACGGTTAGTCGAGCCTGAAAGAGTCCTGATGTTCAGGGTTGCTTGGTTCGACGATAAGGGCGAACCCCAGGTCAATCGCGGTTTCCGTATCCAGTTCAACAGCGCAATCGGTCCATACAAGGGCGGATTACGTCTTCACCCTTCCGTGAATCTGGGCATCCTGAAGTTCCTCGCGTTCGAGCAGGTCTTCAAGAATTCCCTGACCACCCTTCCTATGGGCGGCGGTAAGGGCGGTTCCGATTTCGACCCAAAGGGTAAGTCGGATAACGAAGTGATGCGCTTCTGCCAGTCCTTTATGACCGAATTACAGCGTCATATCGGGCAGTTTACCGATGTGCCCGCGGGCGATATCGGTGTCGGCGGACGCGAGATCGGATTTTTGTTCGGACAGTACAAGCGTCTGAGAAACGAAGTGACCGGCGTTCTGACCGGGAAAGGCCTGAACTGGGGCGGTTCTTTGATCCGGCCCGAGGCTACCGGATACGGCGCGGTTTATTTCGCCGAGGAAATGCTCAAGACCAGAAAGGA
>MIBD01000016.1:0-1306 GCA_001829395.1 Spirochaetes bacterium GWF1_49_6 | reverse complement strand
AGCGAAGTGCGTCACCCTGTCCGATTCGTCCGGGTTCATCTATGATCCCGACGGTATCGACGCGGACAAGCTCGCGTTCGTCATGGATCTGAAGAATGTGCAGAGAGGAAGAATCAGCGAGTATGCCAAGAAATACAGCGTGAAGTATACCGAGGGCCAGAGGCCTTGGGGTATCAAATGCGACGCGGCATTCCCATCGGCTACCCAGAATGAGATCGACGCGAACGATGCGGATACCCTGCTCAAGAACGGGTGTTCTGTCGTAGCGGAAGGCGCGAATATGCCGACCGTACCCGCGGGCGTGAAAAAGTTTGTCGACGCCAAGATCCTTTACGGTCCCGGCAAAGCGGCGAACGCCGGCGGTGTGGCCACCTCCGGTCTCGAAATGACCCAGAACTCGATGCGCCTGAATTGGACGCGTGAAGAAGTGGATAATCGTCTCCATATGATTATGCAGTCTATTCACGAATCCTGCGCGAAGGCCGCGGCGGACTTCGGTCAGCCCGGGAACTATGTGGTCGGAGCGAATATCGCGGGCTTCCTGAAAGTCGCGAGAGCTATGCTCGATCAGGGTTTGATATAATCGGTTTATAGATAACAAAGCGGGGAATCGCTCCCCGCTTTGTTTTTCTTTTTCTCCGGCATGAATAGGGGCGGTTCCAAAAACTGGCGGCATGCTTACATTTAGCATTTTTGTTTCATTGATCCGATAAGTTGGGGCGCGTTCTAATTTCAGCGCATATAACAAAAAATACTTGAAATTCCCCGGGGTAAATTGTAAAATACGGGGATGACAATAGTCCCGCTTTTTTACGCGGGTTCGCTAAAAAACGATTCGTATACGGAGTGGTGTTATGTATAAAATAGTAAAGAAGAAGGCGCTCGGAACGCAAGTCGTCCTGATGGATGTCGAGGCTCCGAGGGTCGCTAAGGCGGCCCTGCCCGGGCAGTTCGTCATCGTGATTACGGACGAGAAGGGCGAGCGGATACCGTTAACTATATGCGATTATGATAAGAAGCGCGGCACGGTTACCATCGTGTTCCAGACCGTTGGGGATTCGACCCGCCGGATGGCCGGCTATAGGGAGGGCGACAGCTTTTTCGCGTTCACCGGGCCTCTCGGGCATCCGTCGGATTTTGTGAAGGAGCCGCTCGGCGAGGTGAAGAAGAAAAAATTTATCTTTATCGGGGGCGGGGTGGGCGCCGCTCCGGTATATCCACAGGTCAAGTGGCTGAAGGAGAACGGGGTCGACGCGGACGTTATTATCGGCGCGCGGAATAAAGACCTCGTCATACTCGAGGACGA
>MIBD01000015.1:33274-33889 GCA_001829395.1 Spirochaetes bacterium GWF1_49_6 | reverse complement strand
TTGAATAAACGGATCGGCTCGTCGCTCTTTTTTATCGTTTCCATAATATACCTTCCTTTTCTGCTATCCCCTATTCTACAGGCTTCCCGCGCTTTTTGCAAAAAAACTATGCAGTCGGTACGTCACTGCGAGGAGCTTTGCGACGAAGCAGTCTGTATAATCGATGATCGGATATTACAGATTGCTTCACTGCGTTCGCAATGACAGAAACAGTTTATCAACTCTTATCGATAAGTCACTGTGGGGAATGCAATAACTTGTCTCCCTTCGTAGAAGGTTGGCGAAGCAGTCTGAATAATTATTATCCGGGCGGTTCTAAAAACTATTAACATTTTTAACATTAATAATGATATATCCTTTTAAATACGCCCAATGATCACTTCCTTGTCCTCTTTTCCTTTATAATCTGATTGAAAAGAGGGTTATTAGAAGTGCCCATCCGTCATTTTAACCGATTGCTTCTACCGCGCTTCAATAAATTTTGTAGCGCGGCATCGCAATGACAAGACGCCGGATAAAATTATTTTACTCGATATGAATCTCAATTTTCCGGAAAGCCCCAATAAAAAATCCCCTCCGTAATGGAAGGGATTTCCGTATTGCCCGGGAAGGGAC
>MIBD01000015.1:30302-33247 GCA_001829395.1 Spirochaetes bacterium GWF1_49_6 | reverse complement strand
CGGGAAGGGACTTGAACCCACATGAGCGTTTGCTCACAAGATCCTGAATCTTGCGCGTCTACCAATTCCGCCACCCGGGCTTAATTCGTGACCAATATTTTACCCTATCCGCGCTTTTTTATCAAATTATTGAACGGTTATCATCGATTCATCTGTGTTTATCACCCCGCAGGCTGAACGTTGATTTTTCTACCTGCGATTGTAATGGAATTAGCTCCCACGCAGTGGGTGAAAATTAGACAGAACCGGAAAGGGTCTTTATAATAAAACCGTATCATATCGATTCTTTTCCGAGGTGTATCATGGATGACGCAAAAATCAAAGAAATTAAAACCGCCGAGTTCGACGCACAGAAGATTATCGATGATGCTAAGGTCGAATACTCACGGATTCTCCATTCCGCCGGAGAGGAGGGCTTGATTCTCCTCGACACCGAAAAGAAAAAGGTTAAAGACGAGTGCCGCGCCCTTACCGACCGTTACCGGAAGGAAGGGGAGACCGAGGCGCAGACCGTCCTGTCCCAGCTCGAGGCGCAGAAAAAATCAATCACCGATAAATCCGCGGGCGCTAAGACCCGCGCGGCCGAGTATCTGATCAATCAACTGAAGGGTAAATATGGCAGTCGTTGAGATGCGAAAGCTCTCGCTGACTGTCCACGACAGTTCACGCGGGAAGCTGATCACCGATCTCCAGAAAGCGGGATGTGTTCACCTGTCCCAGACAGAGGAGAACCCGCCCGAAGATGAAGCCGGCACAGGTCTGACCCCTATCCCGGTCGACGTAGAGGATCTCGATTCTCTGATCGCCGAGCTCGAGGATTCGATTAACTTTATCGAGACACAGGTCCCGGCCCCCAAGAAGGGATTTCTCACCAAGCTTTCCGAGCTTCCTCCGTCGGTCACTATCGCTAAGATGGAAGAGGTTTACAAGAAATTCAACCTCAACATGAACCTCCGCGAAATAAAAACGATCGAGAAAAAATATAAAGACGCCCAGACTAAGCTCAACGGCCTGCTGAAAGAGAAGGAAGACCTCCTCCAATGGAGCGAGGCGGGCATCGATCTGGATGTTCTTAACGGGAAAAGCCTGTTCGTCGAGGGGCTGACCGGGTATATTCCCAAGTCCGTCGAAGCTATAATTATGGAAAACATATCGAAAGTTTCTCCGTATATCGAGGTATTCAAATCCTTCGAGACTACGAGCGATACCTTCCTTTATATCGTGTTTCTGAAGTCGGAGAAGAACGCGGTGATGGACGCGCTCCGCGATCTCGGTTTCGCCCCCATTTCCCTTTCCGCGCGTACCGGTACCGTATCGCAGGCGCTCGACGCTATCGACGATGAAATCGTTATCGTATCCGGTAATATCGAGATATACCGCTCGTTTATAGTCGATTACTCCGACCATCTGGATAAATTCCGCATCATATTCGACCTTCTTTTGATTCGGAAACAACGTCTCGACGCGGAGCGCAAGGGTATCAAGTCCTCGTCCGTCTCGTTCTATACGGGATGGTTTCCGTATAAGTTCGAGAAACAGATACGCGATACGCTCGCGAAATATGACGATACCGATTTCCTAATAGAGCTGCCGACCGCCGAAGACGGCGAGAACGTGCCGGTCATGCTCAACAATCCCTCGTTCGCGAAACCCTACGAGACGATTACGACTATGTACGGGCTTCCGGTCTACGGCCAGAGCTTCGACCCTACCGCGCACCTGACGCCGTTTTATTTCGTATTCTTCGGCGTATGTCTCGCGGATTTCTTCTACGGGCTGATTATGCTGCTCGCCTTCGGATTCCTCGCGTTCAAGTCCCGTAAGAATCCCGGCACCAGCCGTTTTATGTCGCTTCTCGCGCTCGGCGGGCTTTCATCGATGATATTCGGGGTGCTCTTGGGCTCCTTCTTCGGCGACCTGTTCGCGAACTATCTCCACGTTGACTTTATCGCGGGTACGGGCCTCATCAACGCGATGAAATCGCCGATGCTCGTGCTGTATTTCGCGCTGATATTCGGCGCAGTGCACCTCTTATACGGCATCACTCTGAAATTTTTAACCATGCTGAAAACGAATGTGATAGACGCTATCTTTGAAAAACTCTCTTGGGTAATATTCCTCAGCGGATTCTTCGGATGGGCAGTGTTCAGCTGGATGACCGATATGGTAAATAAGTCGCTCGTGAGCGCAGTGATCGAGCCGGGAAACCTGATTACATCGGTACCCACCCTCAATTCGCTCGGGATGAATATTATCTCCGGGCTGATGATCGCGGGCGCGTCCATGATTATGCTGAATGCGTTCCGTAAGGGTAAAAAAACCGTCATGGGCTTTATCGGCAGTTTCTTCGGGGGCATCTACAGCCTCTACGGAACCTCGGCGTTCGTCAGCGATATTCTTTCCTACGCGCGTCTCTTAGCGCTCGGCCTTTCGGGTAGTATTATCGCAAACGTGTTCAATATGCTGTCGTTTATGCTGAGGGACAGTATCGGCGGTATAGCCGGTATGATCGTAACAGTCATATTTTTAATAATCGGGCACTCGTTTAATCTCGTCCTCAGCGCGTTCGGCGCGTTCGTGCATTCCCTGCGTCTCCAGTTCGTGGAATTCTTTTCCAAATTCCTGGAGAGCGGCGGTACGCCCTACGAACCGTTGCATGAGGAAGGAGTTTATTACCGTGTAACCCCCGTGAATGAGATAAAATAATCGAAAATGAAGTTGGAGGATAAAATGAGGAAATCACCATTGTTTGCCGCGTCAATTATCACCGGATTTATAATGATGGCGCTCTCCGCGGTACCGATGTACTCGCAGGAGACGAACGCCGCAGTCAATAATCAGTCTGCCGCGGTAAAGGCGGAGACTCCCGCTCCCGAAGGCGGATTTACTATCGGGATGGCGCTCGCTATATTAGGGGCCGCATTGGCGGCGGCGGGCGGAGGTTT
>MIBD01000015.1:25155-30266 GCA_001829395.1 Spirochaetes bacterium GWF1_49_6 | reverse complement strand
GTCGGTAACGGCGTACTCAGCGAGGACGAGAAGAAATTCGGTACGGTGCTCCTTTTACAGGCGCTCCCCGCTACCCAGAGTATTTACGGCCTTCTGATCGCGTTCATCATCATGACTAAGATCACTCCCGGGATGGCCTTCGAACGCGGTTTAGGCATTCTGTGCGCCGCGGTAGTCGTGATGGTCACCCAGTTGATATCGGGTATCTGGCAGGGTAAGGTCGCCGCTGCGTCTATGCAGTTGATCGCGCGCAAGCCCAAACAGACCGGTCAGGCTATCATTCTCCCGGCCATGGTGGAAACATTCGCCGTGTTCGGATTGCTGGTGGGTATCCTGCTCTTGAATTTAATTGTTTAACGCCATTATAAGGAGTTATTATGGCTCTCGATGATATAAAAAAGAAAATAATCTCGGACGCCCAGGAAAAGAAGCGCGTGCTTCTCGGACAGGCGGAAACCAAGAAAACCGACGTTATCGACGGGTATAAAAAACAGGCGGACGATTACCGCAAAATAATGATCGAGCGGACGGACGCCGACGGGCAGGGTATCAAACGCGGTATTATTACCGACGCGCGCCTGCGGGTGAAAAACGAAGCTCTCTCGAAGAAGCGTGAAATCATGTCAGGGGTTACCGCCGACGCGAAGAGTAAATTTATTGCGTCGCCCGATTATCCCGCGATGATGAAATCCCTCGTACTGAAATCCCTCACTACCAAAGAGGAAGAGATCATCGTTTCCAAGAACGAGAAGGCGCTCGACGGGAAATGGCTCGACGATGTGAACAAGCAGGGTAACGCCAAGCTGAAATTTTCCGCTGTCAAGGGGATTTTTACGGGCGGCGTTATGGTGAAAAATAACGATATTTCCGTTAATATTACCGTCGATACCCTTTTCAAGATAATGAAAGAGGATATCGAGAAAGAGTTCGCGAAAATACTGTTCGAATGAGGAATAGATGGATAGCTGGGGTTTTATAACCGGTAGGCTTCGAAGCCTCGAAAATAACTTTCTCCCTTACGGCACACTCATCCGTTGGAGCGAATCCCCGAATGCCGATACCTTCGTGAAGTACGTAAAGGATTCGGTCTATGGCGACATATTCAACGAGGGTAACCTCCATAAATACGAAACCGTGCTCGAAGACCACATGCAGGGACTATACGACGAGCTATTGAAGATTATCCCGCAGGACAGCCTGATACGGATTCACCGTCTATCCAGCGATCAGAACAATATAAAAATGATATACAAGGCCAAGATGTCCGGCCGCGACGTGAACTGGGAAATCCTTTCCGAGAACGGGTTCTACCCGCCGGAAGACCTTTTCCCGATTATCGAGGAAAAACTCTTCTCCAAACTTCATCCCGCCCTCGATAAGGCCCTGCGGAATATGGACGAGGAATTCAAGAAGACCGGAAATATCCAGATTGCCGAGTTTATCCTCGACAGGGCGTTCAACGACCTTCGTCTGAACCTGCTGACAGACCCGGCGTATAAGAATATCGCGGATTATTACAGGGTGTGGATAGACCTCGAGAATATCAAGAACCTGCTTCGCGCGAAACGGCTCGATATCGACCGCGCCTATATCCCGCATGTCCTGCTCGACCACGGTACGATCGACAAATTTTTCTTCGAGAGTATGTATATGAGCCAGATCGGGGACGTCGCCGAGGAATTGATCCGCGGGCGTTACGGCGAACTTCTATCCGAGGGTATCCGTACCGTACTGGAAAAACGCCTCTACTCCCAACTGGAGAAGGCCATCGACGAATTCCTGCTCGCCAAGGTCGGCGCGTTCCGTTATGCGTCGTCCGGGCCGGAAGTGGTCGAAGGGTTTATCCTGAGGAAGCTGATGGAAATCAAGAACCTGAAAATCGTCTTTATCGGTGTATTGAACGGGATGGATCCCGAAGAAATCAAAGGGAGGGTCAGAAATGGCGGACTCTCATAAAATAGCGGTCATCGGCACCGCCGACACCATTCTCCCGTTCCGCGCGATCGGCGCAGTCGGGTTCGAGGCGTCTGACGCAAGCTCCGCCGAGAAGATTCTCGACGACTCCGTGCTCGGACAATACGGCATTATTTATATCGAGGAGGCGTTCGCGATGCAGTTCGCCGACCGCATCCAGCGTCTCAATAACCAGCATCGGAGCATGTCCATCACGTCCGTCCCCGGCTCGAAGGGCGGCACGGGCGAATCGATGGAAAAGATACGTTTCCTCGTGAAACGCGCAATCGGTATCGATATATTCGGTGAAAAGGGGGTTAAATAATGCCCCAGACTATCGAAGCTCTCATTCTCTTCTTGTTTTTCATCGTACCCGGTTTTATTGCAAGAGAAATTATTTCTTTCCGTCTTCCAAGAAAAGTTAAATCGGATTTCGAGAGTTTTTTAGACTATTTAGTATTAGGTACGGGAAATTTAGTCTTTAATCTTTTTGTTTTTTTTATTATCCATTTATTAGACAATAACTATAGCATTCTTCTTTCAAATTCACTTTCCGAAAATATTAATCGTCTTTTCGGTCTTTCACCGCTGCTTTTTGTTTTATTGATTCTCTTATATGTTTTCATTCTTCCGTATTGCATCGGCACATTATTGAGTCTTATTCAAGGCTTTATCTATGAACGAAGCAAATTTAATTTTTATCAAAACGCATGGGACGAATTTATTAATAAAACCGACCCTGTCTGTTTATATATTATTATGAAAAATGAAGACTTAATATGTGGAAACTACGGGAATAATTCTTTTGTTTCGACTGCCGAAAGAAATCGCGATGTTTTTTTAGAAAAAGAAGTTCTTTTAGATAAATCCGGACAAATATTAGGGGTGATAAAAGACTCCAAAGGTATCTATGTCAGGTTGGACGAAATAGCCTATTTCAGAGTACTTTCATATATTGAAGAGGAGGAATAAAAATGAGTATCATACAAAAAGGAAATGTTCATCCTACTAAAGAGGGAAAAGGTATAAAAATGCCTTCAGTACCTAATCCTTATATAAAAACAGAGGGAAAGAATAAGGCTTCTTCGAGTAAAAAACCGGGAGTGAAAAATGGCTGATAGTAATGAAATTCGAGGTAAAATAATAAAAGTCACGGGGCCTCTGGTGATCGCGGACGGGATGACCGGCGCCAAGATGTACGACATGGTCAAGGTCGCCGACCTCGGCTTGATCGGTGAAATTATCCAGCTTCGCGGCGATCAGGCGTTCGTCCAGGTATACGAGGACACGTCCGGCATAGGCCCCGGCGAACCGGTCGTCTCGACCGGCGCTCCCCTTTCGGTGGAACTCGGTCCAGGCCTCCTCGGTAACTTTTTCGACGGTATCCAGCGCCCGCTCGAAGGTATCTCCAAAGCTTCGGGAAGCGCGTTTATCGCACGCGGTATCGACGTCCGGCCTCTCGATAATACCAAGAAGTGGGACTTTATTCCCACCGTGAAAGCCGGCGACCATGTCGAGAACGGCGACATCATCGGCGAAGTCAAGGAGACCGAGCTAATCACCACCCGCATCATGGTGCCCTACGGGATGAACGGGACGATTACCAAGATAGAAAAAGGCATGTTTACCATAGACGACAAGGTCGCGGTATTGAAGACCGACGACGGTAACGAAATCAACCTGACCATGACACATAAATGGCCGGTACGTATACCGCGCCCTGTCAAGAAAAAACTGCCCCCGAAGATACAGATGTACACCGGTCAGCGCATCGTGGATACGTTCTTCCCGCTCGTGAAGGGAGGAACCGCCGCGATACCGGGGCCGTTCGGGAGCGGAAAGACGGTCACCCAGCACCAGCTCGCGAAATGGTCGGACGCGGAAGTCGTGGTCTATATCGGATGCGGCGAACGCGGGAACGAGATGACCGACGTGCTGATGGAGTTCCCGGAACTCATCGACCCGAAGTCGGGTAAACCCCTCATGGATCGTACCGTGCTGATCGCGAATACGTCGAATATGCCGGTGGCGGCGCGCGAGGCGTCTATCTATACGGGAATTACGCTTGCGGAATATTTCCGCGATATGGGATATAATGTCGCGCTGATGGCGGACTCGACCTCGCGATGGGCGGAAGCCCTCCGTGAGATGTCCGGCCGTCTCGAGGAAATGCCCGGCGAGGAAGGCTATCCCGCCTACCTCGGCTCGCGCCTCGCGTCGTTCTACGAACGCGCCGGGATGGTCCAAATCCTGAACAGCAAGAAGGATATAGTCGCGTCTATCAGTGTTATCGGCGCGGTGTCGCCTCCGGGAGGAGACTTCTCCGAACCGGTCACGCAGAACACCCTGCGCGTGGTCAAAGTATTCTGGGCGCTCGACTCGAACCTCGCGTATCAGCGTCACTTCCCCGCCATCAACTGGCTCGTGAGCTACTCGCTTTATAACGAGAGTCTGTACGAGTTCTGGAAGGATACGCTCGGCGAGGAATGGATCGAGACGAAGACCGAGGGGATGAAAATCCTCGAAGAGGAAGCCGAACTCAAGGAAATCGTCCGCCTCGTCGGTATCGATTCGCTGACCCGCGAACAGCGCGTGATCCTCCTGACCGCGAAATCCATCCGCGAGGACTTCCTGCACCAGAACGCGACCCATGAAGTCGACACCTATACGTCCATCAATAAACAGATAAAAATGATGAATGCGATCACGATGTTCCATCACTACGCCATGGACGCGGTGCATCGCGGCGCGGACTATGAATCTATCGAACTGCTGAAGGTGCGTGAAAAATTCGCGGATATGAAATATACTCCCGAAAAAGAGATCGAAACACATTTTACCGGCCTCGAAAAAGAGATCCGTCAGGAGTTTTCCACATTAACTACGGTAGAAGGCGGCGCCAATGCTTAAAGAATATAATACGATAGCCAATGTCGAAGGTCCTCTTCTTGTCGTGAACAAAATCTCCAATATCAAGTTCGACGAATTGGTCGAGATCGAACTGGGTAACGGCGAGATGCGCCGCGGTAAGGTGCTGGAATCCCAGACCGATAAAGCGCTGGTGCAGGTGTTCGAGGGCACGTCGGGTATAGACGTACGCGACGCGAAGGTGACGTTCCTCGGTAAAGTGGTGAGAATCCCGGTCGCTCCCGATATGC
>MIBD01000015.1:21342-25142 GCA_001829395.1 Spirochaetes bacterium GWF1_49_6 | reverse complement strand
CGACGGTTCCGGGAAGCCGATCGACGACGGCCCGGAGATGATCGCGGACAAGTACCTTGATATCAACGGCGCGCCGATCAACCCGTTCAACCGCGACTATCCCGCCGAGTTTATACAGACCGGTATCTCCGCTATCGACGGGATGAACCCGCTCGTGCGCGGGCAGAAACTCCCGATATTCTCCGGATCCGGTTTGCCGCACTCGCGTATGGCCGCGCAGATCGCGCGTCAGGCCCGCACGCTCAAGGCGCACGAGAATTTCGCCGTGGTGTTCGCCACGATGGGTATCACCTATGAGGAAGCGAACTTCTTCATGGAAGACCTCCGCCTGACAGGCGCTATCGAGCGCACTGTGATGTTCATCAACCTAGCGGACGACCCGGCTATCGAACGTATCGCGACCCCGCGTATGGCGTTGACCGCCGCGGAGTACCTCGCATTCGACCTCGATATGCACGTGCTCGTTATCCTGACCGACATGACCAACTACTGCGAGGCGCTGCGTGAAATCTCCGCCGCCCGTAAGGAAGTCCCCGGACGCCGCGGTTATCCCGGCTACCTCTACACCGACCTTTCGACGTTATACGAACGCGCCGGTAAGATCAAGGGGCATTCCGGCTCTATCACGATGATACCGATATTATCGATGCCTGAAGACGATAAAACGCACCCGATACCCGACCTGACGGGATATATCACCGAGGGGCAGATCATTCTCGCTCGCCCTCTGCACGGTAAGGGTATCTACCCGCCTATCGACGTACTGCCGTCGTTGTCACGTCTGCGCGACAAGGGTATCGGTAAGAACCGTACCCGCGAAGACCACGGCGACCTCTCGAACCAGCTATTCGCGGCATACGCGCGCGGGAAGGAAGCGAAGGAACTCGAGGCGATCCTCGGCGAAGGCGCGCTTACGCCCGTCGATCTGAAATTCTCCCATTTCGTCGACCGTTACGAGGGCGAGTTCGTCCGACAGGGAGATCACGCCGACCGTACTATCGAGAAAACCCTCCAGATCGGGTGGGAACTGGTCGCCGATCTGCCTGTCGCGGAACTCAAGCGTGTCCGCCCCGAATATAAAGAGAAGTACCTCCAACCCATCCTGAACGAACGGATGGAAAAACAGGGAGCGCCGGATGCAAAAGATTAATCCGAACCGGATGGAACTTTCGAACCAAAAGAAGAAACTGAAAGTCGCCGTCCGGGGCCATAAACTCCTCAAGGATAAACAGGACGCGCTGATCAAGATGTTCCTCGAAAAGGTGCATCAAGTCCGCGCTCTCCGCGCCGAGATAGAAAAGGAACTCCAGTCGGCGTATGCCTCGTTCCTGATCGCGCGAAGCGGGATGGACAAGTTCACCGGGGACTCGATCTTCCTCGCGTCGAGCGTAACAGTCCAGCTCATGCGGAGCCTCGTCAATAATATGGGCGTCAAATCCCCCGCGTTCGAATTCGCGCAGCACGGCAATCTCCACGCCTACGGTCTGGTGGGCACATCGGGCGAACTCGACACCGCGCTCGAAATATTCTCCGGCGTCCTGCAGAAGATGGTCAAGCTGTCCGAAATGGAGAAGATGGTCGAGATGATGGCGCTCGAGATCGAGAAGACCCGCCGACGTGTGAACGCTCTCGAATACCGGCTTATCCCCGAAACGAACGAGATCATCCGCTTCATCAAGATGAAGCTCGACGAGATGGAGCGTTCGAACCTTTCCCGCCTGATGAAGGTAAAGGATATAGTGCGGAAGGAGTAGAAAAGGAGGAAAGAAAAGTGGGAATAAAAGAAAAAAATGATAAAGATTCACAAAAAGAAGCATTACTGAAACAGCTTAAACCATTAAGCGCCAAGGAAGCTGTAAGAAAGGCAAAAGACTATTTTATAGAAATTTCTGGCGGACGTTATATTCCTTTACAACCGGAATCTGTTTTACAAGAAAAAACGTTGTGGCGAATTGTTCTTAGTTTTTATGAAGAACCCCCGCATCTTAAAAACGGTTATATTTTTCCTCCTAAAAAAGTCTATAAGGAATTCCAAGTGGATTTGGAAACAGGAAATGTACTTTCTATGAAATTTGTCGATTTTAATAAAATCATATCTGAACAATGAAAATCGAAAAATGTATTTTAGATACTAATCTATTTATTTTACTACTTATCGGTTTATATAATCCGGATGCAATAAAAGTAAATAAACGTACTTCAAAATATTCGATAGAAGATTTTGAATCTTTACGTTCTTTTTTACTCACGGTAAAAAAAATATTTATCACACCTCATATTTTAACCGAAGTATCTAATCTTACCGATAGAATCGGTGGAAAGGATGTGTATAATTATTTTGAAATCTTTAAATCGGTGGCTAAATCTCATTTTGAAATATATACCCCGAAGGATAAACTTCTTGATTCTCAGCTTCTTCCACGAATCGGTATCACCGACACTTCTTTATACTTTGCCGCAAAAGAAACTAACAGTATAATAATCACCGACGATGAAGAATGTGCCCCATATTTAGAATCGCATGATTGTGAAATTCTTTGTTTAAGCGCAATTCAGGAATATATGAAAAGTTAGACCTTTCCATCCGTGCGAATCCTTTCCATCCGTGCTGATCTGTGTGAAATCGGGTAAAATATTTCCACCCCATTGTATGCGGATTATCGCGTATATTTGATACACTTCCTTGATAGAAATCCCCCACCGTATTATACTTATTTATATTAACCTGAAGAGGTAACTATGAAAATCCGCGTGGTCATCGAATTCGACCCGGTAACCAAGTCTTACGCCGCGTACTGCCCGGAACTCCCCGGATGCACGAGCGCGGGCGATACCGAGGAAGAAGCATACGAAAATATGAAGGAAGCGGTGCGGCTATACTTTCAGCCGACAGATATACCGGCTAAAAATTCCACCATCCATGAATTGGTAATCTGATGCCGAAACGCTTGAACGCCCGCGAAATTGAAGCGTTTTTAAAAAAAGGCGGATTCGTACTGGTTTCGCAGGAAGGCTCGCATCGTAAATGGATGAACCGCTCGACCGGCCGGATGGTTATCGTACCGATGCATCAAGGAAAAGAATTGCCTATCGGGACAATGATGAGTATTATCAAGGGAAGCGGATTAAGTAAAGATTTTTTCGGATTGTAAATACCTGCCTGTGGGTGAAGGATATCGCGCGGAAGTAATAAACGGAGGACGAAATGCCGATAGAAGCGTTGGAAGCCATAGAGATCGCGAAGAAATATGTCAAGGCGATCCTCGAAAACCAGGAGTTCACCATCGACGAGGTGACCCAGGATACCCGTTACTGGTTAATAGTTATCGGGTATTACGAGCACCCCAAGAGCGAGTTCGGACTCCCGCCGAAAAAAGTACAGAAGATCATCCGCATCGAATCGGAGACATCGAAGGTCTTTTCGATCCTGTCAAAGGATTAGGACGCGAGATTCTATTAATATTACCAATAATTACGAATAACTCCAAATTAGAAAAAGCCCCGCATTACGCGGGGCTTTTCCGGTTTATGGATTTGATACTAATTGACTTTAATCTTACACAGCCCCTCGATTAATACCCGATGTCGATATGCCAGTCCATCCCGTAGTTGTTCTCCCAATGGTCCGCGCCGTCATGGAACACGAGGTCGAACATGTTGCGGCCGCCATCGACATTCACCGTCTTGGTGTAGTATCCCAGCCAGCTCCCGCGATAGTACGCGGCATACATCGCCTCGTCCTTCACATTCTGCCACCCGTCGA
Source organism: Spirochaetes bacterium GWF1_49_6 (assembly GCA_001829395.1). Classification (GTDB taxonomy): domain Bacteria; phylum Spirochaetota; class Brevinematia; order Brevinematales; family GWF1-51-8; genus GWF1-51-8. The sequence goes on along the minus strand of MIBD01000015.1, from coordinate 21,379 downwards.
CCCCGTAATGCACGGAAACCGGCTCGGCGAGATTACC
>MIBD01000015.1:14698-21331 GCA_001829395.1 Spirochaetes bacterium GWF1_49_6 | reverse complement strand
ATACTTGGAGCCGTCATACGCGCTCTGAGGGCTGACAATCACGATCGGTTTCACGCTCATATGGAAGTCGTTGCCGCCGTTATTATCCCAAACCCCGTTCCCGTAGAACACGAAATCGAGATAATTCGCGTTGTTGGGAATCTGGAGAAGGACGGTACTGTAACTCGCCGAGCTATAGTAGGAGGAATTCCCCGTGAACGACATATTGGTATCGCCGACAGTCTGCCAGTTATTCCACCCGTAATGGAGGGCGGTATTCGAGCTTACCGACGCGCCGGAATAGTTGATAGTCAGCCATCCCGCGAATTCGGCGTCTCCGCCGTAATTATACGCCTTCGCGTAACTGAACGAGACAATCCGGTCGTAGACACTCACCGTATAGGGCTGGCCGTTCTTCTCGGCGACCGTGTTACCGTTGGTATCGGTAATCCGGTAGTACAGCTTGGAACCGGCGTTTTGCGGGATTTGCAGTTCCGCGTTAAACGAGCCGTAGCCGCTGGTTTTCATCGTGACCTTTGCGGAGAGATTGTTCGCGGAATACCCGTACACAAGAAACAGGACCGTATTGGTGTCCGTACCGCTGAAATAAGCGTTGACACTTAACCCCTTACCTCGGACCGCGCGCGCGTCATATAACGGGCCGTGGGCCGCAACGAAAACAGGACTGGGAGTAACACTCGCCGGGGCAACACTGTTATCCCCGTTAAAACCGTAAAAAGCGAGCTCTTCGGGGGTGAGGAAGGGCATCGCGGCATCCACCGCGGGATCTCCGGTCAGCACGAACTCGACTTTTTCATTTGCCTTCTGCGGCAAATCCATCTGGGTTACGGAACAACCCGCCGTCAGGATAACCGCCGACAGGGTCGCAGAAGCTAAACATGTTCTCATTTTGCACTCCTATGCATTGTTTTTGTGCTTTACGCACTTTTTCAAGGCAATATTGTAAGCGCTTAACCTTATTATGTCAAGAATATTCGCATTATTTCGCCGTTTTTTTCGTGTTTTTTGCATATTTATTGTACATTATGCATATATATTGGTAGCGCTTCCTGTCTTTTTACATTTTCCGGCTTTTTCAGCCGTTTATGTTTTACCCTGCTTTTGCCGAAAATGGAGTGAGGATGGTGCAGATTGCTATGACAAACGTTGAAACTAAAGCATACGGCTTTGTGGATGTTCCCGAATCCCGCATACTGACATTCGTGAAACCTATCCTCGGCTTCGAGGATTTGGAGAAATTCGCGATTATAGATGTGCGCGGCCTCCCCGGCTTTTACTGGCTCCAGTCCCTTGAAAATAAAAATCTCGCGATTATTGTTTCACGCCCCAACAAACTCCTCGATCAGGAATATATTATCCAGATTGACAATCAGGAAAGTATTTTCCGCGAGATGAAACTCATCAGCCGCGAGAACCTCACCTGCTACCTGATGGTCAACGTCCCCCAGGACCCGAAGCAGATGACCCTGAACCTGATGGGGCCTATCCTCGTGAACTCCGCAACTCTCCTCGCGGCTCAGGCCATATCGACCAAATATACCGAAACCAAATTTCCCGTCTTCGGTATCCACAATGACGACAAATAAACTTCCCTTTCACCTTCTCCCTATACCAGCGATACCTCCCGCCTTCGGCGTAAGGCAAGATAGGGATAGAAAATACCCCCTTTTTTCACTTTTTCCGCTAATCCGGATTTTCCCGTGCGGGAACATATTTCCCCCGGCGGATATTGACCCCGACGCTATCAATAACGCTTTTACCCTCGCATGGATAAATCATTCTCTCCTCAATTAATAGCCAATCGCAATACGATTTCTTTCACGTTTTTTACTCCGCCCTCAGCGGGGTAGCCGATGGATGGTTCCCGAACGCTTGCCCCGCCCTCAGCGGGATTTCCGGGGATGCTTCCCGAGCGTAGCCGAGGGACACCTGCATATCGGGTTAGTCCCCGCACTCGGTGCGAGGATAAACCGTCATTCAATGACAAAAAACCGCGCACTTACCGCGTTGTCATCCCGAGCGCAGTCGAGGGATATATAAAAAAAGCCGCGTGCTTGTCCCGAAAAATATTGAGGGATGGCTTTTACCTTTACTCATTATTATTAAAAAAGGCCGCTTGTGGCTTTTACCTTTACTCATTATTATTAAAAAAGCCGCCCTCTTTCGAGGACGGCTGATAGTTACTTCTTCTGTTTATCTGATCGTGTAATTCACTGTCCATGTCACCGGTGTGTGCGAGGATACGTTATTTACATCGCTGTCCGGTGAAAAACTCACAGGGAGGGCGCTGTCGCAATACTCGTTCCACTGGTGAGTTACCACAAGATAGAACTTAATCTGCTTTCCCGCGGTCAATCCCATGGAAGCAATATCGAATTTTCCCTCGATGAATTTATCGTCGGTGCTTACGCCATGTTTATCGGTCGCTCCGGCGATAATAACATCCCATCCTGTTCCAGAGGTGTTTACCTTGCGGGCAAACGTACCCTTCCATGACTCGCTTCCCGCAATCTTGAAGAACAACGCGCCTGTCGGCTTCCAATTCGCATCATAGGTATCACCGCCCGCGAAATGGGTCTCCACTCCGCTTATTGTAGGCGTACCGGCTGACGGCGTATTATCGATCTGGTAGTAGATCAGCAGGTTGCGGTTCCATGCGGTAAACGTATTATCTGAATCGATCGCGACATAAATGTTATTCCCGTCGTTCGCTACATAGAGTTTCGAAATATCCAAAGGCGCAAGGGTATTCGTCCCGGTTACTGAGAACGCGCTGGCCCAGTCGGCGTCCTTAGTCCCGTCGATAACCATCGTGTACTGCGATCCGCCGGAAGTGGTGATATCCAGCTTTACAGGCGTATTCGGGTTAAACGCGTTATCCTCCGCGACTACGTAGACATCATACGCCGTACCGGTAATCAATCCCGACGCGGTAAGCGAGGCCAGTACGTTTGCGCTCGCGGTGACGTTCCCGCTTGCTTTCACTACGACTGCCCCGTAATTGATACCCGCCTTAATCTGATTGGCTGTCGGCGCTGTGGCATTATTCGTAATCACTATATAATAAATCTTTCCGTTTTCATTGATCTTCGCCTTAATATCCAATCCGCTGGAGGTGACATTGGTCGAGTAAGGCGCTGTTGTAAATGTAGGTGAAATAACATCATGCTCATTGGTCGCCGTGGCCTTCACATAGAATTCGAACGGGTTCACGTCGTTGTTATTGATCGAAATTTTACCGATATGGATACCCGAAATCGAAGGTTTGAAGTACACGGTAAAGTTCGTCGTCGCTTCCGGGAGCAGGTTCGAGATAGTGACATTCCCGGTCGCATAATAGATCGAGTCGTCGAACGTCGAGCTGACCGAAAGGGCGGCATTCCCCGCGTTGGAAATTTTGAAGACCGTGGGTGAGACATTGCTTCCGCCGTTTGTCATAAACGACCCGAAGTTATTGGTATAGGTCGCCCCGCTGATCAGCGTGCTTCCATAATATACCTTGATCGAGGGCGCCGCCGATCCGCCCGCGTTCGTACCCTGCCCCGTATTTGTAAAGGTGAACGGGTTCTTACTGTTATCGTTATTCATTATCGTAACTATTGCGTTCTTGATACCGGTACTCTTAGGCTTGAAGGAAATATAGAACACGGTCGATTGCCCGGGTATCAACTCTAACGCGTTCGCGTTGGAGATGTTATAATCGAGCGAGTTATCCTGCGGCGCGCTGACCGAAAGATCGAAGTTGCCGGAGTTCGATATTTTAAAGGGCACCCACGGGCTAGCGATATTGGTCATCCGGGAGCCGAAGTTATATCCCGCGCCGCCGTTAAGAATAGGAGTCGCGCCCTGGTAAACATTGATCGACGGTAAAAGGCCGGGAGCGTTGGTCAGCGTAATCGTACGGGTGACATACCCGCCGGTATTATTCTGGTTATCCTTGCCCCATGCCGTAATCGTTTTCTGGCCGTCGGCGAGATTAAGCACGGTCGACCATGAACCGCCGGCATAGTTGACGGTGTTTGTGACCGATCCGCAGGCCACATAGATCATACTTACCCCGGATACGTCATAGGCGGTCCCCATTACCTGAATGGCGCCCATTAATCCGACATATCCTGCCGCGGGCGACTGAATGGATACCAGCGGAGGTTCGGTATCGACTACCGATGAGGAAACATAGACGATCCGCTGCGGCGCGTTGACCACTTCCCCTTCCTTATCGTGAAGCTGCGCCCAAACATAGAAATATCCGTTATTCTGCACGGATATCGTAGCCCGGTATGATACCAGCTTACTGTTCGGGTCGCCCTCCAGTATCGCGGGGATGACTGTCGGTATCGCCGCATTCGTTTTCATTACGAAGACGAAGACGTTCTGGATACCCTTTTCTCCCGCCGCAAATCCCAAAAGTTCGAACGTGCTCTGCACGGTCATATTATTCGTAGGATACGCGATGGAAATAGACGGGACTACCTCGTCGGAATAATAGTTGGTATTATTGCCGCTATTCAGGAGATCCCGAAAGTCATCCAGCGTTAAATCGTTCAGGGACGTACATCCGATGACGCTTATCGCAATCATCAACACCGAAATCAGACTTAGTTTCCTCATTGCATTTTACCTCTCTGCGGATTTTACATATTAAATGTATATGAAACCATCAAACCTAAACTCAGCGTGGTAACCGTATTATTATAGAAGTATATTGAATAACCGAAATCCAGCCCCAACTGTAAGGGGTTTGCCAGCAGCAGGGTGACTTCCACACCCGGGGTCACAAACGCTCCCATTTTCTGGGAACTCCCGTACAGCGTATCGCTTAACACGCCGTATGCCATCCCGAACGAGACGACCGGGACAATCGAGAGCCTCGGAAAGCCCTGAAGCGGTATCTCGAAACGATAGCCCGCATTCAGCTCCAACCCCATGTTAAACATGTTAGCCTGCGCTGTTCCGGCTCCGTTAATGAATACTCCCGCTCCTACTATCACATTTTCAACGGTACGTACCCCGTTGTAGAATATCTGGTCCACGTCGGCCCGCGCGCCTAGCCGGATATTATACCCGACCGCGTCTCCGAAAAACCCAAGCCCCGGCTTCAGATACACATCCCATTTAGCATACCCGGCGTTAAATACCGCCAGTATTGCCCCCATGAACACCATGATTTTCAACCGTTCCATGAATCGCTCCTTCAGTGTATACCCTAATTAAGATTATTTAACTTCCTCTATCAATATCGTATCGCTCGCGGCGACGAATGTCACCTGTCCGCCGGTCACTACCGCGGTCTGCCCGCTGTAGAAGTCGCGTAACGTAGTTCCGTCTAACCATAAGCTCGCGACCTGTACGACCGTCGAACCGCTCGCGCCGAGCACAATGACTACTTTATCCTCGTAGCCGTCCTTATTATAGTAGCGGCTGAATATGTACGGGGTCGTGCTGATCTTCGTATGCGCGCCCGCGCCTATCGCTATATGATTATTGCGGAACTGCCCGATCTTCTGCCAATGCCCCAATACGGTCGTATTGCCGGGCCACTGGTAATCGGAACGCGTGCCCTGATACGGGTCGCTCCCCGTCGGGCCGAACGGACGGCAGTTCTCGTCGCCGTAGAACACCTGTACGCCGCCGGGACAGAATAAGAGAAGCGATGCAACCTTTTTCTGGCGTTCGGCGTCCCCGTTGTAGAATAATCCCGTATCGTGAGACGATATATAGCTGAGCACGTTCCATGTCGGGTCGATATTGATCGATCCGGCGTAGGCCGCGTAGGTGGTATCGATACCGCTGTAACTGCTGATACCGTTCTGTACCGCGCCCTGGAACGAGAAGTTGATGACTGAGTCGAACGCGCCCGACGTATGATAGTCGCTCTTATTCGGGCCGTGACCCCATACTTCGGCGGTCATCCAGAACGGAAGATCGTCGAGCGCCTTAGCCGGGTTGTTCGCCTTCCACGCCGCGAGCTTGGTGTTCGCCTCCTGGTGCAGATATACCCATGCTTCCATCTCGACATGCTTCGCCGTATCCACTCGGAAACCGTCCACACCATAGGCAAGCACCCAGTCGGTGATCCACTTCACGAGGTACATCCGTACCGTGTAATTCGCCAAAGTAGCCGCTTTCGTGCCGGGCTTATTCGCGAGGAACGGCGGCAGATTCACTATCGCGGGGTTCTCCGTCTTGAAATCGGGGAGATAGGCTAAGCACGAGGTCTTGTCGTCGCTGCCGGGAGCATCGTATCCGGGCAATCCCGCGCGCACCCATTGCTGTCCCCACCACTTCGTCCAGTTCCCCGAACTGTAATTGATGTTATCGTGATAATTTCCTAAGGTCGCGTTCTCCCATCCGGTTTTTAATACCCCGTCTGTGACAGGATCGCCGCCGAGGAAGAGCGATAAATCTTTGATATTCGAGTAACCCGTATGGTTCATCACGATATCGAAGATGACGCGGATGCCCTTGGCGTGCGCGGTATCGATGAACGTCTTGAGGTCGTTGGTCGTCCCCATACTCGCGTCGACGCACGTATAATCGAGCACGTAATACCCGTGGTAGGCGTAATGCTTAAAGTCGGCGCTCGAACCGCCCTGTACCCATCCGTGAATCTGCTCGTATGGCGCGGTGATC
>MIBD01000015.1:11696-14640 GCA_001829395.1 Spirochaetes bacterium GWF1_49_6 | reverse complement strand
CGGCGAGGTCTCCCCCGTGGAATGTCCCGATATTCTGGCCCCCGTCGAGCGTGCGCCCGTAGGACGTATCGTTCCCGGTGTTGCCGTTATAGAAACGGTCGGTCATCACGAAGTAGACCGTGGCGTTGTCCCACGAGAACTTCGGCATGACGTTCGTCGACCGGGTATAAATATAGGAAATCGAGCCTTCGCCTAAGTTGTTCTTCGCGTAGAGTTTCAGCGTCTTGGTGTCGCCGATCGCCATACCCGCGCCGATATTGATAACCGTACCGTCGGCATAGGTAGTTCCGCCGTACTTGGGGTCGGTCCCGTTCAGGGTGTAACGGCATATTTCGATAGCGTCGCCGGACACCTTCAGCGTCACATTGAGGTTCGATAGGAACTTCCCGCCGCCGGGCTGCGCCCAAACCTTCGCGGGCTTCGGCCCGTAAGGGTCGGTGTCGTACCACTGGCTGTTGGAGTACCAGCCGTTCTTATCGCGGGAAAGATTGGCGGTTTGAGGAGAACCGTTATTATTGAATATTAAATGCGTCGAATGACCGTTAAACTGTTTATAATACCATCCGTTAGTACTTTTCACCATTGCCTTGCCGGGCCATCCACCATTTGTACCGCAGTCATCGCCGCTTCCCGGTTCCTGCCAGTAATAAATATATGCCGCGGCCCAATCGGTGGGTTTCGCGAAGTACACGGTAAAGAAGGCGCCCGGATCGACGATCTGGATATTCCCGACCGTATTGGTCGCGCTGATATTGCCTACCTTATCCTTCGCGTAGACCTTGAGGGAATGCGTCCCCACACCCATACTCACGACCGTACTCCATGTCGCGCTCGAGTCGATCTTATTGAACGCGCCGGCGTCCAGCGCGAGGTAAATCCCCTCGATGCCGGAAATCGTATCGGACGCCGCGCCGTTGACGCTCACCGAAGTATTGGTGATGACCGCGTTCGCGAGAGGCGCGATTACCGTCACGACCGGCTTAGTGTTGTCATATATCACGCAGCGGACTTCGCTGAAATTCGTCTTATATTGATAGGTGATTACCCGCGCGCGGATGGTGTTCGTCCCGCCCTGTAGCGCAACATTCATCGTCCATGCCGCCGAGCCGTTGGTGGACTGGTATTGCCCTCCGTTAACGCTCACCCCGCAGGACAGCAGGCTGACGCCCTCCGCGCCCGCGGTACCGGAAACCGTGATATTGTTTTCGCCCGTGGTATAGTAGGAAACCGGCGAGCCGATGACAATATACGGGAGGCCGGACTGGTAGTTCACAATCACGCTCGATACCCCGGAAATATTTCCGGCATAATCTTCGGCGTAGACTTTATTGGTATGATACCCCGTGGTCTGAAGCGATACATTCGCCGACCAGCTGGTATTCTCGAAATCGGCCTGTAAGTATGACCCGTTATCGGTCTTCATATAGACATGCTTCACGCCAGTGCCCGCATCCGCCGCCATACCCGAAATAGTATACATCGACGGCACGACCTGATTATTAGTCGGCGACCCGATGGATATAACCGGGGGAACATTATCCGCCGTACCGAACTCGCCCACTTCTATCATGATGGATTGAGAGTCGGCGTTAGTCCCGTAAAGGTTCTTCGCGGACGCCCATACCTGATATACCCCGTAATCCGGGAAGGTTATACTATAGAAGAAAGATGATAGAACGCCGGGGATGATCGGTATATCCATCGTCTTTTCGATACCGTCGTTGGTCAGGAAATAGTGCAGTTCCATCGACCCGATACCGCCGAGGTCGTATGCGCTCGCGGATACGATAAAGTTCGAGTTCACCTGCGACCCGTTCGTGGGTTTCGCGAGATTGACATACGGTATCCCCGCTTTGGATTGGGTGAGTATATCCTTACCCAGTTCGCAGGACGCGAACGCCGCCCCTATCGTCAGAGCTAACACAAACCCGAATAATTTTTTCATTATCATACTATTCTCCTCACTCTGCCGATTAACGAACTTTCATATAAATAACACCCGCACTCGCTCCGACCGTGATATTCGCGCCGTTCGCGGTAACACTGATATCCTGTCCGGATATCCCGTTGGGGTCTACCTGCGTTTCGCTCGCTACTTTCTTCCATGTCCCGTTCTCAGGGAAGCCCACCCATACGGTCTTGCTGTTATAGCGGTCGAAGTTCAGGAGGACGACGAATATATCGTCGGTCGGCGTCGGCGAACTCAGACTATACCCTACCACCATCGTGTCCTTGCCCGCTTCCCACGGTTTATACTGGAATGCGAAATATGTTTCGGTTGGCTGACGCAGGGCGGGATTATTCTTACGCAGTTTCAGTATTCCCGCGTAGTATTGATAGATATCGTTATAGGTAGTGTATCCCGACCAGTCGAGCGCGAGTTCGTCTATATCCTGCCCTTCGCGAACGCGGAGGAATTCCTGTCCCATCCATATCATCGGATTACCGAGCGAGGTCGCGAGCATGACGACCGCCAGACGCGTGCGCGCCTTCTTGGTGCCCTCGTCGTATCCGGCGAAACCGAACAGACGCCCGAGCGTGTCCTCGTCATGGCTTTCCACATAGTTTAACGCTTCCACGGGGCTTCCGGCCCATCCGTCATCCTTTCCGTAGAAGATATACTTGGTCATCGTATTCGCGTTCGCCCCGTTCCATCCGCATAACGCGTTAACGCCGTTATCGTGGTATCCGTCCGACCACTGCGCGCCCCATGTCTTCAGATCGGTCTGGTTCGGCAGGTTCTCATAGACGAAGTAGACATTCGGGTCTATCGCCATCGCGTAACTCTTCAGGTCGCGGATGAAACCGTGATCCATGAAGTCGGTGTGGGTGGCGTCGTAACGGAAGCCGTCCACATGGCACTCGTTCATAAAGTACTCTATGGTATCTTTACCTAATCTCTTCACAATATCGGCCGCGGTATAGAGCTTATTTCCCCACGGCG
>MIBD01000015.1:6226-11661 GCA_001829395.1 Spirochaetes bacterium GWF1_49_6 | reverse complement strand
CAGAGCCAGTTGTCGTTATTCGCGGTATGATTGAACACCATATCGATAATCACCGCGACCCCGTATTGGTGGCATGCGTTTACCATCTGCTTGAACTCGTTGAGGCCGTCCTGACCCTGCGAGGGGTTCTGCGCGTATCCGCTCTCGACCGACATATACAACGAGGTGTTATATCCCCACGAGTACCCGGCGTCGGGAAATTCCGACGGGGGCATCAGCTCGACCGCGGTGATACCGAGGTTGGTCAGGTAGGTCAGTTTATCGACGATACCGAGGTATTTTCCTTTATGCGCCGCGGGAACAGTCGAATCGGCGGAGGTAAAGTCCTTAGGATGCAATTCGTACACGATGTAATAATCCCATCCGGGGCGGTTCCATGAGCCGTCCGTCCATGCGTAGGTCTGGTCGCATACGACACTACTGCCGGAGGAGTAACGATTGTATTTCGAGTACGGGTCGGCCACTGGAGTACTTCCCTCAACGCGTTTGATGCCGATAAACTTATACTCGCTGCCCGCGCTCACCCCGGGAATAAACGCCCACCAAACATCGGTGTTCGCGCCGCTGGTGATACGCGTCAACGGGGTTTGCCCCCATCCGTTGAAGTCGCCGGTCACATAGACCGCGCTGACTACCGCGTCTTTCCACCAGATGGAAAATTCCACACCGTCGTTAAAGAGATTTGCGCCGAGTTTCCCGGTGTAGGAGCCGGGCCAGTCTGAACCGCTCCCGGTCTTCCGAACGACATGTACGTACTTATGCGTGCTCTGCTGGGACGAACCCTGCGCGTATACTTCTATAGTATTAGTTCCCATATCGAGCGAAACACTCTTGATCCATGACAGGGTGCCGGTGGCTAAAACAAATCCGCCGGCGTTCACTTTTATATAGACTCCGGTCAATCCGCCGCCAGCTGCGGTACCCATGATATTCAGGGTATCGCTCGTTACCTCACGGTAATCGGTCGGCGAGGTGATATTCACGGTCGGTGTGGACACGTCCTCAGGGTTGGAGTCGTACCACTGGTTATTCGTCCAGTACCATCCGTCGCCGGTTCTCTGCAGGTCGGCGGTCTGGTATAAGACATTCGTACCGGACACATTCTTGAAGAGACAACTGGTCGAAGTCCGGTCGTTCATATAGTAGGAATACCACCCGTTACCGATACTCGTCATCGCGGGACAGCTCGCCCATACCGAACCGGTAGGCCAGTAATGGATATACGCGCCCGCCCAGACAGACGGTTTCTTGAAGTAAACCGTCATACCCGTGCCGGAATTATTCTTGATCACTTTTACAGAATTGGTCGCGCTCTTATTGCCCGCCGCGTCCTGGGAATACGCTTTGATCGTATTGGTTCCCAAGTCGAGTGCGGCATTCTTACTCCATGACACGGTACCCGTCCCCGCGGCGAATGCACCGGTGTTGACCGCGACATAGACCGTAGTCACGGCCTTATTATCGCTCGCGGTACCTGAAACATCGATAGACGCGTTGGTAGTCGAAATATTGTTCACGGGAGCGGTGATACTGATCTCGGGCCGGGTGGTGTCGGGCGCCGCCACTGTGATACTGATCTGGTTCGTACTACTGACAAGCCCCACCTTATCTACTGAATATACATACAAGGTGTATGCGCCGTCGGGAAGCGTCACTAACTTGTTCCATGAGGCCGTCCCGGTCACCGGAACAAAACCGGAATTGACCGCGAGATATACCTTGGAGATACCGCTGCCGATCGCTCCGTCGGACGCGCTCCCGGTAATCGTAAAGGAGGCCGCGGCGACAGTCGCTCCGCCGGACGGATAGGTGAACGACGCCGTCGGTTTGGCCGTATCGCGGAGTATTTTCACTACAGGGGACGTGTTCGACTTGCCGCTCGACGCGATCGCGAGGGCGGTAAACGAGTTCGTACCTTCCGTCAGCAGGACACCGTTGGTATTCCATGCCGTATTGCCGACGCTATTAAAGCCGCTGGCATTCACTTTGAGTTTTACCGATGTAATCGTATATCCTGATACCGCCGCTGTCCCGGCGATGTTGATGGAAGTCAAATTCGTAGCGATACCGCTGACAGGCGACGTGATAGTCACCGAGGGATTTCCCGCGATGTAGTTGACGGTTACCATATTAGTGGCCGAGATATTATTCGACATATCGATACCGTACACGCGTATCGTATGCGCGCCGGTTACGGTAAGCGCGATATTCGTCGACCATGCGCTGCCCGCTACCGACACGGGAGTAAATCCCGCGCTGTCGAGCTTGAGATAGACTGTCTTGATACCGGACTTGTTATCGGCCGCGATACCGGACGCCGTAATCGCATTCCCGACTATCTGGTTATTGGTCGGCGAGGTAATCGTGACTACCGGGGCGGCCTCATCGTAATCGTTGGTGTTCGTAAGATACATTTGGACTACATAGACGAATACCTTAGGGCTGTACGCGAATTCATTTTGCGTATTGATCGCTTCCGCCCAGAGGTAATAATACCCGCCGTTGGATATCGCGATATCGCCCTCGAAGGTCGAGAGCGTACCGGAATAAACCGTCGTCGGGAAAACGTTGGTCGGTCCGCCGTAGATGACCGAGGCTTTTATCAGCACCGCGCTGACCCCCGCCTCGTCGTAGCAGGTACCGGACACATGTCCGTTGATATATACCAACTGATTATTGGTCGGGTCGCTGATAGCGACCACCCCCGCGGAAAGTTTATTCAGTACATCGCGGCCGATTTCGCAGGACATAAACGTCCATCCCGCTGTAAATATTACCAAAGCCGCGAATATTTTCTTCATAATCCCTTTCATTTATTTCTCCTTTCTAATTATTGGAGGTAGGGACTGGTCAGCCCTACATCCGACAGCTTATAAGTACCGTTCAGGACGTAAACCTTGAGATTACCCTGACCCGAACAGTTGATGGTGATGGAGCCGCCTTCAGCGATACTCTTCACATCGCCGGTCACTATATCTTTATATGTTCCGCCGGGGAGGTTATTGAAGGTCGCCCCGCCGGATATTGCTACGATACAGAAGCTGTCGACTCCGCCTACGGTGAAACGTTTCTTGAACGCCAGGCCGCCGGAAACGTTCTCAGTGGAGTACTGCCCTTTCTGGAGCGCCGGTACATGATGGCGTATCCAGTTGAGGCACTGTATATGTTTGGCGAGCGGGTAATTCAGCGTATTGGCCATCTCGCCCGTCGCGTTATTCCATACGGCGAAATCGGTTACATTGACACTGCCCTCGATATGCGGGCCGAAGTAGGCGCGTCCGGTGTTTTCTAACGGCATATTCGGGCCTACGTCGATAGGGCATCCCTTCTTAAACTCGATTTCCGAACCGTAGAAGATACACGGTATACCGCGGAATGTGAACATCAGCGAAAGATTTTCCGCCCATGTCGCCTGCGATCCCACGAAACGTTTCGTGCTGTCGGGCGAATCCGGCGCGTAATCATGCGAGTCCACATAGGTCACGTTCCATGTCGCGTCGTTATAGGTATAATCCCATCCATGAACTCCCCATGCCGTCCCCGCGTCCTGGAAGTTCCAATGCATACAGAAGTCGATGACCTGTAGGCCGGAAGCCTGCGCGTAATTCGGGGTATGGTAGTTATTCCCGTAGAGCAAATGGTTATCGCTGGACTGCTGAGAGCCCGGGTCGATATTGTCGTACCAGCATGCGTACGCCGCTTCATTATCGGTCATCCCGTCGTAGTTATGGTTTTCCTTCCACGTATAGAACGGAGGCGAAACCGGCGGAAGATTGTTATTCCATATCTGGCGGTAACGCGAGCAGACCTCTCCGAAGATGAAGAAGTTCGGCCCGCCGCGCAGTTTGAACGCCGGAACAAAGTACTTATTGAAGATGAAGCGGCTGATATGCTTGACCGTATCCACACGGAAAGAGTCAACTCCCATATCGATCATTTTATTATACGCGTCGATCAGGTACTGCCGTGTCACCGGGTTTTCCGTATTGAAGTCCTGGCAATCACCCGCTATGGACGTACTCTGCACCGTGTATCCTTCCCAGTCTCCGCACCAGCCCTTGTGATAGAGCGGGCTGTTCTGTATCTGGGTGAAACGGTCGACGTACTGCTCGTTCGGGGTAAGGGTATAATCGTTGGTCGGTGTAAATAGTCCGACCGCTCCCCAGTTCCCGGAATGGTTCAGCACGATATCGACCACGAGCTTCATGTCTCTCGCGTGACATTCGTTAATCAGTCTCTGCAGGTCGTACCCGGCCGATTCGTAACGGGGATCGACGATATTGAAGTCATACCCGTGATACCCGTGATAATCGTAACCGCTCATATTCTGTATGACAGGAGTGATCCAGACCGCGCTGAAACCGAGCGCCTTGATATAGTCGAGTTTCTCGATCAGTCCCTTAAAGTCGCCTCTCCATGACGGATCGTCGGGATAGTTCCCGGCATGCTCGTCGTCCCATCCGAACGCGTTGTTCGCGGGATCGCCGTCATAGAAGCGTGTCGTAATCACGAAGTAGATCGTCTCCTCGCGGAAGTCGCCGCGCGGGAGTATATTCGCGACCGTCACCGAAACCGTATCGTTATGAGTCGCGCCGGCGTCGTCGCGTACAGTCAGCGTCCATGTGAACGGACTGCCGTTAGTGGTCGTATAGGTAAAGATAGGCGTCGCGCCGCTGAGCGTATGCCCCGCGCCGTCCGTCCATGTATAGGATACGATAGTCCCGTTGGGATCGTAGGACTGCGCCCCGTTAAACTGGAACGGGAGATCCGATACGGCGAAGATATCGCCGCCGGCATTCGCTACAGGAGGCACGTTCGCGTTCACAGTGGAGACCGTAAACGCCGCCGATACCGTGGAGTTCATCACATCGTAAGCCTTCGCGGTCAACTGGTGCGACCCGTTGGCGACAAACGCGCTGTTCCACTGAATTTCATAAGGCGCGGTCGTATCGTTGGTAATCAGTTTATTATCTACATAGAACTCGACCTTGGTCACACCGATATTGTCGGACGCATCCGCGGATACGGTAACATTACCGGTAAGGCCGGTAGCGCCGTCCGCGGGAGCGGTCAGGCTTACTGTCGGGGGCACCGTATCGTCGGGGTTCTGGTCGTACCATACCCCTTCTTTATACCATCCCTCTTTAGCGCGGGTCAGGTCTACCGATTGGGGAGACCCGTTATTATTGAAGACAATGTTCGCGGAGGTCTGGTTGGTGATGACATAGTAATACCAGTCGCCGCCTTCGCTGGCCATCAGCTTGCCCGGCCATGTGGTCGCGAGCGCGCCGGGAACTGTAGCCCAGTAATGGATGTTTGCTTTAGTCCATGACGCGGGTTTCTTGAAATGCACCGCCAGTCCGGGAGCCTGCTGCTGCTGCTGAATGGTAATATTAATCGTCTTGATCGCGCTGGTGTTCCCGGCCTTATCTTTC
>MIBD01000015.1:0-6193 GCA_001829395.1 Spirochaetes bacterium GWF1_49_6 | reverse complement strand
CGCCGATGATGAGACCTTGACGAAATCTCCGCCGGTGGAGAGGTAGATACCCTCTAAGCCCGTGCCGGTGTCGGCGGCAGTACCGGAGAAGGTGATATTCTGGTTCTGGGTGGCATACCCGTCGGAGGGCGACGAGATAGCGGCGGTGGGAGCCTGTGTATCGAGAATAACCTTTACGGACGGCGATACCGCGGACTTGGTGTTCGCGGCGGTCGCGCGGGCGATCAGTATATTCGTACCCTCGGTGAGAATGATGCTATTGGTCATCCAGTCGGTGTTGCCGACGTTTACGAATGAATTACTATTTAATTTCAGTTCGACCATCGTGATGGATGAACCCTCGACAGTAACCGAACCGCCCACGTTTATGGAAGCGAGCTTGACCATAGAACCGTCGGCAGGCGAATCGATAATTATGGAAGGAGTACCTGCGTCATAGTTGACGTTTAATGTATTGGTAACCGTCGAGTTTCCCGCGAGGTCGGCCGCGTAAACCTTTACCGTATGAAGGCCGGCCGCCGAGACCGAGAGATTGATTGACCAAATACCGCCGTTCAGGGACGCGGGCATGAAGGACTGGGAATCGAGTTTCACCCAGACATTCTTCACCCCGACCCCGTCGTCGTGAACCGACCCGTTGACCGTGAACGTCGAACCGACATTCTGGAAGTCGGAAGGAGCGAGGATTTCCAGTACCGGAGGCGTAATATCCTCTCCCCCCTGCATAACAGCCGCGGCGTTTACAATAGGGCTGTAAGCGATCAGTCCCTCGTCATCCTGAACTTCGAGCCACATCTGGTATTTTCCGTATTCTATAAAGTAATTGTCCCCCTGAATAATCGTGAGGGGATAACCGTCGAACGCAACGGTCAGTTTGTTAGTCAAACCGCTATTGGAAACAGTGTAAACCAGCTTGACGCGCTTCACCCCGTTCACATTATAAGTACTCCCCAGGTAGGAGTAATTCAGAAGAAGCTGCTGATTATTAGTGGGACGGCTGAGAGTGACAACGAAAGGAAGTTGATCCGCGGGGATCAGCTTTTTCTGTAAAAGATCTTCGACGGGGCCGCATGACATCGCTAAAAAGGCAAAAACCGCGGCGAAGAAGATACGGGATACCTGATTTAACATACAAACCTCCGGAAATGGCTGTAAGAACAATGTAAACGCTTACATTTACCTATACTATAACACAAAACTTTTTAGATTGCAAAAAATATTTGAATTATTTTTTTCCTTTCTATACAATGGGCATCATGCTCAGTGCAATGTTGAAAGATACTCCGGTACTACTGTGTTTGTATTCGTCAAAGAATATATTTTCACCAAATCCCCCGTAACGATCAGAAGGTCGTTATAGGTGATCGCGTCATAGGTAACAAAACCGGTACTCATATTAAAACGGGTAACTACCGCGGGATCGGAAACATTGCATATTTCCAATCCGTTGTAGGAATCGCAGATGTACGCATAATCCCCGCGTATCGAGAGTCCCTGCGGGTAAGACATCGGCGTCGTACTGAGTACGGTCATATTGGTGAAATCGTTCAGATCGATGATTTCGAACCTGTTCCACGGGTACTGGTCGGCGTTCTGTAATGTGACATACGCGATATTCGACTGCACGACCACAGGATCCCACGCGCGGACATGAATCATCTTCGAAACATACTTGGGAGCCGCGGGGGTCTGAAGGTCATATATATAGACTCCGGTACTCGCCCCGACGAAAAGGAAATGGTCGTACGGGAAAAGCGTCTCGGCGTCGGAATTATCGATATACGCGGACGAGGCTATCGGCTGGGGATTATTAGGCGTCGAAAGGTCGAAACCCTTAATGACCTGTCCGTCCTTCAGCACATAAAGGTACTGGTTGTTATAGATCGCGAAACGGGAGGTCGATCCCCCGACGCCGTAACTCCCGGACGTATCCGCGGTCGCCGCGCCGACATCGGGAATACCCGAGCACATGCACCCGAATGCGGAGTAATCGGAATAATAGAGAGGAGACCCGTATTCGTCCAGATAGACCCCGTTAAAATAGTCGTAATTATAGGTAACCGCGTTGGATATTACTTTCGTCAGCACGGGGTTTTGTATATCGGAGATATCGTAGACCATGAGGTTGCCGAAACTGTCGGCATAAAGGGTCGTACCGAGAACGGCAATATCGACATTATTTGAAATCAGGATGAATTTCTCACGGACGGGCGCGGCGGGATTGGTGATCGAAAACACATGCACTCCGACAAATTTATCGTTCACGAATAACGTATCGCCCTGAATCCATATTTTCCCGGGCATTGTGATATTATTCGGGTCTATATAATAAGAAGGATGGGGAGCGGAGAGTCCGGTCAGAAGAAATACGCTGAATAAAAACACGACTTTCGAAAGGGTTAATACCAAATTCGAAGGTTTCATATTTCACCTCGGTTTTATGCGATTTTCCGGAAAATTAACATCTATAATGTAACCCCGAAGCCTGAAATTATCAACTTTCCTGTAGAATATTTTTAGATATAATAAGAAGTTAACTGATATAATGAGCGTTGATTTTTACATAATCGTAGGAAAGGTCGCATGTCCAGAGATAATACTCCTTATACCCGAGCCCGAGGTCGATCGTAAACGTGATCTCGTTCTGAATCATCTCGCCGTTGGCCTTGGAGATATTCGCCCGGTTCTGTTCGCCCTTTTCCAGTATCGGGAGACCGTTGATGGAAAATACGATCCTGTCGAGATCGAACTTGGCGTCGGAATACCCGATCGCCGCGATCACCCGTCCCCAGTTCGGGCTATTCCCGAACACGGCGGTCTTCACGAGGTACGAATCGGCGACCGCGCGCGCGATCTTCTTCGCGTCGGTCATCGTCAACGCGTGCCGGATGTCGATTTTTACTATTTTATTCGCGCCCTCACCGTCCTTCACTATCGCCTTGGCGGCGGATATGCATAGCTCGGTCAGCGCCTTCAGAAATATTTTATATTCGTCGTTCTCCGCGTCTATCTGCGTATTTTCCGCGAGACCGTTCGCCATCAGGAGCACGGTATCGTTCGTACTGGTATCGTTATCCACACTGATGCGGTTGAACGAGTACTCGATCGCCTCCTTGAGCGCGGTATGCATGAGTTCTTTGTTCATCACGATATCGGTAGTGATAAATACCAGCATGGTGGCGTGGAACATGTGCAGGTCGGGCTTTATCATCCCCGAACCCTTACAGCTGATGCCGATTTTTACAGGGGTATCGCCGATCTTCATCTCGCAGCCGAAGTTTTTCGGGCGGGTGTCGGTCGTCATGATAGCGTTGGTGAAATTCTGAATACTGTTTTCGTTTTTGATGAGGCGCGCGATTTTTTCGATGCCGTATTCCACCCGGTCCATCGGTAAAGGTTCACCGATAACACCCGTGGACGCGACTAACGCAGCTCCCTCGTCGAGCTCGAGGTGGGTTTCGGTCAATTCCGTCATCCGTAACGCGTCCGCCTCGCCCTGTTTCCCGGTGACACAGTTCGCGTTGCCGGAGTTCACTATCACCGCGGAAATCTTATTCGTCATCCGCGACATCGAAAGCCTCACGGGCGCGGCCTTGACCTTATTGCCCGTATACGCCCCGACCACGTCGCAGGGAACCTCGCTCCATATCAGGCCTAAGTCCTTATACCCGCCCTCTTTCAGCCCGCACGATACCCCGGTTGCCCGGAATCCTTTGGGCGCGGTCACTCCGCCGTCTATCGGTTCTATGTCGTCGAATAAATCTTCCGCCACGCCCTTCTCCTTCAGCTTGCTAAATCAGCCCCTCCGTCTCCGAAAAACCGGACATGAGGTTCATATTATGGAGCGCCTGCCCGGCTGCTCCCTTTATCAGGTTATCGATCACGGAAACAATCACAAGATAACCCGTTTCTTTATCGTACTGTGCCCCGATCAGGTCGTAGTTCGTATACGCCGCCCATTTGAGTTGGGGAAGCGTATCCCGGTATACCTTCACGAACGGCATATCCCGGTAAAAATCCTCCAGCTTATCCAGCGCCTGATCCTTGATATCAGTATCGGATGCAACATAAATCGTACTGAGTATCCCCCGGTCTATCGGAAGCACATGCGGGGTAAACGTGATCTTCACGGGCTTCCCCGCCGCCTTCGACAGTTCCTGCGCGATTTCCGGCCGGTGCCTGTGCGTGCCGATATTATAGGCGTAAAAGTTCTCGTTCATCTCGACAAACATCCGCTCGGAGACCGATTTCCGTCCCGCGCCGGATAATCCCGACTTCGAGTCCGCGATAAAATTATCGGATTTTATCGTCCCATCCTTCAATAATGGTATCAACGGGAGTAAAATTCCCGTCGGATAGCACCCCGGGTTCGCGATCAGCTTCGCCCGCCTGATTTGTTCCGTGTATATCTCGGAGAGCCCATACACCGCGCCGTTTATCAACTCCGGCGACGGGTGCGTAAATTTATATATATTCTCGAATAACACAATATCTTCAATCCGGTAGGCCGCGCTCAGGTCGATCACCTTCGCTCCCGCGTCTAGGAACTTCGGCGCCGCCTTGGCGGACGCCTCATGCGGGAGACAGAGGAACACGATATCCGCCTTCCCGTATATCGACGGGTCTTCGGAGGACAGGAACGTCCTGTCGAGATACCCCGTGAGCGACGGTTCGCCCGCGAGCACGGTAGTCCCCGCTTTGCTCTCCGACGTCAGGAATACTACTTCCGCGTACCGGTGCCGTTCGATCAGCTTGAGAAGTTCCATCCCGGAATACCCGGTCGCACCGCAAATCCCTACTTTAACCTTATCCATGTTTATTCATCGCTCCCTGAATCACTATCTTCACCCGCATCGGCAGTCGCGCGCGTAATCTGTATCTCGCCCTTCTGTTCCTTCGCGAGAAGGTCGCGTATTTGCTTATCCAGTATCCCCAGGAACTCGGGATTGCCGGTCAGCGCCTTTACCACGCTCTCGCGGCCCTGTCCGATACGGTCGTCGCCGTGGAAGTACCATGTCCCCTTGCGCTGGATGATATTCAAATCCATCGCGGCGTTCACCAGACAGCTCGCCTTTGAGATGCCCTCGCCGAATATAATCTCGAACTCGGCCACCTTGAACGGCGCCGCGAGTTTGTTCTTCACCACCTTCACGCGCACAAGATTCCCGTACACCTCGTCTCCGCGCTTCAGCACATCCTTCTTCCGTATCTCGATACGCACGGTCGAGTAGAACTTCAGCGCCATACCGCCGGTCGTGGTCTCGGGGTTGCCGTACATCACGCCGATCTTCATACGGATCTGGTTGATGAATACGAGCGCGCACTGCGATTTATTGATGATCGCGGTCAGTTTGCGGAGCGCCTGGCTCATCAGCCGGGCCTGCATCCCCATCACCGCGTCGCCCATATTGCCTTCTATCTCGCTCTTCGGTACCAGCGCCGCGACCGAGTCGACCACTATCAGGTTGACCGCCCCGCTCCGCACGAGCGACTCGACTATCTCGAGCGCCTGTTCGCCGGTATCGGGTTGGGAGAGCAGGAGATTATCGATATCCACCCCGATCGCACTCGCGTACTGCGCATCGAGCGCGTGCTCGGCGTCGATAAACGCCGCAGTCCCGCCCTGCTTCTGGCATTCGGCGATTATGTTGAGGGTCAGCGTGGTCTTTCCCGACGCTTCGGGGCCGTATATCTCGGATACCCGTCCGTAAGGGATACCGCCGATCCCCAGCGCGAGGTCGAGAGTGAGCGCACCGGTCGGTATCACCGGGAAGTTAGCGACCTTGGGCTTATCGCCCAGGCGTATGATGGCGCCTTTCCCGAATTGTTTTTCGATCTGATTGATCGCGAGCTGTAACGCTTTTTCTTTTTCTTTATCAGCAAGTTCTGCCATAGCTTTCCCCATCCCGTAATGTCTTTTGCTTTATTATATTACGGGGAAGGGAATTACTCAAGTAAATGAAGGTTTGGGGGTATCGGGTATAGAAGAAATTGACGACGTGATGTAAATGTGATAAAATTTCCCGGTTCGATTGTTATATTTAATAAGCCGTACTATAACAATGAAAAACATTCTTTACCGGAGATAACTATGAAAACGACCGCGCGTATTTTGTTTCCCGTTATCTGTATCGTGATGCTCTTATCCTGCAAGGCCGCCGACGGTTCGGTCAAAAATACCGATGCCCCGTCG
>MIBD01000014.1:22824-23827 GCA_001829395.1 Spirochaetes bacterium GWF1_49_6 | reverse complement strand
CCCGGTCAAAGCTCATGGTTGTAACAGCAACCTATGAACATGCAAAACGGCACACCGATCTATTGAAGGGTATGGGGATCCGGGCGAAGATCGCGACATCCCACGAAAGCGCCGAGGCCCCCCGGAATATCAAGGAGTTCAAATTCGGCAGCCTGGACGTTTTGGTGGTGATCATGATTGGCTATGAGGGCCTGGACGTGCCCCCGCTGACTCATATCGTTTGCCTCACTCACATAAGAAGCTACCCTTGGATTGAGCAATGTATCAGTCGCGCAGTCCGCGTCGATCGACAAGCCGGTCCCTACCGCTCTCAAATGGCCTATGTCTTTGCGCCCGATGACTTCCTCTTTAGGCAAGTAGTCGAACAAATCCGATCCGAGCAAATCAGCGCCGTCAAAGACTCCGCAGGCGAGCCCAAAGCCGGCGGAAACGGCAACGGAGGAAAGGGGCCCGGGATCAACCCCCTGGAAGGTGAGATCACAGGCACCCGGGAAGTGTCACTCGGCGAAAGCATCCCGGACGGCGCCATGGATGAGCCGGTCCAAACCGTGAAAGAACAGGAGGAAAATCTTCTCCATTCTATTGAGGTCCACGTCAGAAAATTCTCATTTGACAACCGATACAAGCCGCAACGAATCAGCGCAGAGATCAAGGCCTATTTCGGCAAATCGCGCCGGCACATGACCCTGGACGAACTGAGATCCTGTCTTCGATGGGTGAGGAAGAACTACCCTATTAATGGGAACAGCCCTGAATTCATCCCCGATGGAGTGAGCCGCCCCCGGGGGAGCCGTCAGCGAGTTCCGACGAAAGCGCAACCATGGAGTTTAACGCTTTGGGAGGGAAAGAATGTCACATAGAAAATTGATCTATCATCCATCAGGAAGCGCCGGGGAGTACGCCGACAAAGGGTACGCCGTGAACCTTTTCAAAGGCTGCACCCACGGCTGTAAATACTGTTACGTCCCTGCCGCGTGCCATGTCTCGAAAGAATCCTTTCACG
>MIBD01000014.1:9664-22742 GCA_001829395.1 Spirochaetes bacterium GWF1_49_6 | reverse complement strand
CGCGTGCGTACGCCTCGCGGACCTGGTGCAGAATCTGTGTTTCACCGAGCAGGGGGGATTCCAGACCGGAGGCGACGCGGAAAAGGTGACGCGCCGTATCCGCCGGGGCGGGTGAAGGCAGACAGTCGTCGGAGTACAATTCCACACGGTCGCAGGTGTTCAGGAGAACATAATTCCCGCGAAGGTCGGCGCGTATCCGTTCATAAAACCGTTCCCGTGCGCCGATGCTTTTCCTGGCGTCAATCCCATTCAGACGAATCATTTTCAATTATCTCCCTGATCCGGTTCCGCCATTTTATGCTTTTTTTCACATCGGCGCCCCCCGACGTAACCGAAACGCTCATATTGTCTTTTTTATAGACCGCCGGAGAAATGAAATCCGAAAGCTCCGGGTCGTCGGCGACATTGCAGAGAATATGCCGTTTCGCCGCGCTTTCCGCGATCATGCGATTCACATCGCGGTCGTTGGTGCATGCGTAAACGATATAGACGTCGTCGAGGTCACCCGGTTCGAACTTTTTCCGCATCAGCTCGTATCCGCTCTCCGCGATCTCGGGACAAATCCCGGGCGCGAGAATATCGATATTCGCCGTATAGAGTTTCAGCGCCGCGAGTTTGTGTAACGCGACCTTGCCGCCGCCTACGATCAGGATCCGTTTTCCCGTGATATCGATGGCAACCGGAAAAAAGGTCTTTTCCCTCATTTTCATTTTCACCCTTATATTATACTATATAAGTAGGATTATAGGAAGTATTCGGGGACAATATCTTTCTTTCTCATAAGTTCCAGTATCTTTTCGACGGCGGTTTCGGGCGAAGTGTCTTCGGGAAGGTCTAAGTCCGCCGGAAACTTATCGAACGGGGATCGCCCATATTTTATTGTTAATAGCTCGTAGGGCGAGTTCAATTCGCGAATCTTTTCCGCGTCATAGTCGTCCATTTCTCTCATACAGGTAATCGCGATCAACCCGGCATCGGTTAAAATCCTGGAAATTTCACCAAGCCGCCGGATCGATTCCTCGCGATTCTCAATGGAACCATCGAGGTCGTTATCCAGCCCAGCCGACAGGCTTTTCATCCCGATATAAAAACTGAAGAATTTCATATCATAAAGGCTCCGCTCTAAAAATTTTCCCGTTTCCTCGATATTCGCCGATCCCGTTAGAAGCACCAGTTTCGCACGATGGCCGTAACGGGTCTCGCGTTCGAATTTCGTGACCGATCCGGCGTCCCAGCGGTTCTCGCGGCGCGCGAGATACTTTACAAGCGAGATATTCTCATCCTCCAGGGATTGTAGAATAATACCCGCTCCTGAAATCTGGTAATTATCTATAATAACGAATCGCGATGTAGAGTCAAGTAAAGGAGTATGATCGAAAGCGACCGGACGATTCGTCTCCAGTACACATTCGGCGACCTCGTAGCGGTCGACTTCCGACTTGTTCCCAATACTTTCGAGATCGGAAGCGTCCATGATGCCGAGAATTTCCGTCAGATTGATAAGGATATATGCGGTGCCGATTTTGATTTCATACTGCTTTCCCTTGACCATGGGGAAAGCCCCCATCCAGAACAGGTTCGCCTTAAATCGGCGGCTTGCCGAAGGCTTGGAGGGTTCCTCCACCCGGAGCATCATTTCGCCCGGCTTGATATACAGCGGGTCGTCTATAGTGAATCCGCAGCTCATTCCCGCGGATACGCACTCCGGCGGTTTATCCGAAAATGTCTCGATCGTGCGGATGCGGGATTTTTTATTCGACGGGAGGAAGAGCACTTCTTCGCTTTGCCGGATGCTCCCGAACGCCACCATTCCCGCGAGAATCCTTCGGTCGTCGTTCATCCCTGTGAACTTGTAAACGTCCTGCACCGGGAAACGGAACGGTTTATCAGCTTTTCCGCGGTCGGGTTCGAAACAGTCGATCTGCTCGACGACGGTAGGGCCTTCGTACCATGGCATTTTCTCCGAACGGCGGAAAATGTTTTCCCCGTTCAGCGCGGCAACCGGAATGAAACTAAACGGTTCTATTCCGATCCTCTTCAGAAACGCTTGATACTCCGATACGATTTTATCGTAGGCATCTCTCGAATACCCGGCTAAATCCATCTTGTTTATCAGTACCGAAACCTGGCGAATACCCAGCATGGAGATAAGATACCCGTGCCGGCGGGAATTTTCCTTGATACCCTCGTTTATGTCGATGACAATCAGGGTGCCTTCGGCGCGGGTTGCGCCAGTGATCATATTCCTTAGAAATTCGATATGTCCCGGTGCGTCGAGAATCAGGTAATCGCGTTTCGCGGTCTTGAAATGTATCCGGGCGGCGTCGATAGTAATTCCTTGTGACTGCTCTTCCTTCAGGGCGTCTAGGAGGAATGCGTATTCGAACGTCTTAGAGTTCTTCTTACAGTACTCCCTGATAGATTCGAGTTTACCGTCGGGTAAGGAATTTGTATCGGCAAGAAGCCTCCCGATAACAGTGCTTTTGCCGTGATCGACATGTCCGGATATTACGATATTAAACTGTTCGCGGTAATTCATATTATCTCCTCATACCCTACATATATCCTTCGCGGCGCAATGTTTCGAGACTGCCCCCGTCCGCCTTATCCTGCTCGCGTCCCGAGCGTTCGGCGACATTCTTCAGTTTTCCGCTTTTTAACTCTTCGATTATCTCCCCGATATTTCGGGCGGACGATTCGATAGGTTTGGTGCACGGCCAGCATCCGAGGGAGCGGTAACGCTTTCCTTCACCCTGATCGAGATAGAGGGGTATAAACGGCACGTTTTCCCGCGCGATATATTCCCATATATCGAGTTCCGTCCAGTCGAGAATGGGATGGATACGGATATGACATCCCGGCGGAAAGCTGGTGTTATAATAATGCCAGAGTTCGGGGGGTTGTTCCCCGATGTTCCATTCGTTGTTGTCGGTACGCGGGGAGAAATAGCGCTCCTTGGAACGGCTGCCTTCCTCGTCGGCGCGTACCCCGACTATAACGCCCTGGTAGGGGTCCTTATTCATATCCGGCTCGTAGTTCCCGGTAGCGTGGTTCATCCGGTAACGAATCCAATCGCCCGCGAGAGTGTGTCGCAGAGCTTCGCTTTTCAGGTATTTGCAGCAGGTCAGCCGGTCGATAGCACCCTCGGGATAAGTCATCTTCTTCGCGAGCGCGTCGCTGTTCTCCCCGTAGATCATATCGAGTTTCCATTCGCGAGCCAGCCTGTCGCGGTATGCGATCATTTCCGGTATTTTAAAATGAGTGTCTATATGCACCATAGGAAACGGGACATGTCCGAAAAACGCCTTACGGGCGAGCCATAAAAGAACAGTGCTGTCTTTCCCAACAGACCATAGCATACATAAGTTTTTATTCTTGAATTCCCGGTAAGCCTCGCGCAGGATGTAGATACTTTCCGCTTCGAGTCGGTCAATCCTGTCCATCGTTCCTCCCGGCGGTTTTTACGTGTAGGCCGCATTCCCGTTTTTCAGGGGTCTCCCACCACCATCTCCCCGCGCGGATATCCTCACCATCGCAAATAGGGCGGGTACAGGGTTCGCATCCGATCGATTCGTATCCCTCGTCGTGAAGCATGTTGTAAGGTATGCCGTTCTCTTTTACATATTCCCAAACCTCTTTTCCCGTCCAATCATAGAGCGGGTTGATCTTATAGATGCCGAACGTCTCGTCGTTTTCGATCACCCCGGCTTCCGCGCGCGTGATCGATTGATCCCGGCGGAGTCCGCAAATCCACGCTTTTACCGTGGACAGCGCCCTTTTTAACGGTTCGATTTTTCTGATACGGCAGCAGAGCTTCCGGTTCTCGACACTTTCGTAAAACAGGTTCGGCCCATACGTCCGCGCCATTTCCTCGATTTTCCTGAAGTCAGGGAAATATATTTCATAATAAAAACAGTACCGATTCATGGTTTCCTGCATCACGTCATAGGTGGACTGAAAATTCCGCCCGGTATCGAGAGTGATAATCCTCGCCTCTTTTGAGACGTTCAGAATCATGTGCGTCAGCACCTGATCCTCAAGCCCGAGGCTCGAAGAGAGTACGATATCGTGGGCGCCGAATGTACGGACAGACCATTCTACCCGTTCGTATGCAGATAAGGTCTCAAGTTCTTTACGGATACTTTCTATATTAATATTCATTCTCCGCTCCCTCAGATATTGTACTCGGTTTTATCCTTGCCCCATTTGATTTTACTCCATATCCGTTCGTGCAGGTAGTAGAGGATGATCTTGATCACAAAATCCCCGAGGCTAACGAAAAAAGCGAAATCTAGTTTCTGCGTGACTATCCATGTCAGGAGCCCGGTCGCGCCCGAACCTAACAGCCGATATGATACAGCTTTTAGAATACTTCTGAAATGCGTTTCTTTTATATGCGTGCCCATTCTCGCTATCCTCCTTTTCTAATTAAAACTTTCCAATATCCGTCGATTTGATTGACCGTTAAAACCGCGTGCCCTTCCGATTTTATCGATCCGGGAACATTCTGGATCGGTTCGCCGTCATCGAGATAGATCTCGAGTAAGGTTCCCGTTTCCAGTTTAGCAAGCTCCATTTTTGTCTTCACGAAGTTCATCGGACAAGCCACTCCGCGAAGATCTTTGAACGCCCTATCTGATAAACGGGTATCCGGCAAAGACGAAGTTTCTACCGCAGAGGGGAAATTCATCGAACCGTCCATCGATTCGTAAAGCCGAACCACATCCCCGGAAAGTCCATAGATAAGATTTTCATCCATGGCAAGTTTATCCAGCAATACTGAATCAAGCAAGGGCTTATATCGCCTGTCAACGATACCCGAAAGAATAAATTGTTCGTTGAAACCGAGCGCAGCTTCCTTCAGCGTCATTGCCTCGATTCCTCGGGTAAACAGGAGCATCCGGCAGGAAAAGAATAAAAGCGCGGTCAGATTTTCCACGCGGTCTCCCTCTGTGGTATTCAGCTTCGCTTTCGTTTCCGCGATATTTTTTAGATCGCGCTCGAGGAGATCGAATACGCCGGCTGAGCATTCTCCCGCTCCGCGCCCATCGAGCGAAAACTCCCGCTCCGCGTTCCAATCCGTGTAATAGGATGGATTTTCCGTATAACCGGGTATTTTCGAATAATTATCCGAAATAGAACGCTTCAGAAATGATTTTCCGCCGTTTTCAAGAAATTCTCGAAATGATAGCGATTCCTCATAGCGGTATGTCTGAATAGTATTCAGGATAAACGCCGGTAGGCTTTTTGCCGGAATTTCCCCGATCCGTTCGGCGAAGACCGCGCCTTCCGTACCATCCTTCGCACCGGCAACCGCGACATACGCGGGATATAACCGTCCGTCCTTTTTAAATGTCGTCCCGTAAAACCCTATATCGGCGGTCCAATGCTGTCCGCAGGAGTTCGGGCATCCGGATATTTTAATCGACGGCGTTTCTTTGCCGTCTAAATCGACGCTCGATTCTTCAATCAGCCGTATTGTTTCCAACGCCGCGCCCCGGGACAGGCATATACCGAGCTGACAAGTCGACGCGCCCGCGCAGACGGTTAGTCCTCCGGCGAACGGGGAACGGTTCAGTTCGAATATTTGAGACAGGATTTCATATATGTTACCGAGTAACAATCCGGGGATATTTCGTAAGAGAATGTTCTGACGTGTGGTAAACCGGATGACATCGTCGCCGAACGATTTGAGAAACCGTGCGAGCGTTTCCGCATTTTCCGAAGACAAGTCCCCGAGAATGACGGGAATTTCAATGGAATACAATTCCGCACTTTTCTGTTCCCGCGCGTATTTCTTTTTCCACGCCTCATATTTATTGATATCCTGAGGAATAACCGGTTCCTGTTCCGGGGAATGTCTCGGAGAGGTTTCCGTTTCAGTAATAAGGATCGGTGGGTACTTTTTCGCCTCCTCCCATTCCTGATGAAACAGACGGACAAATTTTTCCGCGCCGTATTTATCTTTTACGAAACGCAGGCGCGCGGCGTGACGGTTCTTCCGGTTACCGTATTTCGCGAATAAGCTTCGTGCGGCGAGAGCTACGCTTAGAATTTCCTCGGCGGTGACAAATCCGATAACCGGGACTCCGGTCGACGGTCTCGCCCCCATCCCGCCGCCAAGGAAAACAGTGAATCCGTTTACGCCGTGCTCTGTCCTCGCGAAAAAACCAAGGTCGTTCACCGAAGGAAAGATACCGTCATTCACATCATGCGAGAAAGCGATTTTAAACTTGCGGGGCAGGTTCCATGATTCGCCGTCCGAGATCATGTATTCCGTCAGACCCACTGTATACGGGGTAACATCGAACGGTTCCTCGCGCGAAATCCCCGCATTCGCCGGGGCGGTGATATTCCTGAGCGTATTGCCGCCGCCTCCGCGTGTAGATAGCCCCGCTTCTTTAAGACTACGAATCGCCGGGATAAGCCCTTCGAGCGCTACGTCGTGAATCTGCACTTCCTGACGGGTCGTGATATGGAGCCGCCCGCTTCCGTAATTGCGCGCGTTCTCCGCAACCGCGGCGAGTTGCGCCGGGGTAATGACGCCTCCCGCGCAACGCACCCGTACCATATAGGTATCCGGCGTCCGCTGTTCATAAACCCCGAACGGGACGCGGTGCGCCTTTAGGGTTGTTTTGTCTATAATTCCTTTGTTATAATCCGCGATCAATGCTTCAAGCGCGTTTATTTCAGCCTCAAGTTTTTCCGGTATTTTGTATGTTATCATCGATCACCTCCAACGCGACCGGAGTCACATCGCCATTTCTAATTTCAAACACCTTCGTAACCGGTTCCTTTTCCGCCAGCGAAACGATAACGTAGAGAAGATTGGGATCGTACGCCAGGTGGATATCTTCCACGGAGGGGCGCGCTGGAGACGCGGGATGGCTATGATAACCCGCGATAAGGGATAAGCCCTTTCCACGCGCGGACTTCAGCGCCGCGAATTGTTCCGACGGGTCCATTGCGTAATGTTCGCCGCTTCGGTCTGTGTTTGTCAGCTTATAGATTTCCGTCACAGCGCCGTCATTGCCCGCGAAATACCCGCACGCTTCGAGCGGAGCCTCCCGCTTCGCATGGGCGACCGCCTTGTCATAAACGCTTCTTATTATCTTCAGCATTTTTCGATTACCACGCTGTGAATACCGCTCTTCAGGTGCGCGATTCCGATCACCTTATCGCCCTGTTCCGTGACCGACTTGGGCACGTTATCGAGCGGCTCTCCTTCGAGGAGGAGGACTTCCACCCGTTCGCCGCGTTTCATCTTCGACAGCCGGAGCTTTGTTTTCACAAACGTCATGGGGCAATGTTCTTTTGTAATATCCAGTATTTCCATGTTTCACCTCTAAATGAACAGAGTTTCGCCGTCCTGGGAAATTTCGAGGAATTTCGCTACTCCCAGGACTTCCTTGACCTCGGGGATAAAATCGTCCAATGTCAAGCCGAGTATGACCATCGACATCTCGCAGGCGTAGAACTTCGCCCCGAGGGCGATCGACGCTTCGACCAGTTCGTTCAATGTCGCGACGTTCCTCTTTTTCATCATCCCGGTCATCAGCCTCGGGCTCATCCCGCCGAAGTTCATACGGCTTAAAGGGACGTTTTTCCGTCCACCCATCAGGAAGCCGAAGACCCGCGCGAGAAAGCCCTTACCGGTAAAACGACGTCCCTTCGCTTTCTTGACCGCGTTGAGGCCCCAAAATGTGAAAAAGAGATTGACCTCATAATTCACAGCGGCCGCTCCGCTCGCGAGGGTGAACGCCGCCACCAGTTTATCGAAATCGCCGCTGAAAACAATGAGCGACAGTTTTTTCTTTTTATCAGCCATTTTAACCTCCGTTTAATGCTTCAGATCGCATATCGCCTGTTCGCCGTCAAACAACTCTGTTATGGAAGGATGATCGCCGCAGACGGGACAATTCGGATTCTTCCTGATCTCTACCGTCCTGAAGCGCATGGTTTTCGCGTTGAATATTAGGAGCCGGCCTGTCAGGAGTTCCCCCGCGCCTGTAAGAAACTTCAACGCCTCGGTTGCCTGAATAGTTCCGAGCATCCCCGCAACCGGACCTAATACACCGGCCTGCGAACAGGTCGGAACCGCGTTCGCCGGAGGCGGCTCATGGAACGCGCAACGGTAGCAGGGCGTGACGTTAGGGATAACAGTCATGGTCTGTCCGTCAAAACGCAGGATTCCGCCGTGGGAAAAAGGTTTGCCCTCGAACACGCACGCATCGTTGATGAGAAACTTCGACGCAAAATTATCCGTCCCGTCGATTACGAAATCGTAGTCGCGAATGACATCCCGGATATTATGGGAGTTGAGATAGTCGCTGTAAACCACAGTCTCGACATCCGGATTGATCGCTTTCATTTTCTCCGCCGCAGAGTCCACCTTGCGTTTACCGATATCAGAGGTAAAATGAATTACCTGACGCTGTAGATTGGAAAGCTCGACTTTATCGAAATCGGCGATACCGATCTTTCCGACACCTGCGGCGGCGAGATAGAGCGCTATTGGCGCGCCCAATCCGCCCGCCCCGATAATCAGGACGCTCCCGGAAAGTATTTTTTCCTGCCCTTCTATACCGATGTCCTTCAGGAGAATATGCCTGCTGTAACGTTCCAGCTGTTCGTCAGAAAAATCCATTGCAGCCTCCGTTAACCCAAAACGTTTAACGCTTGTCCTATATCCGCAATCAGGTCATCGATATCTTCGATACCCGCGGACAGCCGCAGCATAGTATCGGATACACCGAGTCTCGCACGTTCCTCCGGCGAAAATTCACAATATATAGTAGACGCGGGGTGGATAATCAGAGTCTTATTATCGTTGATATTCGTCGCGCGCCGGATTATTTTCAACGCATCCATGAAACGGTAGCAGTCTTCCTTATTCTTCAGCGAAAAGGTTAGGATTCCGCCGAAGCGTCCGTCGAATAATTGTTCGGAAATCTGACGGTACCCGGAATACCTTAACCCTGGGTAGTTTACCGAAACTACATCCTTCCAGTCTAACAGGTATTCGGATATTTTTAGAGCGTTACCGAAACTCCGTTCTATCCTGAGCGCGAGGGTTTCTAGTCCGAGACTGAGAAGGTATGCGGTATGCGGAGACATACACGCTCCCGTGTTCCGGTAAACCTCCTGACGCAGCCGCCGTAGGAAACAAAACCGGCCGTAAGCCTTTACATCGTCATAGAGATGGGGATTCTTCGACCAGTCATAAGTTCCGTAATCGATAATCGCACCGCCGACGGCAGTACCCCCTCCCGATATATATTTTGTCGCCGATAGTACCTCAATATGCACTCCGGCGGCTTTCGCGTCGAAAGCGTAGGGGGTCATTACCGTATTATCGAGAATCACAAGAATACCATGTCTATCTGCAATACGCGCGATTTGAGGAATATCATATACAGCAAGCTGTGGATTTGTGATAGACTCCAGATAAACCGCGCGGGTTCGATCGTCCAATAATTTCTCGATCGCGTTCATATCGGAAAAATCGGCAAGCCGTATTTCCAGTCCCCACCGTTTGAGGGTGGATGCGAGTAGGGAAAACGTGTTACCGAACAGGAAGGGCGAGATAACGATATTGTCTCCGGTGCCCGCTATCGATAGAAAAGTATTGGCAATGGACGCCATACCGGATGAAACCGCGATAGTGCCTAGGCCTCCCGAGAGATAAGTGAGTCTTTTCTCGAATTCCGCGACCGTCGGGTTGGTAATGCGCGAGTAGGTATGAGCGGGTTTCCTGCCCAGAAACGCGTTCTCCAAGTCTGCCGAGGAGTCGAATTCGAATGTAACGCTTTCATAAACAGGAGGCCGAAGCGCATTATGCGTGTCCGGCTCGCGGACACCGTGAATGGCCTTAGTCGTAAATCCGTTCATCGGCGCCTCCTCCCATAAAATAGAGAAAATCCACGCTGTCGCCGTCATTTAGAAACGTACTCTTAAAACTCCCGCGTTCTACAAAACCACCGTTGAGCTGGACGGAGACTATATCGGGCGATTCTACATTTTGAAGCTCAATTAATTCTCCTATTGAAAAGGGGGCTTTTATTATCTCTTTCAAATCCCCATTGATATTTATTTTCATACGCGCCTCCTATATACTACTAATACTATCATATTTATAGTATATTATACATCTATTTCCGCGAGTTGTCAAGGGATTCGGGAAAAATTATTTTGGGAGTTCGATGAGGAAACATAGAACAATATTTAACTTTCCTTTTACATAGAGACACGATATGTCCCTGCGTATCAATACCTGACTATCCGGAATTTGATAATCAACTTCTTATGAACGCACTCAGTGCTTATATATCCAAAAGAATAAAAACACAGTTCCTTACTCAAGGGAAATCCTTACGAATATGATCTACGATCCGTCATACATTTCGTTCGAATATGCATTGAGTTATTGGAATCTGATCCCTGAAGGAGTGAAAGAGATTGTTTCGTTGACTACCGGAAAAACAAAACAATTTGATACTCCAGTAGGCCGTTTCGGGTACATTCATCAGCCAGTTGATTATTACTCCATAGGTTATCATCATATTGATATTGACGGCCAACTATGATTCCTGATTGCGTCACCGGAGAAGGCACTATGCGACAGACTTCTTTATGAAAAGGAAATATTTACGTATCAATTTTTGCCGCATCCATATTCAATCCGGGCGTTCGATCTATCTTCTATGTTCGCTGGTAAGCTTCATGCGTTAATTGCTCGAAAGTGAGGAAAAAGGGTAAAGGGCAGGGACTGGTACGACTTAGTATGGTTTGCGGGAAAACAGTTTCCGGTCAATTTGAATCATCTTGTTGCGCGTCTTGTTCAAACCGGCGAAGTATCTGATTCATCGGGCACAGATGAAAACATGATCCGGAAACTACTTCTGGAAAGGATAAAAACCCTTGATATCAACCAAGCAAAAGCTGATATTCGGCCGTTTATCAGCGATCAAAGCAAAATCGAGGTATGGTCGAAGGAATTCTTTATCGAAGCGTTGAGCAGAATAACCTTTAATACAGAATAAAAACAGTGCTCGTTTCGGTCTCTGTGGAGACTTTTTTTATATAGGTATTGTAACCTTCCCCTTTAATCTGATAAAAAAGGCTTATATAGAGGCTAAAACAGAGGGTTATTATATATAGAAAAAGTGTTACCCATGTAGTATACCATGTAGTGAACCGTACAACGAATTACAAAAAAAATGCTAATAAGCTGAATCATGAATAGATTTTAGTGTTTATAATCGAGAATATTGACATAATAATTCGGTTATGATACCATTTTTCCATGATAGAAAGAGTAATTTCAAAAAATATTCAAGAGAAATTCTTCAAGGGAAAGGCGATTCTCATTATCGGTCCGCATCAAACCGGGAAAACGACTTTGTTGAAGCAGATAACAGTAGAATATGAAAATGACGTCTTATGGCTAAACGGAGACGAGTCTGATGTCCGCGAAATGCTCGCAAAACCGACGTCCACACGCCTGAAAGGAATCATCGGGAATAAAAGGATTGTCGTGATCGACGAGGCGCAACGGATTGAAAACATCGGGTTGACATTAAAATTGATGGTCGATAATATCCTGGATATCCAAATTATTGTAACCGGATCCTCGGCAATCGATTTGACCGATAGTATCAAAGAGCCGTTAACCGGGAGAAAATATGAGTACCATTTGTACCCATTTTCATTTGAAGAAATGGCAGGTCATACGTCCTCGATGGAAGAAAACAGGCTTCTGGAACAACGGATGATTTACGGTTATTATCCCGAGGTTGTGAATAAGCCGGGCGAGGAAAAAGAGGTGCTTCGGCTTATTTCCGAGGGTTACCTTTATAAAGACATATTTATGATGGCGCAGATTAAAAAACCGGTAATCCTGGAAAAGCTTGTTTTAGCTTTGGCTTTGCAATTAGGAAGTGAAGTAAGTTACAATGAGCTTGGGCAGATAATAGGATCGGATAAAGAGACATTAGAACGATATATCGATCTACTCGAAAAAACGTTTGTCGTTTTCCGCCTTCCGTCATTAGCGAGGAATATGCGGAACGAGATCAAAAAGGGCAGAAAAATCTATTTCTACGACAACGGTATCCGTAACGCGATTATCAAGAATTTTAATCCGTTAGCGCTCCGTCAGGATACCGGCGCATTATGGGAGAATTTTATAATCAGCGAGCGGAAGAAACGGAACGATTATAGCGGCGTGTGGTGCAATCGGTATTTCTGGAGAACTATTACTCAGCAGGAAATCGATTATATTGAAGAAATGGACGGGAAATTCACCGGCTACGAATTCAAGTGGGGCAGGGGAAAGCAAAAAGCGCCGCAGTCCTTCCTTGACGGCTATCCCGGTTCCGAGGTGAAATTTATCACACGCGAGAATTATATCGAATTCGTGACCACAGGGGAAGTTTAACCTTACGTCACCGAATTTTTACAAACAGGGCGGGATTTGGTATAATTGTATCAGGATCATACCGGAGAAATCGATGGAAACGAAAGATATACGATGGATACAAAGGTTTAGTAACTTTCGCACTGCGCTTGCGTAACCGACGAAGATTATCGATAAAAAAAGACTTGAACGAACTAGAACTGATGGGGTTTATTCAGGTGTTCGAGTACAACATTATACGGTTCGCGCGCAAAGGGGAAGTACAAACCCGGCTTGGATATAAATCTCACTTTTATCGGCGAAAGGATCGATCTTCCATTACTCGCGAAGTTCGAAAATGAGATGGACGACCTGAATCAGCCTTATACGTTGGATATCTCTGTGACAAAGGAGATCGCCAATCCGGAGTTGACGGAGCATATCGAAAGGGTGGGGAAATCATTCTATAAGAGGGTTGGGACGGGGGAAACTTGTATCAAGCCATAGCCTAATAAGTACGGGGTAGGGAAAAGTCATGAAGAAAAATATTCCGCTTTCCAAATGGAAGACACTCTTCGAATATGCAAACAGGATACTTGAAATGGAGCCATGGGACTTCTACACCGATTACGATATAACGGCTATTATCGAACCGGGAACCGGCGAGACGGCATACGGCGT
>MIBD01000014.1:2294-9658 GCA_001829395.1 Spirochaetes bacterium GWF1_49_6 | reverse complement strand
GGGAGCTGGCGGCGAAGTATTCGGGCTGAACATCTATATCGGGAAAGAGGGGTTGGACGGCTATCTTAAAATGGCGAGGAAAGAAGCGTCTCTCGAAGAAGCGTGGCGCAGACAGAACATGATCTACATCCACTTCGAATCCCGGAACGAGGCGGATTCCGAGATGATAAAAACCGCGAGGGTATTGGGACACAATTATAAGAATAAAGTCGGGTGGCCGGTTTTCGCCCGCATAACGCCGGGCTATTGGATATATGATATCAGCGAAGAGGATGCGGATTTTCTAATTTCGATATTTCCGCGATATTTGGAAATACTCGAAAAGTATAAAAATAAGCCCGAGGAGTTATGCCCCGAGGACGATGCGTACCTGACCAGTTATTACAAGGATGGCAAGTGGAGTCAAAAACTCGTACATTGGAACGATCTTTTCGATGAGGACTCCGATCTTATGCTGTTTCAACCGTCTTTGGAAATCGGAAAGGATGTAAAGAAGGTGCGTAATGTATGGGAAGTGGAGATTGTCGATAACCTAAAGCCGTTGGTAGATGAGAACAGTATAACATTTTTCCCGATAATGGTGGTGATTGTCGATGAAGAATCCGGGATGATTCTCAACCTCGAACCTTTTGTAGCGGACAAAGACGGCAATATCCTTTCTCATTTAGAGAAAACTATCAACCAAAACAAAGCATATCCGTCTCGAATTAAGGTAAAGCAGAACAGGGTATTTACGGAACTGGAAAAACCGTGCGCGAAAGCTGGGATAGATGTGGTTAAGGTAAAAATTCTTCCCGCAGCCCTTCAATTTATTTCCGACATGAAAAAGAGGGGAATTATCGAGAAAAACGAACCTGTGAAAGAGCCTCGGCCGGTAAAAAAGAGAATCGTGCCCAGCATCATTTTTCTCGACGATCAAGGAGTGATCACATTCCCCGGATTACCATCCGCCATTAAGAAAGCCATAGAGCGGTTTTATGACTCGCATGAAGCGGGGGAATGGGAGTTGGCGGCTGAAGCGGGAGAGAAAATTATCTCCAAGACAGCGTGTATGTTCGATGTTTATTCTTTCCTTATCGATTATTATTGGGATATGGAGAAGATGGCGGCAGTAAAAAGTATAATTAATACATCGGTAAGCGAATTATACGATATTCTTGAAAAAATCCCAGACGATAAAAGAATGGAGTGGGAAGTTGTTGAAAACAGACCTTTTTTAAGGTTTATGTTCAGAATAGCTTCTATGATGCTGCATGAAAAGAAATTTCAAGAAAGCCGCGTCTTCTTCGAGAAGCTTCTATGGTTCGATGAAAACGATCATCTGGGGGCGCGTGTAAAGCTTCCTGAAATATACTTCGAGATGAAGAAGTACGATATCACGCTCAAACTTTTAGAGGAGTTTCCAGACGATATTATGGCGGAATTAGCGCTTTGCCGGGTGATCACGTTTCTGCATCTGGGAAGGAAATCGTCTGCGTTGAAAGAATTACAGAAAATAGCCGAAGAATATCCGCTTGTAATTCAGGAGTTAAAGAAAAAATCTCATGCGCGTCCCAAAGATTATCGCGAGGAGTACTTCAGGGTTGGAAGTAAAGAAGAAGCGTACAGGGTTTACCGGAACTATGGGAAATACTGGGAAAACGCGCCCGGTTCCGCGGAACTGCTGGAGAAATTGAGAAAATAAACGGTAAAATTCGAGCGCAAAGCTAATATTTACCCACTTTTTAATCAAGATTCATCGAATTATCAAAATATTTCTTTACAATA
This sequence comes from Spirochaetes bacterium GWF1_49_6, assembly GCA_001829395.1. Classification (GTDB taxonomy): domain Bacteria; phylum Spirochaetota; class Brevinematia; order Brevinematales; family GWF1-51-8; genus GWF1-51-8. The sequence goes on along the minus strand of MIBD01000014.1, from coordinate 7,891 downwards.
AGGAAATATATTGGTATAATATCCTTGCTATGAAGAAAGATATAATTAAAGAAATCATACGAAATTTCCAAACCCGTGACCTCCCCATTGTCCATAAAAGAAATGTTTCATTACCGGTAGACGCGGGAAAAATAGTTTCTATTACCGGAGTGAGGCGAAGCGGAAAGACATTCCTGATGTACGATACGATCCAGCGACTGATCGGCAATGGAATAGACCGGGAAAAGATTGTTTACATCAATTTTGAAGACGAACGGCTGAACTTTAAAACGGAAGAACTTGATTCAATTCTTGAGTCATATCGTGAACTCTACCTGGATACTCCTCTTAAAAATGTCTACTTCTTTTTTGACGAAGTGCAGAATATTCCCGATTGGGAGAAATTCGTCCGAAGAATTGTCGATACAGTCTCAGGAAATGTATTCATTACGGGTTCTAATGCACACCTTCTGAGTTCGGATATCTCAACAACCCTGCGGGGTCGGTCGATCAATTATGAAGTATTTCCTCTCTCTTTCAGCGAATACCTTTGGTTTTATGATATGAAACCTGATTTGTATGATCCCGCGGGAAAGGCAAGAATAATCCGGCATTTCGAAAGCTTTTTATGGAACGGCGGTTTTCCCGAAACTCTCACATTATCCGAAGAACCCCGAGGAAAAACCCTTCAGGAATATTATAATGTTATGATATACCGGGACATAGTCGAAAGATTCAGTATCACGAATCTGGGGACATTGAAGTATTTCTTAAAGCGAGTTTTTGAATCGGTAACGAAACCATTATCTGTCAATAAGATTTACAATGAACTCAAATCGCAGGGTTATAAAATTGGAAAAAATATGCTTTACGATTTTCTGGACGCAGCCGAAGCGGTTTATCTTATATTACCATTAAAAAAGTTTGCCTCTTCCATATTAAAGCAGGAATTATCGGAAAAAAAATACTACGGGATCGATAACGGTTTGTTATGTGCTACATCATACGACTATAAGAATGACTACGGAAAATTACTGGAAAATCTGGTAATGCTTGAACTTAGGAAATCCGGTAAGAGTATTGCGTTTATAAAAAATGGAAAGGAATGCGATTTTGTTCTTATAGAGAAGGATGTTCCAGTTCGTCTGATTCAGGTTTGTTATTCATTATCTGACAATAACACAAAGACTCGGGAAATAAACAGTCTGGTTGCTGTCTGCAAAACCCTGAAAATGAAAGAAGGATTCATCCTAACCTATGATGAGGAAGGCGAATTGGTTGAAGATGGGGTGAAGATCTTAATTATTCCGGTCTACAGATATTTACTTCAATACGCATGAAATCGAGGATAATATAGGTATGAGGGCTGAATTGAAATTCATACAGGATGGGAACGAATGAAGTACAAAACTGTACAAAACGAATTACCATAAATATCACCGATAAGCTGATTTATGTTAAGAAATATTATTTCTCAATCATTGTATCCATTCCACTGATGGATGGAAAAGAAACTCCCTTCATTCCCGGTGTACCTGCATCAATACAGTATAGTTTTCCATCATCACTACCAAAATAAACTTTCCCATCCCATATACATGGACTGGAAGCAATCTTATCACCTGTTTTTAACTTCCAAAAAGTATTTCCAGAAATTGCATCTAAACAATAAATGTTTTTATCATAACTCCCGAAGTAGACCTTTCCATCCCATACACAGGGGCTGGAATAGATAAAATGATCTGCCTTAATCGACCAGACAAAATCTCCAGAAATTGCATCTAAACAATAAATGTTTTTATCATAACTCCCGAAGTAGACCTTTCCATCCCATATACATGGACTGGAATTAATATCATCTGCAGTCTGAAATTTCCAAATTATCTCCCCAGTAGCTGCATCTAAACAGTATAAATAACTATCTCTACTCCCGAAGTAGACCTTTCCATCCCATATACATGGACTGGAATCTACCCAAGTACCAGTCTCGGTTTTCCAAATAATTTTTCCAGATATTGCATCGACACAATAAAAAAAGCTATCTTTACTCCCGAAGTAGACCTTTCCATCCCATATACATGGGCTTCCATCAATTTCTTTTCCGGTTTTTATACTCCATAAGACTTTACTTACTTTTGCATGGAGTGGAAGTATTAAAGAAAGGAAAATAACAAACAACTTTAAGATGGATTTCATTTTCATTTCATTACTCCAATAGATGTATTAGCCCCGATTTGTCAAGCAACATTTAAGAGTTTATCCTCATAACATTTTCTGGCTTCCAAGGGCGACATATAGCCCAGTCTGGCCAGCATCCACTCCCGGTTATAGTTCTCAACAAACTCTTTTATCTTCGCTGTTGCTTCTTCCAAAGTCTCGAAATCGTATATCTTGAAAACCTGTTCTTCTAGGGTTCTATGAAATCGTTCGATAATCCCGTTACTCTCCGGGCTTTTCGCCCATGTATAAGACATCTCGATCCCCAAAAACTCGGCGCTGTTTCTGAAATGTCCCGATGTATAAATCGAACCCAAATCGGTACGAAGGCTCAAACCTTCCGCTATCCCTTTTCTAAAGCCGCCATACCGTTTATTCACAGCTTCCTGAAGCGGGACAAACCCGTTGAAACGATCCCCGTTCTTCGTGGTGTGAAACGCGATAATCTCCGAGTTAAAATGATCGCTGATCCCGAAGAACCAGCACCATCCTTCTTTTCTCGTCCAGAACCGTTTCCCGTCCGTCGCCCACATCACGTTCGGTTTGTCGGTTATGATCTTCCCGTCATGCTTGTTCTTCACAGGCTTCCCGGGGCTTTTCTCGAGGAGATTATTGTCCTTCATTACCCTGTAAGTTCTTTTCCTGCCTACCGATAACCCTCTCTTCTCAAGCTTCCTGTTTATCCTAATCCAAATCTTGATATACCCCATCCCGAAAAATTTCAATCCCGCAATCTCTTCCCGTATCAGATTCAGCAATTCATTGTCATTAATTTCAGTCTTGGGTCCCCGTTTCAGTTTCCGACTCGACTTCTTTTTGCCGTAGTATGCTGACGAACTCAATCCCGCGACGGAAAGTACCATCCTTATCGAAAAAGGTTTGTTTGTAACTTCGCTCTCTTTTTCGACATACTCCGCTATGAATTCCTTTTTTTTCGATTCAGGAAATCTTCTTTTTTTTTATAAAGCTCCAGCTCCATAGCCATACGCCCAATCTTCTTTTCCGCGTTCTCTAACTCTTTCTCGACCGGTGATTTTCCATGAACTTTCAGCCCCTCCCGGCCGGACAAGAAACCCGGAAAATAGCGGCTCATCCTGCGGAAGAGATAATAATTGTTTCAGCATGAATATGTCTCCTACTTTACAATAATATCATATATGTTGTTAAATGTCCAACATAAATGTAAGATTCATAAAGTGTATTATATTTCGATAGGAGGGAATAGATAGTTAAGGTTTTTTCTTTTTATCAACAGATTCAATCTTTTTCATCTTTTTCTCAGCTTCAATAAAGTCCTTTTCCGCTTGACTGGGAGCCTCTAATTGTTTGGAATGAAACATCTCATATTCCGTTAATGCTTTTTTCTGTGCCTCATCATGCGAGATATTTCCCGCATGAGTGAGTAGTTCACGATCTGACATTTTTAAGAAGTCGTCCAACTTGAGAATCCAATCCTTCATATACATAGGTTTTCTGTTCATTGCCTGAAGCTCCGCGAATTCCAGGTATGCGGTGACAATGCGATTCAGTATATCCAGTTCTTCCGGGGCAAGATAGTTCTTAGCAATCGTTACTTCGCCTTTGCGGATAGTAGAACCCGCCCAATTGGTCATACCCATATTTGGCTTATCTGAATCAGCCCGGTTATATATAATTTCAGCCGCAGTATGCCCGTGAGCTGCCCAATGCATTTTATTCTGAATAGTAGCAAAGAACGTTTGAGATTCGTTGGAATTAGGATCGTAATCAATACTAGTTGAATAAATATCCAGCACCTTCCTCCAGAATATCTTTTCGGATGAACGGATATCGCGGATACGCGCGAGGAGTTCGTCAAAGTAGTTTCCCCCTCCTGCCGACTTCAGGCGCTCGTCGTCCATCGTGAAACCCTTGACAATATATTCCTTGAGGCGTTCGGTAGCCCATATCCTAAACTGCGTACCTCGAAGACTATTGACCCGGTATCCGACGGAAATGATCATATCAAGATTATAATGATCGAGGCTGCGCTTGACTTCCCTTTCCCCCTCTTTTCGAACTGACAAGAATTCCTTGTGAGTTGCCTCTCGTGTCAATTCGTTTTCGGAATAGATATTCTGAATATGCAGGCTGATATTCTGCTGGGTAGATTGAAACAGTTCCCCCATTTGAGTCTGTGTCAGCCATATAGTCTCATTTTCAAGCCGCGCCTGAATTTTAATCTTCCCATCTTCAGTCTTATAAAGTAAAAATTCGGTTTGTTCATGTATATCGCGGTTCGGGCTCATTGTATATCTCCTGAAAACTGCTTGGAAAACCTTCAATTCATTATACAGTATCTAAAAATAAAATTCAAAACCGCTGATATTCAATTTCTTTCATGCAAAGATAATTCTATATACTTTGGATTTTCAATTATTCATACTGTTTTTTACCAGTTTCCGCACACAATCTGTTCTACATTCCATTCCTGGATTCCATAGGTCTTGGTCAAATAATTCACCGCATAGTGCATATTTGTCTGAATCTCTTCGGGAGCCTCATCCTCGTAAAACTTTCTGATCTCTTCCCAACGCCCAGTCTCGATCAATTCTTCGCGTTCCTTGTCACAGGTCTGCATATATTCACGGTGTTCCTCACGTTCGGTGATATGATACACTTCACAGAGGCAATCCTCATAAAGCTCTCTCATATCCGGATAATCATCCAAATCGCCCCACTCTTCGAAAACCAGGTAAAGCTTCGGGTATTTGATAAACGCGATCATTGCCAAACGCTCGGCTTCGGTCATATCCAGCCACTTTATTTTTCCATAGGGTGATACCATAAGACCTCCACAATGATAAAATATTTTCATAACACCAGTATCTCGATGCATTTTTTATAGGGAGACTACTCTATCATCTTTTCCATCTCACGGATCTCTTTCTCCCACGCTTTCTTCAGCTTGGTAGGTAAAACGATCCTCGCCTTCGCCCCGTAACGGAGCACTTTACCGAGGAGTTCGGTGAAATTGCCAACCGGCAGTTTTATCTCGAAATACTCGCCATACTCGTCGGACCCGTTTAACGTCGTCTGCTGAGAGTGCCAGTTCTGACGCGAAACGATATTGGCGACCTGATGGTAGAAACGAATGACGGCGTTTGTGACATCCTCGCTTTTAAAAATACCGAACCCGGACGACAGGTGCTTTTTCAGGCGCTCCTCGCCCCATCCGCCCGCGAAGGGTTCCTTTGTCAGGGTGGCCCGGACTATACGAGAGATTAGGAATGTTCTGAAATCATTGCAGGATAAGTCCCATGCGACCATATACCATTTCCCTGAATAATTGATCAGCCTCGCGGATTCGATCATCCTTTCGGATTCATTTCCCTCAACGTCGTGGTAAACCAGATGAACGATACGCTGATCTGCGAAAGAGT
>MIBD01000014.1:0-2261 GCA_001829395.1 Spirochaetes bacterium GWF1_49_6 | reverse complement strand
GTATTCGATCTTGTCACTTACTTGGAAATAATCCCGTGAAATATGACCCGAGAGTTCATTAAGTAGGACATCTGAAATAATCGGCAGATAGTTCATGTTTTCCGCAATCCTTTTCATGAACACATAAAACAGGAGAGTCTTCTCATCAAAATTATCGAGGGATGCGGGGACTTCCTTATAGATATAACACCTCTTCTCATTCGAGTACTCGATCTCCGCCAGCAGACGGTTCCGCATATACTCTATATCACGTTTTGCCTGACGGTCGGAAACTTCAAAATGATCGCAGATATCCTTCAAGCGCACCCCGCCCTTATGTCGAATTCTCCGGTCAATAAACGCGATCCGTTCCATTTGGCTCATCGAATTCTCCTGTTCATACCGATTTTCTTCCGGGTAAATCAAATTACAGCCAGATTTTTATTCCCGCTCCGATTCCTTCATAAACTTGATAATCGGATTCTAACACATTATCAAAGCACCATTGATAATAAAAGCTTAAACCGAAAAATCCAAGTTTCAGGTCCACTCCTGCATCCACAATGATGTTTTTTAATAGCTTTTGATACTTGCCTTGAAAAACCTTTGTTAGGTCGTTTATACCAATAATCCAATCAGCGCTTCCAAAAAAGGAACTGAAATTGCATAATGGAATCCTAATTCCGATATTCCCGATGATCCCGTGCGAAACGGATTGATCTGCAAGATAACTATGAACGATGTCTCCAGAGTATGTTAAATTAGGGAGCGACGCCGAAGGATTTGAATCATATGCCGCGTTGACGTTCCTCGCGTAACCGAAACCCCATTCGAAGAACTGGGCTGGATGGAAAACTAGTTTGATTCTTGTCATCATGTTGAGACTGAAAAACATCTTTGGAAAATACACTAGCGATGCTGACGGTGGAAAAAATGATTGCGGACTTGCACCCAAAGATAGTATCATCAATTCGGAATCCATGGAGAAAATGTTCTCTGTGATTTCCAAGGTGATGCCTTCCCAGTATAATTTCCCTTTTTTATTGACACTGCTTTTGTCCGTCTTATTTTTATTATAGGGCGCTTCTAAAAACTCACCCGATAGTTTAGAAAAAGTATAAAACATGATAAAATCATAGTCAAAGAAACGAGGGTAACGGCTATGAGTAAAAAGAATCACTATGGGACAAAGATCAAGAAAAAAGACCGGGGACTGTTCGAGTATCAGGAACGGATGGCAAAGCTGAACGGGATAAAGACGCCGATGGATAAACTGAACCTGTTCGTGGAATGGGAGAATTTCCGGGAAGTTCTGAACGAGGCGTTGACGCCGAAGGAACAAAAAGCTCCCGGCGGAGCGCCGCATTACGATTACGTGTTCATGTTCAAGATACTGGTGTATCAACGGTATTACAACCTATCGGACGAAAGGACCGAGTTCGTGATCAACGACAGCCTGTCGGCGCAGCGTTTTCTGGGGATCACATTGTCGGATCAGGTGCCCGATGCGAGGAAGATATGGGAGTTTCGTGAACGTCTGACGAACGCGGGGGTGTTCGAGAAGTTGTTCGAGCTGTTCGACAGAAACCTTGCGAAAGCCGGGGTGGTGGGGAAAGCGGGAGTGATTGTTGACGCGAGTTTTGTGGAAAGCCCGAAACAGCGGAATACCCGCGAAGAAAATAAAGCCATCAAGGATGGGGAGATACCCGATGGGTGGGAGGAAAACCCGTCGAAACTCGCGCAGAAGGACAGGGACGCGAGATGGACGACCAAAAACAAAGAGCGGCACCACGGTTATAAAAACCATGTCAAGGTAGACGTAAAAACAAAAATGGTGAAAAGTTATCATGTGACAAGCGCGAATGTTCATGATTCACAGGCTATCGAAGAGTTGGTGAACGAGGATGACGCGGGGATACCGTTGTACGCAGACAGCGCGTATGTAGGTCCGGCGGTGGCGGATGTTTTATTGAAACTTGGGATCGAGAATAAAATACATGAAAAGGGCTACCGGAATAAGCCGTTGACGAAAGAGCAGAAAGAGAAGAACAGGGAAAAAAGCAGGGTGAGGGCGCGAGGCGAACACCCGTTCGCATTTATGGAAAACAGCATGGACGGGATGGAAATCAGGACGGTAGGGATAAACAGGGCGAGAGCGCAGATAGGGATGCAAAACCTCGTGTACAATTTCGCGCGTTATGCGTTGCTGATGTCGAGGTTTGCGTAAACGGAACTGAAATACGCCTTAAATGCCGTGTGAACGGCGGTTGAATGACGCTAAA
>MIBD01000013.1:7734-7894 GCA_001829395.1 Spirochaetes bacterium GWF1_49_6 | reverse complement strand
TTGGAGATGCTTGATATTCTTATTCCTGATCGCGTTATCGATTGCATGATCGACATGGTTCAGTACGATAAAGGCTTTTTTCTCACGGGTTTCATTCCAATCGGAGATAACGTTTTTCCATGTGGAATCGATCATCATTGTTTTCTCCTTCTATTTTTTC
>MIBD01000013.1:5584-7711 GCA_001829395.1 Spirochaetes bacterium GWF1_49_6 | reverse complement strand
AAACGGGAAACAGTTAAAAACGGTCAAGGTCTGTTTCCCATCGCGCAGTTCCAGATAAAATTGTATCTTTGCAGTCAATTTGGAAATATTTACCTTCCCGATAAAATCGCCCTCTTTAACCGCCTGGTTCTTTTTAACGTAAACTTCGTCCAGATAGCCGTAGACGGCTCTTTTATTATCGGGGTATTTCACTATCACAATGTTATTATATCCCGTAACAAATCCCGCGAATTCGACAATTCCCGCGCCCATGTTTTTTACTTTCTGGGGTGCGCTCAGGTTGATCAATACCCCCCGTTCCAATACGCTTACCCCGGTAATTTTTCCGGGCTGTACCGCAAATACCGAACTTTTATCCCACGGTTTCCCGGTCGGCTTCTTCACAGGCGTCGGATTTGGCTTACTTCCTATGGTTAATATAACACTCTTCTGATTATTATTCCAATTTTCCGTTTTCTTTACAATATTTTTATTATCAGTTTTTTGCGCTTTATCGGGCAGAGTGAGCTTCTCCCCTATATAAATCGTATAGGACGGTTTTTTATTCAGCGAGATAATCTCCTCCACGGATACCGTGTAGAGCTTGGATATCGATGTCAGGGTGTCTCCGGGCTTAACGGTATGGGTGACTGTTTTCGATACGGCGGTCTGCGGGGCGGGCTTAGTATTCTGGGGAAGCTGCTTCTTCGAATAAATAACGAGCGTCTCCCCGGACATCACCTGTTTATCTTTCTTTTTGTTCCATTTCACAATGTCGTCTATTTCAACTTGGTACTGTACCGCGATATGCGATAGAGTTTCGTTTTCAGAAACCGAATGTTTAATTAACAGCAGCGGTTCGGCCTTGGGCTGGGAGATTTTTACTTCCGCCGGTTGACCCTTAGGCAGAAATATTTTTATCTTCTCGCCCGCGTATACATTTTCGTTCGGCTTATCATTCCATTTCAGAAGATCGGCCACCCCGATGCTATATTTTACCGCGATATGGGATAACGTATCTCCTTGCTGTGCCTCATAATATAAAACCGTACCTGCGGGCTCGGCAACTGAAGGAACGGCGCTTTTTATAACCGGTATCAGGAGAGTCTGTCCTAGGAAAAGATCCTCGCTCGCGAGGTTATTATAAACGATGATATAGCCGACCTTGGAATGGTTTTGCGACGCTATTTTTATCAGGTTGTCTCCCGGCTGAACCTTGTACTTTTTTATTTCATCGGGGATAATCAGCGATTGGTTTTTATGAATCTGGTCGGAAACCATTTCATTCAGCAGAATGATATCGTTGACGGCGCATGAGTATTTCTGCGCGATGCCCCATAGCGTATCGTTGTCTTTTACGGTATAGACCGATGCGTGCAAGTCCGCTGAGATAACCGCGGTAAAGAATAATAACAGAATACCGAAACGCATATCGTCTCCGTCGATAAAAAACCTGTTCTTATTTTCGGTAAACGGCAGGGTAATCTGAACGAAAAAACGTAAACAAAGCATGATTATTCTTATCATAACTTATTTGCGGTAATAGAACTGTAAAAAAGGGTCCCGATAAGGTGTGCTGATAAACACTGCATAATAGTACTTCCTTGTCACTGCGAAACGCAACGCGGTGAAGCAGTCAGAATGTTATTATATGATATTTACACAGATTGCTTCTACCGCGCTTCAATAATTTATTGTAGCGCGGCATCGCAATGACAGAACAGTTAGTCCACACGCCAGATATTACGGTGCAGCAATAATTTTCCCGCTATTTACTGTCTTTAAGGAGCTCGACCTTTCGCTTGGATGCGATTATTTTTACAATCTCGAACCAGACGACCGAAAGCATCCCGGCCACTGCCGCGATGACGAGGTCGTACCATTCGACATTCGTAAAATGGAAAACTCCCTGCAGGAACGGGACGAACACGACCAACCCCAGAAATAACAGGGTTCCGCCTAAAACCCACAATAGCGCGGCATTTTTTACCTTGAGAGACTGGAATATCGTCAGCGACCAGCTCCGGTTCGTCATGATTAAGAACAGGTTCGAGAAGATGAGGGTAACGAACGAGAGTGTTCTCGCCGCGTCGTCGTTCCGTCCGCTCTTGATCGCGTACGCGAATACCGCTCCGACAGCGATCAGCG
>MIBD01000013.1:2595-5563 GCA_001829395.1 Spirochaetes bacterium GWF1_49_6 | reverse complement strand
CCTGCAGTACGCTGAATGTCAGGCTCCTGATGCCGAAGAGCGGTTCTCCCGGTTCGCGCGGCGGGCGCTGCATGATCGTGGGGCTGCCCGGCTCCACTTCGAATACGACTGAGCACGCGGGGTCTATGATGAGCTCCAGGAACACGACATGCACCGGCAGGAGCACACCTTCCTTCCAGCCGAGCAGGATGGGGATCAGCGACATCCCAGCGATAGGAATATGCACGCTGACGATATACGACATGGCTTTCTTCAGGTTATCGAAGATGCGCCGCCCGACGGAGACCGCCGAGACTATCGAGGAAAAATCGTCCTTCAGCAGTACGAGAGACGAGGCCTCGCGCGCGACATCGGTTCCGCGTTCGCCCATAGCCACCCCGATATGCGACGACTTCAAAGCGGGCGCATCGTTTACACCGTCTCCGGTCATCGCGACCACCTCGCCGTTCGCCTTGAGAGCGTTCACAAGAAAGAGTTTCTGTTCCGGCACGACGCGCGCGAATACGTTCACATTTTTCACCCGTTCCTTCAGCAGTTCCGGGTTCATCTTTTCCAGTTCGTCGCCTGTAATTACCTCATCGGGGTTATTCAGCCCGATCTGCCGCGCGATATTCGACGCGGTCACCGGGTAGTCCCCGGTAATCATCACGACACGTATCCCGGCATGGTAACATTCCCGGATAGCGTCGGGAACAGTCGGACGGATAGGGTCTTCCAGCGCAATCAGCCCTAAAAACTCGAAGCTGATATCGTGCTGTATATCGGGAAGTTTTTTATCATGGATAAACGACCGCGCGACGCCGAGCACACGAAGCCCGCGCTGCGCCATTTCCTGTACCTTCTGCGAGAGCCGTTCGATTTCCTTCGCGGGCAGGTGGCAAAGATCGAATATCGCCTCGGGCGCGCCTTTGGCCGATATGATATATTCGTCATGCTCCGGGGATACCCAGACATGCGATAACGCGAGAAGCTGACGGGAGAGCGGGTACTCGTGCACCAATTCCCAGTCGGAATGAAGATGTTCCGTATGCGAGAGCTTGATTTCGCCGATCTTTTGCAGAGCCTTTTCCATCGGGTCGAAGGGGTCTTTTTTACTGGCGAGTATCGCGTATTCGACCAGCACGTGAAAGTCTTCGGGCAGGGCTTTATGCTCATGGTCGGATATATCGAGAAACTGGTCATGCGCGAATATCCGGCGGATGGACATCCGGTTCTGCGTCAACGTACCGGTTTTATCGGTGCAGAGGATAGTCGCCGCGCCGAGAGTTTCGATAGCGGACATCTTACGGGTCAATACGTTCTTGCTGGATATTCTCCACGCGCCCATGGCAAGGAATATAGTCAATACCACGGGGAATTCCTCGGGAAGCATCGCCATAGCGAGCGTCAAGCCGTTCAGCAGGCCTTGTACCCAGTCCTTGATCACCAGCCCGGTTATGACAATAACACTCACGCAGAGAATTGCCGCGAAGAGGAATATCGCGCGGACGAGACGGTTTGTCTGCTTCTGGAGCAGAGTATCTTCCTGTTCGACGGATTGCAGTGCTTTCCCGATCTTGCCGAGTTCCGTATTGAAGCCGATCGACCTCACTAGCGCGACTGCCTGCCCCTGAACCACCATCGTACCGGAGTATACCGACGGGAGATCGTCCCCGCCGGGGCGGCTCATCGGGAATGTCTCGGCATCGTCATCGGCGGGAGATTTACGCACCGAGATCGATTCACCGGTTAAAAGGGATTCGTCTACAGTCAGATTCATCCCCCAAAGCAATAGCCCGTCCGCGGGAACTCTGTCCCCTTCGGAGAGGAACATAATATCGCCGCGCACGACCTCGCGCCCCGCGATACGGACACGTTCGCCGTTACGAATCACAAGCGCGCGGGGACTGGAGAGGTCACGCAGCGCCTCGAGGGCGTTCTCGGTCTTTCCCTCCTGGTAGATGGTTATCCCCATCATCACGAAAACGAACCCGAGAAGCAGGAGGGCGTCGACGGTTTCCCCGGTCATCAGGTAGATAGAACCGCAAGCCACCAGTAGGAGGAACATAGGCTCTTTTATTACCTCGAATGCTATATGGAAGATACTGCGTTTTTTAGACGACGGTAATTCGTTGAAGCCTTCTTTTTTCTGGCGTTCGATGACTTCCGAATCGGTCAATCCTTTCAGTTGCTGGACTTGTTCTTCTGTTAGCGACATAATCGTTCTCCTTGGTATTATTTTTTAAGAGGTGAAGATGAGGAGAAACCATCATTCGCCATCGAGGATAACCCTGCCCGCGAGTTCCCAGAAAATATGCGGCCAGTAAAAGGCTTCGTGGAATGAAAATATTTTATCGAGATTAACGGGTTGCGGGTTGAGAAAATCAACGTGATTTTCGGAAATAACGGGGATAAAAGGAACATAGATGATAAAAAGGGTAGTGAGGACAGAAAAAATGAGCAGGAGTAAAATGACAAATAGGATAGCCGTCATGGGAACCGTCTCCTTTGAAAATAGTTTTCAAACGAGGAAGTCCCGTATCGCGAGGATACTGCCCGAAGGGGCCCGGCTCTCAACCTGATCTTCCATACAAAAAATTATATCAAAACTGAAAAAGAATGTCAAAAAAAAGACCGGCAAAAAGCCGGCCTGATGAGCGGGAAACGGGACTCGAACCCGCGACATCCACCTTGGCAAGGTGGCGCTCTACCAACTGAGCTATTCCCGCATGATAAATATATTCGGAATAAAATCCAAATAACCTTAGCCTGAGTGAACTGCGAGAAGCGGGACTTGAACCCGCACGCCTTTCGGTACTAGATCCTAAGTCTAGCGCGTCTGCCAATTCCGCCACTCTCGCTAAAGAAAGTTGGGTCATACAGGGATCGAACCTGTGGCCCGCTGATTAAGAGTCAGCTGCTCTACCAACTGAGCTAATGACCCGGTCAATATTCAATAATATCAATCAATTCCGGCTTGCGCCCGGCA
>MIBD01000013.1:0-2522 GCA_001829395.1 Spirochaetes bacterium GWF1_49_6 | reverse complement strand
TATTACAAGATCGAGACAATGCCCCGATCCTTATATTTAATGGGAGGAAAATGGGACTTGAACCCACAGCCCTCGGTGCCACAGACCGATGCTCTAACCTAATTGAGCTACTTCCTCCACGTTATGCGCCTGACAGGAATCGAACCTGTGGCCCACGGCTTAGAAGGCCGTTGCTCTATCCAGCTGAGCTACAAGCGCGATCACCTTCGGGGCGAGAAGATTCGAACTTCCGGCCCCCTGCTCCCAAGGCAGGTGCGCTAACCGAGCTGCGCTACGCCCCGCGGTACAACGAGGGGCCGTTTTATATGCCTGTGTTCCCGCCTCATTGTGACAAAAATTATAATGCATTTATCGGCTTTCGTCAAATTTCTTTAAATAAAAATTTTCATTTCATCTATTCCCGGTTTATTTGCTTATATCGAGTGTTTCCGGTATCATATAAAAAACTTATCGGGAACAATGATGTTTTATGATGACGTCGCGGATTTCTATGACGATATGACGGGGTACAGCGAAGAACTCGAGTTGACACGGACGGCGCTCGAGGGATTTATTAAAAAGTACCCCGCAGCACATATTTTTGATTCAGCATGCGGTACGGGAATTTACGCGATTGCCGCAGCGAAACTGGGAATAACTGCGGCCGGGGCGGATATATCTGAGAATATGATCGCGAAAGCGCGAATCAACTCAGCCCGTGAGAATGTCCCCGTAAAATGGGTCGCCGGCGATATCAGGATTTTGAACGAGGCGGAGATGGGGAAATTCGATATGATTCTCTGTATGGGGAATTCCCTGCCGCATTTTCTCTCGACGGGCGATTTGAGGGACGTGTTCCGGGTATGGAAAACCCTCCTCAATCCGGGCGGGGTTCTCGTAGTGGAATTCCTGAACTATACGAAGATTCTCGAACGGAAGGAAAGGGTCATCTATATCGACAGGAAAAGTGAAAGGGAATTTATCCGTTTCTACGATTTTATCGACGGCAAATCTCTCATATTTAATATTTTGGAAGTAGAGTGGAGGGATGGCAAGGCGGATCACCGCTTATTCTCGATGGAGCTTCATCCCTATCAGTATGAGGAGGTTGTCCGTATCGCGGAGGACACCGGGTTCGTTACGGACGGGATATTCACCGATTTATCGTTCACGCAATTCGATTCGCGGAAATCCGGCATCGTATTGATCGTTTTTAAAAGAAAATAGAATAGCGTTATTATCATTGCAGAAAATCATTGACAAAATGCATTTTTAATACTATCATAAATCAAGTTCTAGTTGATATTTTCCGATTGATAAATGAAATCTATTAACTTAGTTTTTGGGAAGGAGGAACTCTTAATGTTGGTCGAAGATTATTATAAGTATGACGTGGTGGGATGGAAAAACGAGAACACATTGATTGTGCGCTTGCAGGACAACCGTGAGATAGAAATTAAGCAGCTTCTGAAGGATGACACTCATGTTCTCTTTAATACCCACGGTATGTATTACAAAGAGTTCCCCAGTGATTTTTCAAAAGTCCGCGCTTATACCTCGTATATCGTTCAGTACGCTCCCGATTTGTATAAGGAAGTCAACCTTCTCGAACAGCAGATCAGCGAATTGATCAAGAATGGTATCGAACACGGTAACAAGCTCGATCCGAATAAGAAGATTCGCGTATGGTTCGATTTCAATAAGCGCGCGAAGGTCATAGTCGAAGACGAGGGCATAGGGTTCGGCCTCCTGCAGGACTGGAACAAATTTTCCCTGAACCGGACGATTTGTCTTGTATCGCAGGATTTCGAGCATTTCGCAGACTTAGTCGCATGGAAGGGCCCCGAATCGAATGAGATGGACGGCGGTAACGCGCTGTTCGCCGCGCTGGAATACTGGAACGGCGGATTTATCTATAACGGACGCGGCAACAAAGTGGTCGCGGTCAGGTACTTCCCCGACAATCCCGAATACAAAAAGTATATATAAAAGACAGGGCGGTTAAACACCGCCCTTTTTATTTAGTAAGGAGTAAAAAATGAAAAACTTTATCGCGGCCCTTCTCCTGCTGACTCTTTCCTCCAATCTGTCGTTTGCCAAGAACTGGTGGAAAGACGCAGTATTCTACGAAATCTTTATCCGAAGTTTTTACGACGCCAACGGCGACGGGAAAGGCGACATCAAAGGACTGATCGAGAAGCTCGACTATCTGAACGACGGTAACCCTAAAACCACCTCCGATCTCGGTATCAACGCGATATGGCTCATGCCCGCGTTTGACTCGCCGTCCTATCACGGCTACGATACGATCGATTACTACAAAATCGAGCCGGATTACGGAAATAACGCCGATTTCGATCTGTTGATAAAAGAGGCTCATCAGCGCGGGATAAAAATTATCCTCGATTTGGTCATCAATCATACATCGTCGCAGTGCGAATGGTTTAAAAAGTCCGCGATGAAGGAAAACCCCTATACGGACTATTATGTCTGGTCTTCGACTATACCCGAGGGGGGGTGGGGTAAGCCGTGGGGCGGCGGCG
>MIBD01000012.1:15934-19524 GCA_001829395.1 Spirochaetes bacterium GWF1_49_6 | reverse complement strand
TTTACCCCGCTCAGGCCGTTATTCCAACTATAGGTCACGATAGTCCCGTTGGGGTCATAGGAGGCCGACGCGTCGAACAGAGCGCTGTTCCCCATCAGTACCGTGATATCGATACCGGCGTTCGCCACGGGGGGGACGTTCGCGTTCGCGGTGGTGACATTGACTACGGGCGACGTCCCGGTATTTCCCGCCTCGTCGTAGGCCTTCGCGGTCAGAGCATGGCTGCCGTTGGGAGCGTACGCCGTGTTCCATTCGATAGTGTAGGGTTCGGCGGTAGCTTGGCCGATTTTATTCGTGCCGCGGTAGAATTCCACCTTGGCGACTTTATTGTTATCCGATGCGTTCGCGACGATTGTAACTATCCCGGAAAGGCTCGCGCCGTTCGCCGGGGACGCTATACTCGCGGCCGGGGGTATCAGGTCTTCGGGGTTGGTATCGTACCATGTCCCGTTCTTATAGTATCCCGTTTTATTCCGGCTCAGGTCGGCGGTCTGCGGGGAAGAATCGTTATTGAAGATGAGGAGGGTATTGGTGCCGGTGAACGTGTAGGAGTACCAGTCGGCGCCCAATGAAGGATCGAGGGTCATCGCGAAGCCCGGCCATGTGGTCGAACCGCAATTCCCGCCCCAGTAATGTACCTTCGGGGTCTTCGTCCACTCGGTAGGGCGCTTGAAGTAGACGATGAACGCGCCCTGAACCTGTACGACGGTGATGGAGACTGTCTTTTCCGCCGTATGATTTCCGGCTTTATCTTTCGCGTAATACTTGATCGTATGCGCGCCCGCGGAAATAGTGAGGGTGACGCTCCAGCTCGATGTGCCGGACGCCTCGTAGAAACTCCCGGTATCCACCGCGACGAAAACCTTATCCACACCCGTGAGATTGTCGCTCGACGTACCGGATACGACGATGCTTTGTATATTGGTGAACGTCTTATTCGCGGCAGGGGTAAGCGCGGAAACCTGCGGCGCGGTCACATCGGCGATCACGCTGATAGCGGAACTCAGCGCCGATTTCCCGTTATCCGCGAACGCTTTCGCTACGATATGATTCGTGCCCTCGATCAGGATCACCCCGTTCTTCTGCCACCCCGTGTTGGTGATCGTCCCGATACCGGTAAATCCGCCGCCGTTCACGGAAAGCTGTACGGAGGTAATCATTGCGGGGGTATCGACCGCGGCCAGCCCGGAAACGTTTACGGAGGTCTGCATAATCATGACGCCGTTGGCGGGCGACAAGATACTTACCGACGGATTGCCGGTCTCATATACAAAGGTGACCGATTTCACGCCGGATGAGTTGCCGGATTTATCGGCGCAGGTGACATACGCGGTATGACTGCCGACGGTGGTTAACGGGAACTGGATCTGCCATATTCCGCTATTCAGCGCGGCGGCGATATTGGTGCCGCTGTCAAGCTTGACATAAACTTTATCGATACCCGAAAGGGTCTCGCCCTCGGTATAAATATCTTCGGCGGTACCGCTCACGGTCACCGAATTACCGACGGGCTGGTTATTGGTAGGAGTGGTAATAAAAACATCCGGGGGAGTCACATCCACCGAGGAGGATTCGACCTGGAAGAGGATATCCGCCGTGCGGCTGGAGCCGCCCTTATCGTCGGAGACTATCGCCCATGCGAGGAAATGCGCCCCGCCGCCCTGAAAACGCGCCCTGAATACGATGATACCGTCGGTATCCAGCACGATATTGGTGATATTGGTCACCCCCGATTCGACGCAGAGGCAGTAGACGTTAACCGTCGTGAGTTCCGCTGGGAATTTAGCGACCGCGGACCCCACGATTTCGTATATGGAAGGTACGACCTGGTTATTAGTCGGTTTGGTGAGCATGACAATCGGAGAATTTTCATTGAGCTTGGAAGTCAGCTCGTCGATCTGGGAACATGAGGCAAAAGAGACCAGCAGAAGAAGGGCAAAAAACTTTGAAGAAAGTTTCATGGGAACCTCCGTGAATTATGTAACAAAGCTGTAACCGCTTTCATTTCTCTTACATTGTACCCCTTTTTTTATAAGAAATCAAGGTTTTTCCTGAAATATTTTTAATGAAGTTTATTTTAAAGATTTTTTATACGCGGCGGGTAAAAAAATAAAACCGGGATATTAATCCCGGTTCCTGTACGCTTACAGACCCCACAGTTCTCGGCGTGTTTTCCTTCGGTCAGCCGGTTTCCGCTGGTTTACCCGGTTATCGATCACATCGGGTACCGGAAGGAGACGACACCCGATGGCTAAGCCATTACGTTGACAAACGATGCAACACCGTTTTCAACCAACCCGCTTCTGAATGGGATAGGAATAGGATGGAACTCCGGTTTACCCTTTTCGCTCCATGCCGCTTGATCGATATTCCCCGATTCAGTGAGCGCGGGTTTACTGAACTGCCCGCTAATAACGGCGGTATTAACGTCCATGTTTTACCTCCGAAAATCCGTTTTCGTACTATAATTATCGGAACGGGTTTACGAAGTATTAGTAATTAAAAGGAAAAATGTGTTTTATTAGGACAGGGTTTTACAGCAACTTTCAATCACTTCCGCGAGTGTCGGATCGTTATTGAATACGATATACTCGATAACCAACGCTTCCATTTTGTGGTCCTCGTGTATCTTGATGGATACTTTTTCAGGTATCTGCATGAACTGTATAGAAGAACCGTCGGTAATCTTACCGCTATAGGTCTTCAATTCCCCGTAAGGCATCAGTTTGCCGGATAATTCGCCCACGATATCGATCATCATCATATTCCCGCGAAATTCCTTCGGCGACTTCTTATACTTATCTGAGAACGGTATAGTATGACTAACTTTCATAGGCGCCCCGAAAAATAAATATCATTGAGATTATTATATTCGGCATTTTTCACTTCAAATCTAAAATCCTTCAATAATATTACCTGTTTATGCAAGCACATTGACGCTTCCGCCCATCCGGTTATCGACCAGCGAGGAACGCGGTACATTCTGGAGTATCCCCGACGCGGGCGCCTTCGCTACCCCTTCGGCGATCTGGGAGGCGGCACGGACTTGCGCGGGCCCTGCTTCGGGACGCACGTGCTGCGGCGATACATTCATGTTATTCGGTACGAACATATTCCCTCCTTGAAAATTCCATCATCCATCAATTATATTGTAATTAAGCTGAATAGAAAAATCAAGCCATATTTCATTTATATTATAATTTCCCATACCTTTTCTATTATATAATCCATTATCTCCACCCCGCGCCGCGTGAGCCTGATATTCCCGCCCCGCGATTCCACCCATTCCGAAAGTTCGTTCAGGCCCTCATCCGATAAATCCGCCCCGGACAGCGCTTTCAGTTGGCCCCTATCTAGCCCTTCCGCTTTCCGCAGTCCGAGCATAATCAGCTCTCGCGCGATCGTATTCTTATCGAGCGATTCGATCACATCGCAAGGAAATTCTCCCCTGTCGAGCCGCGCGAAATATTCGTCCAAATCCCGGGTGTTGGTATAACGCTGCGGGATACCCTCCGCGCCCGGCAGAAACCCAGACGCCCCAAGTCCCGCGCCGGCATAATATCCGTAGTCCCAGTAATTCGAATTATGGC
>MIBD01000012.1:7216-15920 GCA_001829395.1 Spirochaetes bacterium GWF1_49_6 | reverse complement strand
CGCGTAGTTCGAGACCTCATAACGGCGATACCCGCGCTGTTCGAGATATTCCGCCGCGCGCCAGTACTGCTCCATATACTCGTCGTCGGACAACGGAACATACGCCCCCGCTAAGGGAGTGCCCGCCTCGATAGTCAGGTGATACACCGATATATGTTCCGGCGCCATCGCGGCGATTTCAGCGAGCGTCCCGTCCATATCGCCGCCGCGTACCGCAAGTATCATATCGATGGAAATATTCCCAAACCCCGCGCCCCGAAGAATCTCATACGCCGCGCGGTTCTGCTCCGGGGTGTTCCTTCGCCCGAGGAAACGCAGGGTTTCCGCGTTCATCGACTGGAATCCCATACTGACACGGTTTATCCCGCGCGCGCGCCAGTATTCCGCCAACCCGGGAGTGATATCGTCGGGATTCGCTTCTATAGTATATTCCGCGCCGGGCGCGGCCAGGCCTTCCAGCATGCGGAATAGCCCGTCCATAACGTCATACGGCGGGTATGACGGGGTACCGCCCCCGATATAGATCGTATCGAATAAAGGATAATTCTTGGTATAGAGGGAGATTTCTTTCTCGAGGGCGCGGAAATAACGGGAGACTCGTTCGCCGCCGGACGGCGGAAAGGATAGAAAATCGCAATAGACGCACTTCGACTTACAGAACGGGATATGGACGTACAGGGCGCGGACGGGAAGCATCATCCCAGAAGGTCGGAATAATCGTCCTGCGGCTGGCCGGGAGCCTGAGCGGCGCGCTTCTTCTGCCGCATGGACTGAATCCTGACCTTCATCGGCAGCCAGAGCGTATTATACGCCTCGGCGAGCTGGAAGATTTCCTCGTCTTTATAGGGCTTTTTAGACTTTACCGTAAAGTTATAATCGTCCTCGATCATCCCGCGCTTCATCACATAGATCGGGTCGCTGATGTTCTGCGCGAAATGCCGCCCGTAGAGCAGGCTGATCATCAGGACGTTCGCGATAGCCACGAAGGTGAACGTGAGCGAAACTCTCGCCTCGATAATGGGATTTTCGCCGAGGTCGACGAAACCGATCGACGTCAGGAACATGAACACCGCGACACTGCATGTCACCACCAGCGCGGAAACGGACGATACATGGTGCTGACTCATCTTGGACATCACATTCTCGATCTTACCGAATATTTTCAGTATGCGCAGGAGCCGCAGGATACGCGATACGCGGATCGCCTTAATAACCTTGAGGTTGCCGACGAAGCGGTTCCCCTTGATCGCGATCACCCCGTTAAACGCGTATTCATAGAACGCGGGGCCGGATAATAAACCGAGAAGAGGCGCCGATGCGAGAAGGTCGATCCACCCGCGTTCGTAGAAGAAGTACGTCACGAAACGTTTATGCGCAAGCGCGTTGATGGCGCGGCTAATGAATTCCAGCGTGAATATCACGTCGAACGCGAACCCGACGATAATCATCCAAAGGTCCCAATCCTTCGCCCAATTATAAGTAGCGCTCCATGAGCCGATAACGGCAAAATCGTCCGTAATAATCTGTACGATAGATAAGAGAATAATGACGAGCAGGGTATTATCTATGATTTTTCCTAACGTTTTCATCACAGATCCTCTTCAATGGTTATTTTATATAATTCGTCAACGGTATTAAGATCGTAGGAATAAAACTTGTAGTTCACGCGCGCCACATTAAGCCAGCTCGCCTCGAAACTTTCCGCTCCCCTGTCCTTCTTCACCTTTTTCCACTGGAGAGCCATATTATAGACGATTTTCAGCATTTTCGACGTATAGGTGGTGTTTTCCGCTTCCTCGGCGAAGTAATAGACCTTCAGGATAATATCCAGGAAATAGGGCGAGATATTCGGGAAACCGGTCATAATAATTTCTTTCAGCTTCGCGAGGAAATTTTTCCGCAGCGCGTCGTTGGACTCGGTCTCGGGATAGGAAACCGTCTTATTCGCCGGGCCGCCGTATCCGGGCATTACCATGTTTATCGGCATCATAATATCGTAGATCGGCAGGATAAACATCGCCGTATACAGGAAATCCACCGCTTCCTCGGGTTTGGCGAACCCGATCTTATCGAACTTGCTCAGCCCGTTACTGATATAACGGCGGTTGGTATACACCGCGGAGATGAACGGGAATATGACGTTATTTTTTATCAAAGTAAGGATATTGCTGTAGTGCATGCGGGAGGTGTATCTCGACGAGAGTTTCCCCGCGAAGTCGATCAACTGCTGGCGGAAAAGCTCGTCGGATATCATAAAATCGGAATATTTCTGCTTCCACTCCATCCGGAGGGTATCGATCGTCGTTTTGAGCTGTTCGCGTACCAAGTCGGTAATCGCCTCGCCCAGAACCTTCGCCAGCTCGGACTTGATATCCGGCCATGCCATATCGGGATAAAAATCCGGCGAGGAAAACGTAATGCTTAACTTTCCCTCGTTCTGGTTGATAAACGCGAGTACGTGCTCTTCCTTCTCATGCGGAGCCAGTGTTTTTATCGCCCCGCTGTTAATTAATTGCTCCACAAAGCTTCGTAGTTTTTCGGTATTCATCGCCCATCCTTTTTAGCGGATACTCATTATAGGATTTATCGGTATTTTAACGCAAATTTCTTAAGGGCATAACTAATAACAGACGATTCCCGGCAAAAATGAAACGCCCATCGAACGTATTTCAAGAGTATTTTAATTGCGCTGTAACTATGTTAAGAGACTTTTAGAACCGCCATATATGATACTTAAAAAACGCGGCCTCATTCCCCGCAAAAACCGGCACTTTTTTTATATACTTTTTTTTATATACGGCATCGATTGATTGACATTTCCGTGATAAAAACGGTAAAATAGAATTATCTTAAGGGAGCATGTATGTTCTATACCGAAATTCTGGAATCGTTCTATAAAAACAAAATCCGCTATTTACTTGTCGGCGGTCTTGCCCTCAACCTGCACGGCGTACCGAGAACCACATTCGATATGGATATAATCATCCCATCCGATAAAATAAATTTCGGGAAACTGATAAACGCGATAAAGGAACTCAATTATGTTCCGCGGCTTCCGGTAGACCCGTTAAAAATGGCTGACCCGGAGGTACTCAAGGACTGGATTGAGAATAAAAATATGAAAGCGTTCAGTTTTTATCATAAAATTGATAACGCGAAGGTGATCGATATCGTACTGGTTCACCCGCTCGATTTTAATGAAGCCGAGGCGAGAAAAAAAGTGTTTACCTTCCGGGGTATCGAAATCCCCGTGCTTTCCATCGACGATTTAATCGAAATGAAAAAGTTCAGCGGGCGGCCGAAAGACCTAAGCGATGCGGAGATGCTGAGGGAAGCGAAAAGTATTTCGGGAGACGGCAATGAATAAGGGCTTCCGATACACACTCGAACCCGAAGATATAAAAGCGTACATAGCGTTACCCGTCGAGAAAAAGCTCGAATGGCTCGAGGAGATGTTTATCCTGACTACCGAGGCTCAGACCGAAAAGGAGAAGCATGTCCGTGAAACATTCCGCGCGGACGTCAGATAACCGTACCGTCCGGGATGACCGCGTTCTTCGGGATTACCGTAATCCCGTCGACAATCGAATAATTCGACTCCTCCTTGAACTGGATACCCGGCTCGTTGACAATCCGCACGTTCCGCCCTATCCGGCAGTTCATATCGATAATCGCGTTACAGATGACGCATCCCGCCCCGATACCCACCTCGGGTATCCCGCGTTCCCGATCCGCCCGGCGCTCGGAATCCGTCTCGTAGTAGTTCGCGCCCATCACGATACTCCGTTCGATTTTCACAAAGTCGCGGATGACGCTACGGATACCGATCACACTGTCGGTCGCCTCGCACCGTTCGAGGATAGCCCCGTCGCTCGCGATACAGTTCTTCAGCTTCGAGTCGACAATCTTCGCGGGCGGCAAAAATCGCGGGCGCGAGAAGTACGGGAACTCCGGGTCGTAGAGGTTAAATCGCGGGATATCGCGCGTCAGCTCCATATTCGCCTCATGGTAGGTGCGGATTGTCCCGATATCCTCCCAGTACCCCTCGTGCGTGAATCCCCCGACTTTGTATTTTTCCAGACAGTATGGAATGACCTCGCCGCCGAAATCGTTCATCTCCGGCTTGCCCCATAATACCTCGTTCAGCACATCCCAACGGAACAGGTAAATCCCCATCGAACCGTAAAACGGTTTCTTGTCCGCGCCGGGGATGCGCCAGTCCTCTATCCGTTCGGGCGACGACGGTTTCTCGCAGAACCCGGTGATATTGTCGCCCGTGTCCATCCGCATCACGCCGAAACGGGAGACGTCGTCCTCGGGTATCGGGATAACCCCCATCGTGATATCGTCGCCGCGCTCGATATGCGCGGTGAACAGCCTGCGGTAGTCCATCCGGTAGAGCTGGTCGCCGCCGAGGATGAGCAGATACTTCACATCGCGGTACCCGGTGATATTCCGAAGCGCGCGGCGGACGGCGTCGGCGGTGCCCTGCGAAAACCCCCCGCTTTCGTCTATCGTCTGCTCGGCCGCGAGGATGTCCACGAACCCGTTATGGAAAATGTCGAATTTATAGGTCTGCGCAATATGGGTATTCAGCGACGCCGAGTTGAACTGGGTCATCACGAATACCCTGTTGATGCCGGAGTTGACGCAGTTCGAGATGGGGATATCGACGATGCGGAAGTTTCCGCCGAACGGGACGGCGGGTTTGGAGCGCTCGCGGGTCAGCGGATGAAGGCGCGTGCCCTTCCCTCCGCCGAGTATCACCCCCAGCACGTACTTCATCGGATAAGACGCGTCTGCTATTTCCGGCATGGTTATCCCCCTTGGTTGATTCCGACTTGCAGAATATCGCAGTTATTATATTATAGAGGGAAAATAAAAAATGTGGAAATCCGCGGGGTTTTTAGGGCTGGGGTGGGAAGCGATACGCGGGCTAATTTTAACGAGTTCCAGTATTGCCCCGGATGCCGGAAGGTATTCTGGAAGGGTTCGCATTACGAACGGATGCGGAAAATGTTTGAAGGGGGGAAGGAGGGAAATAAATGATAATATTTTCTAATAAAGTATTGACAAAAATAAATATAGTAGTATACTGGAATTCTTTTTCT
The DNA here is from genome assembly GCA_001829395.1 of Spirochaetes bacterium GWF1_49_6. Lineage (GTDB taxonomy): Bacteria > Spirochaetota > Brevinematia > Brevinematales > GWF1-51-8 > GWF1-51-8. The sequence goes on along the minus strand of MIBD01000012.1, from coordinate 10,809 downwards.
GAGTTTATTATGAATAGCAGGAGGGCGGCAATGAAAAGGTTTATCATTTCTTTTATATTTTTAATGACGACTACTTCCGGAATTTTATTCTCTGAAACGATAGCAATCCTGCCTTTTTCAGGAAAGGATATCCCCGATAATAAAAAAGCAGAAATTTTCAATGATTTCGTTATATCTTTCGTAAATAATAAGGATAAAAATGTAAAAGTAGTTGAAAGAGCTGATATCGATAAAATTATTTCTGAACATAAATTACAAATTGCCGGCGTTACTCAAGAAGATGATATAAAACTAATCGGTAAACTAACAAAAGCGGATAAGATAATAGTCGGGCAGATTTTAAAGATAGGAAACAAATACAAAGTTTTTACTAAAAAGATCAATGTTGTAAGTGGAGAAATCGAATTATTTTTTTCAATTGAAATTGATCCGCAGGACAATATTGAAGACCGGATAAATTCCTTAGTATTGAGTATGCAAAATAAAATAAGTAAAAGTAATTATACTCAGTCGATAGATAAAATCGATAATCAATCGATAACTAATAATCAAATTATACCTATAAAAAAGTTTATCATAATCAGAAATGACGGATGTCTCTATGAAACGGATGGCGATTTGTATCTTAACGGAACTCCATTTGCATATTATTACAGGGAGGGTCTTCCTGATACAGGACTTACCCTCGATAATATAGCTTATGCTTTGCCAAAGGAGAATAAGTTTATATTAAATGACGGTTCTACTAATAAGGTGATAAAGAATAATTTGCTTTCAATATATATTAAAGAAAATGAAAATAAATATTTTCTTACCAATACAAAAGTACTTATTTTTCAGAAAAAACTCACTTCTGATAAAATTGCTATTCTTATTAAGAAATTCGATGGAAAAATATTTGCATTAAAATATATAACCAAACCGTTACAGATTTATTCCTACGACACTTTACAAAAAAGATGGGAAATGCCTATTGAAAAAATCAACTTTGATAACATAGTGTTAAAGACAATCGATTTCGATGGAAAAGTAAATACCAACGAAATAGCTTATATGATACCTATTTGCAATTTAGTTCGTTTAAAAAACGGTATTTCTATCAACCCCAAAAATGAAAATTTCTTTATGGATTTTAAAAAAATAAATGGATGGATGACAAATACAAAAAATATTTTATTTATTGGAAAAGAAGAATATAAGACTAATATGTTGATTGATTATAAAAAATGGGAAAAAGAAATTCTGTATAAGAATGGGGGATTATTTTATTCTATGATCAAAAATAATTTTATTCATTATGATTCAATGCCTTTTAATATCGGCGATAAGGTTGTTAATTATCCTGCCGCACTTCCAAACTATGGTGAAATAGGATATCCTTTTTTTCATTTTCAACAAACCAAAGATATTATGAGTGTATTTAATTTTGTTTCTTTAGATTGGGGAGACTCAATTCCGGGAATTTTAATATATCTACCCCTTAAAGATGGTTATCATGATTATGGGGAAGCAATCCATTCTTATAAAAATATTGGGAATTATAATATTAAAATTCTCGCGAAGGATAAATATGGATTTAATTATAATTTGTCTCAACCTATTTATATCACCAATAGATATCCTATTGCTGTATTTACATATCGAATTGATACAAATGCTAACAAAATATTCTATGTTGATGCCGGAATATCTTGGGACCCGGACGGAGACGTTCTTGAATATCGTTGGAATTTCGACTTTAGCGGTAAAAAAAGCCCGTTAAATAAATGGACGCAATGGAGCAAATGTAAAACTAATTCTTTTTCCTATAAATGGAAAAAGAATTATACAAATATTGTTATGCTTGAAGTAAAAGACAAATATGGCACAATCAGTAAATTAAGCATGAGAATAAAAATCCCAGGAGATAAATTTGAAGAAGAATTATTAATGCAGGATGAAACAAATAAACCGCTTTTAGAAGCGCAAAAAAGTGATCTAAGTATTTTTTTAGGTTGCGCGTTTATAGACTGTTTTGGGGATTTTTACGAAGATCCTCTTGGTAGCGATTATTATCATGAACGTATTATTCTTGAAAAAAATAGTGGAATAGAGATACTTAGAGGGTTTGGAAGTAAACAATCTAATATTAATTGGGATATAATTATTCTAATGGATTATTGTGAAAAATTTAAAAATAATTCTTCTATTCACGTTATAGCATCCGAATATTATAACAAAATATTATCTCTTTGTAATTCAGCTTTGAAAAAATATTCATTCGATGAATCATTGGAACTTGAAATAGATTCAAAATTTGCAAATATCGCAAGTATATCTATGGCGTGGGCATATGTCGCTTATGGGATAGAAAATAATGATAAAGAATGCCTGCAAATGATATATAAATTTTTTCAGTTTAAAGATGCAATTTATAAGTATAAAACAATAAATAAATATTATACTATGATTTCTAAATACCATCTTCATATATTAGAACAGGCATTTATGAAATAATATATTGATACCAAGGAGTCTAGCATGTCCCTAGAACCTAATTATGAATTTCATGAGATGAGCGATTCGGATAAAAAAGTCATCGATAAAATGCTGACTATAGGGAGCAAAATCGCTTCTTCGCATTTAGAAAATTATACGGCATCCGATAAAAAGTACAAAGAAATATATAATCTTATCATCGAGACTTTCAAACGTTTCGGATGGGCGAATCTGGATTTTACGCACTATGATTTTATAACACATTTTTTCTTCGATGATACTTTTACCGGCTTAATAATCCTGTTGATGGACTGTATCTATTCGAAAAAACTTGAATTATACTACGGCATAACAGATTATCTTATAAAATCTTTAGACGCCGCGAGGTTCGAAATGAGGCTCCGGAATATCTTCTCCAATCTTATGCTGCTCAAAACTTTATTTCGAATAAAGGATTTTTCTTTTGCTCTTCATTCTTGTAAAATTGATGAATTGTATAGCGCCATATTAAAAAACGATGTCAGTATCTGGGAGTATATGATTCAAGCGAGCGGAGGGAAAGCTTATGGTGTGATGCAAACGGTATATAAATATTTAAACAAAATTCCCGGATTTTATAAAAGACTCCGTACTCGATCATTTCTCGACGAATATAAAGACTATCCTGACGATAGCATATATCACGAAATTTATGTATTGAGAAATGACGCGAAGAGTTTTTAATATGGAAAAAATAATTAAAGCCTAAAGTAAAAACTCCGTTACACCACCAGTTTCCCGGTGAAGTCCGCGAGCCCGATTTCGGCGGCCATCCCGGAATTGAACCGCAGAAAATCCCGCTCGATCCCGTCGCTGAATATCACCCCGTTCTCCGGCATATTCGATACCACCGCGAGGGGATTTATTTTATCGACCTTTCCGAACACGATCTCCGCGCCGGAGTTTTTACTCGGGAACGGCTCCCGCACCGAAAAATACAGGAACCGCGAGTCCCATTCGAAATTCTCGCCGAGCCGGACTTCCATATTATTATGACGGATACCCCGCGCGACACCCTCCGCGCCCGCGAGCACGCTTTTCAGCCAGCCGGTCGAACCGAGCCCTGTCGATACGAT
>MIBD01000012.1:1330-7053 GCA_001829395.1 Spirochaetes bacterium GWF1_49_6 | reverse complement strand
TCGTTCACTACCCTGTCGGCCGCGTCCGGGAGGTCGTGCACGCCGAACGGAAGCAGGACTCCGTCCCAACGCGCGGGGTCGGGATTGACCCCGATCAGGGGCTGACCGCGAAGATACTTCATCGTATTCGCGACAAGCCCGTCCTGCCCGATCGCGACAACGATGTCGTCCGGGCCGAAGATAAAGCTCGGTATATAGACACGTTCCAATATCTGGAGGCGCCCGATTTCGGACAGGTTGTCCTCCGCCCGCGAGAGGGCGTTATGGTAGGTATAGTGCTCGTCCTCGTAGTCGGAAAAATCCGCGCCGAGATGCTCGATATAGAATCGCGCCTGCTCGACCGTATTATAACGGACGATCAGGTCCTCGAGACGCGTCTTTCGTTTGACCAGGACGATTTTACGTTCGGAAATCCGCTTCATTTTTTCTTATTCAGCAGTTCCTTGAGCAGGTCGGGAGAAATATTGAGTTCGCCGATCTTCTCGGCATTCTCCGCCATACCCCGGAACGCTATCGCGATGAGCTTATCGGTATCCATGCCCATCTGCGAGAGCACCTGCAGGACTTCGGTCTTGATCCCCTCGACCGCCTTCAGTACGACCGAAACCCCGTACGCGCGGGTGTCGGCCTGCTTACGGGCGTTATCGGCGGAAAGCTCGACCAGCTTCTTTTTCCGCTCCTCGTTCGTTATCGTGAAATTCATCTCCGCCTGCTTCATCTCGTGATCCTTCATCTGGATCGCGCGCTCGGCCTCTTTCTGCGCCTCGAGAATCTGCCTTTTCTTGTTCTCGACCGCTATTTCGGTATTCAGCTCGTTCTCTTTTATCCTGCGTTCCTGCTCGACCGCGGAATTCCGGCGGGTATAGATCGCATCGTCGGCTTCCTTGAGTATCTGCTCGCGCGCGGTCGCCTCGAGGGCGCGCGCCGTATCCTCGGTGGGCAGAATAGCAACCACCGCGAGCCCGAGTATCTCGATACCGAGGGACTCGATCGCTTTGTCCGCGCGGATACTCGACGCGACCCCGCTGGCTATCGGCTCGCTCGAACGGATTGCCTCGCGCAGGGGGAGATTTTCGATAAACTTCTTGGTCAGCACCTGCACGACCGTAATTACCCGCTGGGGAAGTTTCTGAGGGTCGTCGGAGATATAGTTTTTCGTGTTGTTATCGAGCGTGTAGTTCAGGAGACCCGCGATCTTCTTCGGGTCGGATACCCGGAATGTAACCTGACCCTGCACGGTTACGCTTTGGAAGTCGGAGGTGCTTTCGGTGAAAATGAACGGGGTATCGGTACTCCCGACCGGAACCGCCACAAGCGACGTGGTGGGCGAATAGTAGTTGAACGCGAGCCCCAGCCCCTCCCGGACGACGCGCCCCTTTTTATACTTCAGTACGTAATAATTCGGCTGAAACTTGATGAAGCGGAATCCCAGCATAGCGCCCTCCGTGAAATAGGATATTTAATTCTATTCGATATATCGGAAAATGTCAACCGGCGGATTTTTCGCGAATATTTCAATCATAGAAATATTGACTAACAATAATGGTATACTTACAATATATCAATAGTTAAGGAGATTTCCTTGAGATATATTTTAATATTGTTATCATTTCTTTCCATATGTGTCCCAACTTATGCCGATTCGGAATTTTGGTACACACCCGGCGATAATCTCTATGTTCTCGCGATATCGGGGCTGAATCTCCGCGAGAAAGCCGATATCAACGGTAAGCTAGCCGTCAAGGTTCCTTACGGAAGCGAACTTACGGTGCTCAAGGATACCGCGAAACCCGTGGTGTTCAGTTTCGACAATATCGACGGGCATTGGGTTTACGCCGATTACAAGGGTAAAAAGGGGTATATTTTCGACGGGTATCTATCCACCCTACCCGCGCCCGAACTTTCGGAAGATTCACAGTATCCCTTATTGGACTACATGCACAACCTGTCGGAGAGCTGCGGTCCCCCTGAGCAAAGCGAAGAGGGCGGAGAAGGACTGATGACTTCTATCGAGAAATACTATTTCGATAACAAGTGTACCGCTGAAATATCGGTCACCTATTATTGGACGGACGACCCGGATTTTACCCAGGAAGTATATACCTTTCCGATGGTAACACGGGTGGAAGAAGGGTTTATCCTGCTGAAGGCGTTCGGATATTTTTCAGGCGACCCGATGTTTGTTTTCCCGGCGGGAAGCATGAGCGCGAAGGATAACCAATTAAAGCTCGAAATCCAGAAATCGGCTCCTGACCTGATGATGCATAACGAAAATATTTTTATTCAAATTACCGCCGATAAAAACGGGGTAAAAATCGATTTAAGATACCAGTAGTACCCGGATTATCCCTTATCGAACTTCAGCGCCTCGGAGAGCTAAAAAGAATAAGTAAGGTTATTTATTTCTGCCTTCCGCTGTTAAACTTGATTAAATTTTCCCAATCAATCTTTCCATGAGAACAAAAATCTTTTGTAAACTGATACGAGAATTCATTTATTACCGCTGCATACGATTCATAAAATTGTTCATTTTTCTGTTTTGCCTGATAACCTAACGGTTCAATAATATCGACATAAAGATGGCTTTCCCCGGAGATTAACTCCCAGAATTCCTGCCCACAATATTTGAAGTACTCAATTTTATCAGGACTCCCTTCTTTTCCATAACAACAGCCATTTACCGCAATTATCGGTTTTTTCATCCCATTGTTTGTCATTAAAATTCTTTTCGCCTGTCGAAAAGTGCTTTTTAAGTTATCGATTTGACCGCTGTTCCCCCAATTTGGACCCGACTTAATAGAAACAATATAATAGTTTCCGTTTCTTTCAAATTCAAGGTCGATTCCTTTGGCGGCTGACTTCTTTCCGTCAAAAACATTTTTGCATATAAATATTGCTAATTGTTCTAAGAAATCCCCAAAGAGAGTTTCTTCTTTTGAAGAAAGATATGCATCTAGTATATTTTCTATCAAATCCTGAGAAGTTAAAATGTTCTTAGCGCGAAATAAATACGGATTTTTTCTTTTTAGAACATCCAACAATTTTAGCGTCTTTAACGCTTCTATTCTTTTTATATGAAATCGTATTATATTATCATTAACAAATAGTGTGATTTGTTCCAATAATAAATTATTCATCTTTTCCCCAAAGGGTATAGTATAAATCTTGGGTTTTCTCAGATTCTATTGACGTATTGTTAAAACTCCCATCTATATTTTCAATTGCCAATGAATAGAATTCAGGAAGAATCTCAATTCCTAGATATTGTCTATTCAAATATTTTGCCGCTAAAGCAGTAGTTCCCGAACCTAAAAATGGGTCCATCACAGTGTCTCCTATTTTTGTAAATAATTTTATAAACCATTCCGGCAGGGCTAATGGAAAAGCGGCGCTGTGTTTTTTATTTGAACATTCCGTTGCAAGGTGTATCACGTTTGTCGGATAGACAAGTTCCCTTCCAATCCAGTTGGAGATATTTTTCCCAAAGCCACTCATTACTCTTGAATTATCCCGTCGTTTATCAGTATCGCTAAGATTCTTTAGCCGTGTTTTTGACCAATCTCCCACCGGAACCATTACAGCTTCCTGAAACATTTGGAAATTTTTTGTTTTATTAAACTGTATACATCGTTCCCAAGAATCACGAAAACGATTTGGCCATTTACCTGGATAACAATTCTTCTTATGCCATATAAATTCTTCTGTCCAAAGCCAACCTTGTTTTTTCAATGCGAGAATTAATTCGATAACATAAGTATGACGTTCTCCATCGACAGCTTTTTCTTTAATATTAAGGACAAAGGTACCGGTTGGCTTTAGAACACGTAAAAAATTTTCCGAACGAGGTAAAAACCACTCAACATATTTATCGGGATGTATTCCCCCATACGTATTTTTCCGACTATCAGCATAAGGAGGTGAGGTAAAGATCAAATCGACACTATTATGCGGAACATCTTTTAATACTTCGAGACAATCTCCGCAATATATTTTATTTTCCATTTTTTCATCTATCCCTTATCGAACTTCAGCGCCTCGGAGAGCTTGAATATCCCCTCGTAGAGGGCTTTTCCGATAATCACGCCCCGAAGGCCGTCCTTCTCGTACTGCGCCAGCCGTCTCAGGTCGTCGAGCGAGGACACCCCGCCCGATACGATGATCGGGATTTCGGTCACCGTCAGCATTGTTTCGATCGAATCATAGTTCGGCCCCTCGAGAGTTCCGTCACGGTTCACATCGGTATAAATCACTTCCTGTACGCCGTACTCCTCGAGTTCCTTCACCAGATCGACCGCGCGCTTATCGGTCACTTCCTTCCATCCCTTCTTGACCACAAACCCGTCGTGCGCGTCTATCGCGATGATGATACTGTCCGGTTCCGATTTGCAGAGATTCTTGATAAATTTACGGTTCTCGACCGCCGCCGTCCCGATCACGATCTTATGCACGCCGCGGTTCTTGAGCGCGCGGATGATACGGTTGTCGCGGATTCCGCCGCCGACCTCGACCATGATATTCACTTCCTCGACAATCCGCTGGATAATATCGAGGTTCTTGGTCTTCCCCTCGAACGCGCCGTCGAGATCGACGATATGCAGACGTTTCGCGCCCTCGCGTTCCCAGTACTTCGCCTGGAATACCGGCTCGGTAGAGTAGACCGTCTCGAACTGCGGATCGCCGCGCACAAGGCGCACGCACTTTTTATCTTTTATATCGATTGCGGGAATGATGAGCATAGGAATAGTCCTCCGGTTATTTTAATTTTCCGAAATTACTTATTATTTTTAACCCGTTATTATGGCTCTTCTCCGGGTGAAACTGCGCTCCGTAAATATTACCCTTCCGTACCGCCGATACAAAAACGGTCTCGTATTCGGTCGTACCCGCGATCACCGATTCATCTGACGGTAACGGATAATACGCGTGGTCGAAGTAAAAATACACATTTCCAGCTAATCCGTCAAACACCCCCGCGCCGTCCCTGATAGCAGTCTCGTTCCATCCCATATGCGGAACCGGGAGCGAGATATCGAACCGCACGACCTCCCCTTTCATAATGCCGAGACCCTCGAAACTTCCACCCTCATAGCTCCGTTCAAACATGAGCTGGTATCCGAGACATATCCCGAGGAACGGTTTCCCTGCGGCGGCGCTCTCCAAAATAGGGCCGACCAGTTTATCGCGGGTCAGGTTCTTCATCGCGTCCTCGAACGCGCCCACTCCGGGAAGCACGAGTTTATCCGCGCGGCGCAGGTCGGCCGGGTCGGACGTAATTTTTATATCGCCGAACCCCGTTTTTACGAACGCGTTATACACGCTCGCGAGATTGCCCATTCCGTAATCTATAATCGCTATCATTTAGTCCTCTATATGATCCTTTGTGGACGGTATCCGCCCGTTCATCCTGTCATCGATCTCCACCGCGCTCCGCAATGCCCGCGCGAACGACTTAAACGCCGACTCGAGTATATGATGCAGGTTCTTTCCCTGCCGCACGTTAATATGCACCGTAAATCCCTCGGACGCGAACCCGGAGAAAAAGACCTCGCCGAGCTCGAAATTAAACTCGCCCACCGTTCCCGTATAATCCGTCAGGTTGGTCTCCAGATGCGGACGACCGCTGATATCCATCACCGCCTCACTGAGGGCTTCGTCCAACGGAAGGATAGCGTTACCGAAACGGCGGATGCCCGCCTTGTCCTTCAACGCCTGATTGATCGCCT
>MIBD01000012.1:1181-1323 GCA_001829395.1 Spirochaetes bacterium GWF1_49_6 | reverse complement strand
CACAATCCCGCAGTCCTCCACCAGGTGATGATAGTCCACATTGATATCGCCGCTCGCGTTCAGGGTGATATCGATCAGGCTGTGGCGCGACAAGGTCTCGAACATGTGGTTGAAGAACCCGATACCGGTATTGATATCGAAC
>MIBD01000012.1:0-1147 GCA_001829395.1 Spirochaetes bacterium GWF1_49_6 | reverse complement strand
TATTCGTCTCTCTCGTCTTTCGCGCGACTTTAGCCTCTCTCAAATCTTTCCTCCCCTTTATCCATTTTCATACATTTTAGCATATTGTGCGAAACGGTCAATGATTATTTTGTTTATTTCTTGACAAAAAATAGATGATTGCCAGTAGAATACCGTCGATAATCGTCAGAGAAACAAACGACGCCTTCAGGAAAGTAATCATCGGGTAGTTTGTCAAAAGGAACCAAAACACCACCCCAAGCGCCCCGAGCGCGGCCCAGATAAATATCCGCATAAACCCGAAATTTTTCGCGATCGAATAATTCACGATATGCTGGAGTATGGCCACCGGCAGCGTCATAATCAGATACCACGGCAGGTAATCCGCCACCTTTTCGTACCCCGGCCCGAACAGGAGATTGATCACCGGGACTGCCGCGAATATCGAGAAGAGCACCGCGCCGATAAAGAACAGTATCGTTAAAAGCACCCCCATCCAGAACGTATCCTTACGGTCGTGGAGGGTGTATGAGAAAATGACGTTCGCGAATACGAGCACGAGCGCGATCAGGTTCTTCCCGAATAACGCGCACGCCGCGATATATCCCGATTCCTGCCCGCCGATCACCTTCTGTACCATGGTCAGGTCGAGGTTCATAATCAGCCCGTAGGGAAGCAGGATGACGAGCGCCTTGACGAACTCCTTCACGAGATTTTTATCCAGCCGAAACTTGAAAAAACTCTTCACGGCGTTCTTGAAGTCCGGCAGGATGATCATCAGTATCCCGATGATACCTGAAATGATCGAAACCCCGAGCGCGCCGGTTATCCCGAACCCCAAAAGAATCAGCAGGATACCGATACCCGCGCGCAGAAACCCCTCGAAGCCGATATTGACGCCGTAGCCCTTGAAGTTCATCCGCCCGATATCGATGCCCCGGTACGCGGTCAGGATTATCCAAATCGCGATCACCCCTCCGCCGATAATCCCGTCCCATATTCCCGGGAGATGATAGACCGACTGGAACACGGGAGACAGCCCGCCGAATAGCACGAGCGCCGCGAGCGCGAACACGAAGAGGGTGGATGAAAACCGGCGGTTCGCTTCCTCACGAGTCATTTTCTCACGCTGCACTTCTTTCGCCACAGCGAGCTGGAGCGAATTGAT
>MIBD01000011.1:2308-5164 GCA_001829395.1 Spirochaetes bacterium GWF1_49_6 | reverse complement strand
TGTTGCACTTTTCCCTTGAACCCGCCTGATAATGATACAAAGCATTTTAACTTAAAAACTTATTCTGAAATGTTTGAAGATGATTTATCATTAGATAATACGATATCTATATTTTTAACAAGTCCTATAGAGTTTTATAATCCTTATAAAAATTGGTTAGAAAAGATACCGATTTGGTGGAATGTTTATAATAAATTAAAACATGATAGATTAAACAATTTTCATCTGGGTACCTATGATATTGTAATACAATGTATGATTGCTTTACATCAGTTAATATCAAGAGCGAGAATTTTTACAAATCTTCTTATTAAAGCCGGATGGTTTAATGAACAAGGCGCTTTTATTCCAGAATTAATTATTGCGAGAATTTCTGAATCTGGTATTCCTATTGGAATAATACCTTGTGAAACTGAACTATTTATTAGTCCATTAAGTGAAAATTTTGTAGATTTTAACAATGATTTTCCATTAAGTTGTACAACTTGTGATTTTAGTGAAAGAGTAAAAAATATTTTAACTATAGATGGGTATTATTAATTCAATACATTACTAGTATGCACATTACTTAATAGAAATTGACATATCCACGCCCCCGCGTTATAATATTTCCTCAATAGGGCGTTTAGCTCAGCTGGTTCAGAGCACCTGCCTTACAAGCAGGGGGTCACAGGTTCGAATCCTGTAACGCCCAATTCCTTCCCTTACCGGGAACAATCCCGAACACCAGAGAAACACATATATAAGACCGTCCCATCCCGGGGCGGTTTTTTTACGTTGCGCGCGACACCCATGGAGGGGTGAAGTGCAGAAGCGAAGGCAGGATGCCGCCCGTCTTCCATCTTCGATAGAAGATGGACAGGAAGCCTGCAATTATCCCCGACTACTGCGTAGGGCTAACCCCGACATCAATCTGGAATCAAGTATATCAACATAGCCCGTGGTCAGGCTGAGCGTTCTGCGTACAAGCAAACCCCGACTACTGCGTAGGGCTATCCCCAATATCATTCTGCGGATAAGTATATCAACATAGCCCGTGCTCATGTTTGTATATCCCCGCTCTCATCACGGGCTGTAGGCCTCTACCATTAGAATTCTTAACATCGGGGTAAGGGTACGCAGTACATTATTCTATCAGGCGGGGGCGCTTGTCTTTGGCAAAGCCGGAGATGTCCTCGCTTCCTTACTATTCTATCAGGCGGGGATCGGCGGAGTCGCGGATGGCTTGGCCTAGCAGGTTATACGCGGTGACTGTGAGAAATATCGCGAGCGCGGGATAGAGCGAGAGCCACCACCCCTGGTCGAACTGGATATACGAGTACGCGACACGAATGATCGCTCCCCAACTCGGAGTCGGGGGCTGTACGCCGAACCCGAGGAAGCTGAGCGTCGACTCGACGAGGATCGCCCCGGCAACATTGAATGTCGCCGATATGAGCGCGGGGGTGATACTGTTCGGGAGGATGTGCCTCGCGATGATCGTAAACGGTTTGACCCCGTTCACCTTAGCCGCGCGGATATAGTCGAGAGTCTTGACCTTGAGCACCTCGCCGCGCACCAGCCGCGCGATACTGGTCCACCCGGTCAGGCCGATGACGATAATAATATTATAATAACTCGGCGGCATGAACGCCAGCACCGAGAGGATGAGAAAGAATGTCGGGAAGCACATCATGATTTCGATGATGCGCGAGAAGAATACATCGACCGCCCCCCCGAAGTACCCTGCCGCCGCCCCGATCAGCGAACCGATCAGGAACGTCAGTCCCGCCGAGATGACCCCGATACTGATGGAGATACGGGTGCCCCATACGATACGCGCGAATACATCCATCCCCTGATCGTCGGTGCCGAACGGGTGATCCCATGACGGGGGAGCCACGCGCTTGGTGAGGTCGGACTTCACGGGGGAGTAACGGACGATCGGCCAGATGGCGAAATCGACGGTGAACGACGGATTACGCCAGTCGGTCGAGAGATACTCGCTGGGATTGAAGAGGCCGGGGAAATTGACCTTTCCGCCGCTGACCAGCATCACCGGGGCGTCGTTCGCGATAAACGGCGCGGCGACCGCGAGCACGATCATAAAGATCACGAAATAGAACGATATCTGGCCGGTACGGTTTTTTTTAAATCGCTGGAGAAATACGGTAAAGAAACTTTCATACTTCGGGCGGGTATCCTTAGGCTTCATATACGATTTCCCCCTTGGAAACCGTAACCCGTACCCATCCCCATACTTCTTTATCGATAAACGCGCTATTTTTCGACATCGATACAAACTCGGACTGCTTGACAGTCCAACGCTTATCCGGGTCGAATATCGTGATATCCGCGCGGCGGCCTTCCTGAATAGCCCCGCCTTCTTCGAGACGGAGTATTTTCGCCGGGTTCGCGCAAAGGAGTTTGACCATATCGAGCATCGACGTGCGGTGCTGTTTGACCAGATGGGTGAATACAATCGGGAGCATGGTCTCGAAGCCGATGACCCCGAACGGGGCTTTCATAAACCCTAGCTCCTTCTCCTCCACCGAGTGCGGGGCGTGATCCGATGCGATAGCGTCGATTGTGCCGAATATGACGCCGCGTTCGACTGCGATACGGTCGTCCTCAGGACGGAGCGGCGGGTGCATCTTCAGGTTCGGGTCGAGCAGAAGATTGTCGTCCTCCGAGAGGCGGAGGTGATGCGGGGTCGTATCGGCAGTGATAAATCCCGGGTAGAGCCGTTTCAGCATACGGATAGCCTCGACCGATTTCCGGGTGGAGATATGCGTGAAATGCGCGCGCGCCCCGATCATCCCGGCAATCGTGCCGAATTTCAGGATATCGAGACTCTCCGATTCCGCGGGCTGGCCC
>MIBD01000011.1:870-2182 GCA_001829395.1 Spirochaetes bacterium GWF1_49_6 | reverse complement strand
CGCCGCTTTCACTTCTATCTTAGCGTCCTTCTTAATAATCGATTGGAGGCGGTAGAGGACATGGGGGTTATCGAGCGCGGGGGTGGTATTCGGCATCGCGAGTATGGTGGTAATCCCGCCCTTCGCCGCCGCCGCCGTGCCGCTCTTCACCGTCTCCTTGTGCTCGCCGCCGGGCTCACGGAGATGGCAGTGCATATCGACTACCCCGGGAATGACATACAGCCCCTCCGCGTCGATCACCTTCTCGTTATCGGAAGGCTTGATCTGGCGGCGCATATCGGCAATCCTGCCGTCCTCGACACGGATATCCAACACCTGCCCGTTCAGATGGTTACGGTAATCGAATACAAATCCGCCTTTTATTAACACCACTCTCCCCTTATTCCAAACGTGAACGGATGGCTTTATATATGTCCAGTGTCGCGTTGGATTTATTCAATGTGAAAAAGTGCAGGAACTCGAAGCCGTGATCGATCAGGTCCATGCACTGCCGGATGGAAAAATCCACCCCGATTTTATATATTTCTTCGTCGCTCTCCGCCGCCGTCAGCTTCTCCACCAAGTCCTTCGGTATCTCCGCGCCGGAAAGTTCCGCGATTTTCCCAATCTGGGTATAGCTCGTAAACGGCATAATCCCCGGGACGATGGGAATTTTTATCCCGGCTTTTTCAGCGCGTTCCAAAAGAGTATAAAAGTACTTATTTACAAAAAACATCTGCGATACCGCGAATTCGATCCCGGCGTCTACTTTTTCCTCGAGAGCGCGGATATCGTGCTCCAAATCGGGGGACTCCAGATGCTTCTCAGGGAATACCGCGCCGCCGATGGAGAACTTGTCCCCGTGTTCCGCGCGTATCAGCCGGATGAGGTCGGACGCATGGGGCAGCTCGCCTTTCGACGGGTCGATATCGGTACCCTTCGGAGTATCCCCCCGCAGCGCCATAATATTCTCGATACCGCATTCGGCGTAATCGGCGACTATCCCGGATATTTCCGCGCGGGTATGCCCCACGCAGGTAAGGTGCGCCATCACGGTGAGCTTCTCCTCCTCCGCGATCCGCCGGACGATCCGTCTCGTATTCTCCCGTGACGACCCGCCCGCCCCGTAGGTCACCGACACGTATGCCGGATCGATCTCTTCCAGAAGTTTCAAATGTTCGAAAAGGCTAGCCTCGGTCGCCTCGCTCTTCGGCGGGAAGAACTCGAACGCCACCCCTTTTCCGGCGCGCAGGATATCACGAATTTTCATATTCACCTCAAGTTTTTAGCAGTCATTATTTTAATAGGCGGACGGGAGTAGTCAAGTTTCCGG
>MIBD01000011.1:510-793 GCA_001829395.1 Spirochaetes bacterium GWF1_49_6 | reverse complement strand
CCTTTTTAATATTTCAGTAATAATATATTCTATGTTTAGAAAGGAGGCTGCGATATGAAACTCGGTAAAAGCTTGTTAATGTTTTTCATGGTTCTATCGGCGTGTCTCGCGCTGATATCATGCGCGCCCACAGATACGGGTACGCCGCCAGTTACCGGTTCCACCAATAACAATAAATTGGTGGCATACGACGGCGCGGCGGGTGATCGGTTCGGTCAGAGCGTCGCGGTTTCGTCCGATGGAAATACGATTCTCGCGGGCGCTCCTGAGAATGACGCCATGG
>MIBD01000011.1:0-476 GCA_001829395.1 Spirochaetes bacterium GWF1_49_6 | reverse complement strand
GAGCATTTGTTGGTGACGGCATTGCCGCCGAATCCGGGTCGGTCTATCGTTTCAAGTGGAACGGCTCGGCGTGGGAGACGAATAAATTCGTAGCGCATGACGGCGCGTATAGCGATAATTTCGGTCAGAGCGTAGCGGTCTCGCCGGACGGGAATACGATTGTCGTGGGCGCTGTTTGGGATGACGAAAAAGGCTCCAGTTCCGGGTCGGTCTATCGTTTCAAGTGGAACGGCTCGGCGTGGGAGACGAATAAATTCGTTACGCATGACGGCACGGGGGGCGATTATTTCGGATATAGCGTAGCGGTCTCGTCGAACGGGAATACGGTTGTAGCGGGCGCTTTCAACGATGACGACATGGGCTCCAATTCCGGTTCGGTCTATCGTTTCAAGTGGAACGGGTCGGCCTGGGAGACGAATAAATTTGTTACGCACGACGGCGCGGCGGACGATTATTTCGGATTTAGCGTAGCGGTC
>MIBD01000010.1:5122-5281 GCA_001829395.1 Spirochaetes bacterium GWF1_49_6 | reverse complement strand
GTTCAGGGGGAATATCGTCATGAGAAAAATGTCTCTATTACTGGTACTATTCGCACTGCCGCTTATTTCCTGCATTGAGGAAAAAATCGTCCCGAGATACGAATGGTCGTATGTCGCGGGCGGGAAAGAGGACGATAAGTTCTTCGCCATCTCCCAGCT
>MIBD01000010.1:4454-5094 GCA_001829395.1 Spirochaetes bacterium GWF1_49_6 | reverse complement strand
GCGTTCGAGAAGGGGGTGTCGATTACCCCGCTCAAGGACGGCGGCTTCATCCTCGGCGGCGACACCACATCCTACGGCTTCGGTTTCCATAATATCTGGCTCATCCGCTTCGATACCAACTCCAATCCCGTGTGGCAGAATATCTATAAAGGGCAGCTGAGCGATACGCTGGATAAGGTTATCCCGTTGTCCGACGGCGGTTTCATCGTCAGCGCGACATCCGAATCGTTCGGGGCGGGTCTGCAGGATTACTGGCTGATTCGCCTCGATAAGAACGGCATAACGAACTGGCAGAAAAACTTCGGCGGACGGCAGGGCGACACTGTCGGCGGAGCGGCGGCCGCGCGTGACGGGAGTATCATTATCGCCGGGAACGCCCGCTCGTTCGGCACCGGGATATGGATCATCAAGGTCAATCAGGACGGCTCTCTGCGATGGGAGAAATTCTACTCAGGCAAGATTTCCGAGAACGCGAACGCCATTATCCCGACTAAGGACGACGGTTTCATTATCGCGGGGTACACATGGTCGTTCGGGACGGGTCGCAGCGATATACTGGTATTCAAGATAGATAAACGGGGCGAACTGGTCTGGGAGGAGACGTTCGGCGGAAAAATGAACGATGTCGGGGTATGTATCG
>MIBD01000010.1:3184-4315 GCA_001829395.1 Spirochaetes bacterium GWF1_49_6 | reverse complement strand
CTCGATTACCAGCGTCTGCGCCGCGTCGGACGGCGGGTTCGCGTTCGCGGGTTATACCGATTCCTTCGGCGCGGGGAAGTCCGACGGATGGGCGCTCAAGCTCAATTCCGAGGGCAATATTTCCAACGATACCACCATACAGCTTTCCAACGTCAAGCCCGCGAATGTGATGATACAGGATACGGCCGTATTTGAGAATATATCCGAAATGCTGAAAAGTGCGCCGATACCCACTATTATTCAGGGTGATTCGTTTGTAATCATTATATCGACCACGAATACGTTTACGAATACGGCCTGCCCGTTTGTCCCGATGAACCTGAAGGTCACGCAATTACCGTAACAGGAGACCCTATTGAAGCTCTATTTTATCCGGCACGGCGAGAGTGAGGCAAACACGCTCATGGTATTCTCGAATTATAGCGATTCCCCCTACGGGCTGACCGAAAACGGGCGGCGTCAGGCGGAGAGCGCGGCGGAAAAAATACGCGGCGTCCGGTTTACCGAGTTCCATTCCAGCCCCGTTCCGCGCGCGTTACAGACTGCGGATATACTGAAAACGCTCGCCGGACTGCCTGAGTATACGGTCGACGAGCGGCTGACGGAGTACGATGTGGGCGAGTTTGAGGGGAAATCGGATCAGGCTAGCTGGGACAGTAACGACGTACTCTGGCGGGACTGGTTTTTCCGCGGTATGCACGGCCGCAGTCATCCCGGCGGCGAGAGCCTGACCGATATAGTCGGACGTTTTCGCGAATGGCTGGAATCTGTTACCGCGCGGTATAACGGAAGCGATGTGAATATCCTCGCGGTCAGTCACGGCGGTGTGCTGAACGCCGCGCTGCCGTTCGCGCTCGATAATATCACCGGCGAGTTTTCGTTCAACCACCCTATTCATAACGCATCGCTGGTGATCGCGGAAACCACACCGGAAGGTATCCGCTGTACGGTTTGGAACGATGAAAAAATTATATAGATAGAGGATGTTATGAAGGTAATCGAAACGATAAAAGAAATGCGCGCTATCACGGAAAAGCTCCGCGCGGAAGGAAAGACAATCGGATTCACGCCGACAATGGGCGCGCTCCATGAGGGGCATATCAGTCTGGTGCGTACCTCGCGCGCGGAGAA
>MIBD01000010.1:2918-3168 GCA_001829395.1 Spirochaetes bacterium GWF1_49_6 | reverse complement strand
TCGGCCCCGGCGAGGACTATACGCGTTACCCCCGCGCATTCGACGCGGACTGTTTACTTCTCGAACGCGAGAAGTGCGATTTTCTGTTCTATCCGTCGCCCGAGGAGATGTACGGCCAGACCGGTTCGCTGACATGGGTAATCGTCGACCAACTCCCCGAACACCTCTGCGGTCTCCATCGCGCCGGGCACTTCCAGGGAGTGACCACCGTAGTCGCGAAGTTCTTCCATATTATATATCCTCATCGCGC
>MIBD01000010.1:2003-2888 GCA_001829395.1 Spirochaetes bacterium GWF1_49_6 | reverse complement strand
GCTGATTATCCGCCGGATGACCGCCGACCTGAACTTTCCTGTCGAGATACGGGTGATGCCGATCGTGCGGGAACCCGACGGTCTCGCGCTGAGTTCAAGGAACCGTTACCTAAGCGCGGACGAACGGCGGAAGGCGCTGGCGCTCGTGGACTCCCTGCGTCTCGCGGAACAACTCATCCGTAAGGGCGAACGGAAACCCGATGCGGTGATCGATTTGATGCGGCGGTCGATTCTCGGGGGCGCGCCGGACGCGAAGATCGAGTATATCTCTATCGCGCATCCCGAAACACTAGCCGAATTGAAGGTGATCGAAGGGAAAGTCCTGATCGCACTCGCGGTACATATCGGTACCACAAGACTCATCGACAATTCGATATTGGGGTAATTTATTATAACTTAGTTACCGGTTCGCGAGCACAAGCACTCGCGGTGCATATCGGTACCACAAGACTCATCGACAATGTAATCATAGGTTGATAACAAGAATAACATAAGGGCGGTTCTAAAAACTATTAACACTTATAACAATAGTATTTATAACTCTTTATATCACGCCCAATGGTCACTTCCAATTATCAAGTATTTTCAATGTTTCCTCTAAAATCTCATTGGTTTCCTTTTCTTCTTTTACCTTGTCACTTTCTACTTCATCATCCGCGGCGCTCCGCTTCTTCCACCATCTCCCGCTCGGGGTCGCGGAATTCCTGTAAGACGATAGGTTCGCCGATCACCTCCGCCATCGCGCGCATCTCGGCTGGATCGACCAGAGCCGGTATGACTGTCGTACGGAAATGGTGCGGAATGCGGGAGCTTTTAATGATACGGATCGAGCGCTCGATACGGTCGATATCGACATAGGGAAGGCCGACTGTGGTAGGGTATTTT
>MIBD01000010.1:0-1907 GCA_001829395.1 Spirochaetes bacterium GWF1_49_6 | reverse complement strand
TTGACCTTGAGGCCGAAATCCTTACAGCGGAATAGGAACGGGGTGAGGTATTTCCCGTGGAGAGTAGGCTCGCCGCCGGTAATACATACCCCGCCGATTTTACCGGCGCGGGAACGCAGGTAGGCCTCGATCTCCTCCTCGGAGATTTCGGGCGACTTCTCGACAACGGCCGGATCGACCAGCCCCCAGTTGTGGCACCATGGGCAGCGAAAATTACAGCCGCCCGTAAATAAGGTGGCGGCTATTACCCCCGGAAAGTCGATCAGTGTGACTTTCTGGATTCCCTTAAACATACTTATGTCCCGATGAATAGTTGATTGTTTTGTGACGGGAAAAGGATCGCTGTTACGGAGGGGTCTCCATGCGGGCAATCCTGACTAATCTACGCAAAGGACTTCGCGGTTACGAGGCTTCGCGCGGTTCCGGGCGGCTATGATACCTTCGCCATCTCCGCGGGAGAAAGCTTCGTATCGTAGCTGTTTCTTTCGCAGTACTCCTGCTTCTTGCCCTCGTTCCAGTTCTGCACCGGACGATAATACCCGACAATACGCGAATAGACCTCAGTAGGCATCACAAGATGCCCCTTTGCTGAATCCATAAATCCCCTCCTAGAAGATCAAAATCCCAATTCTACCTAATGGTCACTTTTAAATACTCAGTTTTAGCCTCCGCACTTCGCGCGAAGATAAAAAAGTGACCATTGGGCGTATTTTAAAGAAATATCATTATTAATGTTGAAAATGTTAATAGTTTTTGCGCCAGTCCCCGCAAGGGGGGAACCGCCCTAATTATATTCCCAATCCTATAATGCGTCAATATATTTACCGTACTTTCTCAGTTCCTCTTCCGTGTGCGGATGCGGGCATGTCCAATGCTCGCCCGCGATATATCCGTGCACCGGGCATACCGAGAATGTCGGGGTGATCGAGAAGTACGGGAGCTTGTAGTTGCTCGCGATCGTCTTCACGATATTCGCCACCATCGACGGATCCTCGACCTTCTCGCCGAGGAACACGTGTATCACCGTACCCCCGGTGAATTTGGACTGCATCCCGTCCTGGTGGTCGAGCAGTTCAAATATATCATCGGTATCATTTACGGGAAGATGAACGGAATTGGTGTAATACGGCACCTCGTCGGTACCGGACGTGAGGATTTCCGGGAAACGCTTGCGGTCTGCCTTCGCCACACGGTAGCTCGCGCCCTCCGCGGGAGATGCCTCGAGATTATACAGATTCCCGGTCTCCAGCTTGAATTCCTCGAGAACCTTTATCATAAAATCAAGCACCCGTTCTCCGAACTCGCGGCCGGCCTTCTGACGGTACGGGACATGCTTCAGGTTCATCACCGCCTCGTTCATCCCGATCAGGCCGATGGTCGAAAAATGGTTCGTCCAGTAGCTTCCGCTTTTCTTTTTTATATCCTGTAAATAGATCGCGCTGTAAGGATAAAGCCCGCGGTCGGAAAGGTCTTCGACCACCTTCCGCTTGATCTCGAGGGAACTCTTCGCGATCTGCATCTGCTTCCGCAGGAGTTCGTAGAAATGTTCCTCACTCTCCGCGAGATAGGCGATACGCGGGAGGTTGATAGTCACTACTCCGATTGACCCGGTCATAGGATTCGCCGCGAATATTCCCCCGCGCCGTACCCCGCTCTCCTGATGCCCGAGGTCGATTACCGACTTTTTATTGAGCTGGCTGCGTACTTCACGGTTATCGAGGCGCAGGCGGCAGCACATGCTCCGCGCGTCCTCCTCGCTCATCTCGGAGTTGATGAAGTTGCTGAAATAGGGCGTACCGTACTTCGCGGTCATCTCCCATATCGCGCGGAATTCCTTATTGTTCCAGTCGAAGTTTTTCGTGATATTGTAGGTAGGTATCGGGAATGTGAATGGGCGGTTCTGTCCG
>MIBD01000009.1:27758-29309 GCA_001829395.1 Spirochaetes bacterium GWF1_49_6 | reverse complement strand
ATGGATCACATCCTTCCCGCCGCTCCGCGAGATGAAACAGAGCTTTCCGTCGGCGCTGACCGAGAGGTTATTCCGCGCTCCGTAATGGAACTCGAGATAATCCTCATCGAACCCCCCCTTGACTATACGCTCCATACTCCCCGTCGCCTTATTGAAGATGACTATCGACGGGTATATCATACGGTCGCTGATAAACGCGATCCGGTTGGAATCGATATAGACGGGATTCATATTGAAGTAACTGTCGAACGGCATCAGCTTATTCCCCGCGATCTGCGCGGGGGTCAGGTTGGTTACCGCGGGGTAGTATTTCTTCCGCAGGTAATCCATGAACTCGGCGTTCAGCTTATCCATATCGGTCTTGAAGACGTTGGTCATAATTCCCTGCAAATCCTTGTACACCCCGATGGAGTGCATCACGAGCGGGAATATTTCCTTGCCGTACTTCTCCTCCGCGAAACGGTAGAATATCTGGCCTTCTTTATAGATAAAATAGTACTGGGTCGGCTGGAGATTCCATTCCTCGGAAAGGTCCTTCAGCGACGGGAGAGTCCCGTTGAGAATACCGTCGGATACCATCATCTCGCACTCGGGGTCGACCCCTATCGACGCGTATTCCGCCGCACCCTCGATCATCCACAACGGCACTTGGATATCCTTGATGAGGTACATCGAGATCACACCCTCGCCCCATATCATCGCCTGGAACGCGTGACATAGTTCGTGCGCGAAGATATGATGGAAGAGGGAGTAGTTGCCGGAGTACGGGATAACCACCCGACCCTTGATGAACTCGGTGAATCCGCCCGTGCTCTCGCCTATCCATGATTCTGAGATATTGTTCTGCTGGAAATCGATCTGGTTATCGTAGATGACGACTTTTATTTTATTGACCGGAGTATACTGGAGCAGGATGGTGTAGTTCGAGAATATCTCCTCCGCTGTGGAGACGATTTTATTGGAGAGTGCGGAAAGTTCGGCGGTCATATATATCGTGAAATGCGGGGTATCGATTACCTTCCAGTCGGAATCGTAGTAATTGATTTTATTTTTACCGAAGGAGTATCCAATGTTGAGAGCGGCAGCAAGTAAGATGATAAGTAAAATATTTCTTTTCATAGCTTCACACTGTTTTATTGTATATAAGTTTAACCTGAAACGGTAAGAATATCAAGTACTCATTGCATGAGTGTGAACTCCGATGTCGTGCCTCAATATCCCTCGGCAAGCTCGGGATGACGGTTATGTCATGCTGAGCCTGTCGAAGCATGAGCGCTCGCCCCGCGTTCATCGCGGGGTGTCGAGGGATACCGACTCCAAACCATCGTGAACGAGCAAAGATTTTTTCAACATCGTACCCGCAATATTTAACACGCACATAACAACTATTGACATCTCCGCGCGATTAAGGTGAGTAATTTCAAGGAGGAACCTATGGAAAACAACGTCAATATCCTGGTACTCCAGGGCGGAGTGGTACGCGAACCGGAACTGGTCTATACCGCGAGCGGACTTGCTAAAAGCACTTTCCCGATCGCGAATAATTGCGTT
>MIBD01000009.1:16678-27748 GCA_001829395.1 Spirochaetes bacterium GWF1_49_6 | reverse complement strand
GCGGTACGAAGGAGCAGGAGGTGAATTATTTCGACGTGGTCGCGTGGGGTAAACTCGCCGAAATATGCGGGACATACCTGAAGAAGGGCACGCGCGTGATTATCTCCGGTAAGCTCCGCCAGTCCCGTTGGAAGAACGACGAGGGGCAGACGAGAACACGCGTATCCATTATCGCGCAGGATATAAAATTCCTTCCCGGAAACAGAAATCCCGGATACTCTCCCCAGAGAGCAAAGGCCTCTCATCAGGCCTAAAAAAACCGCCCCGTTTATACGGGGCGGCTACTATTTGTACTATGTACTATAGACCTAATTGTGTCTCAAGTCCGTAAGTATCCTTGGCAACCACCGCGCCGTTAACAGTTTCGTAGAATCTCTTATAAGTCAATCCTACATAAGTGGCATCGGCGATCTCATAGAAAACCTGCGCTGTCAGCACAGTCCCGTCACCCAGGAAATCCGTAAAGAATTTCTCGGCGGCGAAGTTTTTCCGGTCGTACATGATCTTACCGTACGCCTTCTTGACCAGACATTTGTCTACATATACTTCCAAGTGGAGGAAGTTATTCGGGGGCAGATTGCTGATGACCGCGTTCAGGGAAGGATACATCTGCTCGAAGCTCAGGTAAGCTCCGCCGATCTTTTCCCACGATTTCCCGATATACACAAGGAAACCGTTATAGGTGGCGGCTGTACCGGAAGTCAGGGTCAGATAGTTAATATCGCGGCTACCTCCATCGTACAGACGGTCTACATAATGCCCGATAAACCCGTTGTTATAGGAGCGGAATTCGAAACGGTAATCGAATATGAGAAGCATACCCGTCAAACCGGTCGAGAGACCCCATCCGATGAAATGTTTCGGATCGTTAACCGTATCCCAGTACCCGAGACTCGCCACATCGGCGAATAACGTCATACTGAAAATACCGATGTCCAGCAGCGGAAAATCCACGTCGAAGCTGTAGCCGTATACCATTGCCTCGGACTGCGAATATGCGCCTGCGTCGAGGAACGACGAAAGACCGAAGGCAAGCTTGGTTCCGCTGAACGGACGGACGAAGAAACGTCCCGCCATCAGTTTGGTCTCGAACGCGTCGGCCATCATCGTCTCAAGCCCGATCGCCCCGAAATCGATGTTCATCTGGAATCCGACCTTTCTCAACGAGGGGAACTGTAAATCGTTGGCGTAACCGTCAACCAGTATCCCGTGCCCGATTTTAAAGTCGGGGATGCTCCCGAGCTTGAACAGGAAGTTATCGGTTCTGATGCCCATATAACGAATCTTCATCAGTAAATCGTGCAATATATCCATCACAACCATACCCGCATCGGGATTATGCATCGAGGTGCTGAAATCCCAATCGGTATAGTTGTACCATTTACGGTTATCCATGAGGTCGTCTAAATTCTGGAAATACACGGGGAGATAGAGAGACAGGACGAATTTCCCGTCAGCCAGCTTAAATGTCGGGCTGAGTAGTACTTTATTCCAGACAGTCCCGTCGATAGACTCGGAGCTGACGGACCAGCTCAAACCCTCGCTACTGCACTCGTCCGACTTAGACGGCCCGAGCGCGGGCTGGGGTACAGTCTGACCCTGCGTATTCTGGGTATCGGTCGGCATAGTAGGAATTTCTACCGGCGTCACGATTGTTTTATCCGGCTCACCGCCATCCTTGACAGGTTCCGTCCCGGGTTCGGTGTATTCTTCGAGAGGCGCGGCCGCTACCAATGGCTCGTCGAACGAATCGAAGAGTTCCTGAGGCGCGCCGGTAGGCGGAGTGATCTTTCCGGGAGTGAACGCGGAATAATTACCGGGGGTAATCAGTACGGGAGAAAAGCCTCCCTTAGGGTCGGATACCGCTACTTTCCCCTTGAATACGACGACATTACCGGAACTATCGCCGGCGGAGTAATTCACGCCGAACGAGGTACCGCGTACCGCCGCGACTGCCGATTCGGTCTCGACCTTGAAGTCCTGAGACTGCCCAATTTTCACGTTGGCGACCACGCTTCCCATAATCAGCTTGACGCCGGATTTCAGCTTGCCGCCCTTCTGATCGATGATATCCTTCACTTCGATCATCGTCGTACCGGCGAGCTTGATCTCGCTGCCGTCAGGGAACTGCAGAACGAGATAATCGTTCTTACCGTTCAGACGAATTTGCGCTTTTTCGGGAATCTCCATATCGGAGACAACCCTTACCCATTCGCTCTGCGGAGTAACCCGCATTTCGATATTTCCCGCCCATGCCTGTACGGTCAGCGAACCCGCCGCGTACATGCCCGCGAATAACGCGGTAATCAGGAATAGTGTTATCGCGAATAATTTACTTTTCGATTTCATTTTTTACCTCCTGCGCTGGATTAAAACGCCATCTTGGTAGATATGGCTGTCGACACAAATTCCTGTGGTACACCCGCCGCATCGAGCTTGAAGGTGCGTTTGTAGCTCAGTACGATCGCGAGAGTATCTGTCACATAATACTCTATATCGGTCATCAGGATCGAATCCGTGCTGACGTAGGAGAAAATATCCTCGAATTTCGCGATATTCTGGCGTATCCATGCGAATTTGAACGCGAATTTTTGGAGCAATTCCTTCTTTACCAGCAATTGCATGGTCAATATAGGCTTGGTGGTATCGTCGAACGAATCTTCTATCTGTAACGTCCAGATGAGCTTATCCTCGAAGAGGGAAATACCCGAGCTGAACAGCCATCCGCCGTACCCGTTGGTGATACTATCGAGCAAAGCGTATTTGGTAGCGCGCTCGCCGTCATAGAACGTGTCGAAGAAATTCGGCAGGAACTTTGGCTGCAGGACGCGTAATTCGAAGCGGTAAGGGATTATCGAAATAACCTTACCGATAACACCCAGAAACTCGCCCGAACCCTTACCGGAGATGCCGACAAAGTCCACGTAGGTCAGCATATCGATAATAGGGTTGGCAAACACCACGAGGCTGGCGTCAAACCCGTATACCGACATCGGCGAACTCAGGGGTGAGTCGGTAAAGTCGTAGGGCGTGCTCGCTGGGGGTACAGGATCGAGGGGATCGAGGTCGACGGACCATGTCGCGCCTATCTGGAGAGTATCGAACATCGGTATGCCGGAATTATAAAGCGGTCTGCCGAATATACGCATACCCATCAAATCCCAGTCGAATATGTTACCGACAAAACTCTCGAAGCCCACGTATCCGAAATCCATGTCGAACGCAAGACCCATCTTCTTGATATCCGGGTAGTTCAGCATATTCGAATAACGGTATACCGCCAATCCATGCCCGAGGGTAAAATCGTTAATACTGCCGATTTTAACATAAACGGGGTCAGCGGGACTCAACGCTTCTTTCTTACTCCACCGGAGAAATAATATCTTTGAAAGAATGGACTGCCATGTGCTCCATTCCTGCGTACGGAAATTCCCGTTCGCGTCAAACTCAAAGTTTAAATCCAATCCGACGCCGAACTTACCTATAGAAAAATCGGGCTGGAGACGGATAGAGTTGTAGTTTGTCCCGTTAATCATCATACTCCCGAATTGCAGACCCGCCCCGAAAGCGGCTGCGCCATCAGTAGACGCGGGCGCGGTGGCGTTAGTCGTCTGCGCGTTTAATGAATATGTTAACGCCAGTACAATGAACGCGACAATCCCAAAAGATTTCATTTTCATTCAAAAACCTCCTTTTAGTAGCAAAACTATCTGAATTGTAAACTGTACAGAACAACCCCACATTACATATTAACATAGAAGTATAAAATTTCAACTAAATCAGATAAATATTTTCGGATTTTGCTATTGATAAATAAATAAAAAAAAGACTCCCTGTAAATATATGTTTTACATTCAATTCCCCATAAAAAATATAAAAAAGTCCCTTAACAGTTGAAATATTTTGTTTTTGTATTAAAATATATAGGAGTGCTAAAAGTTAGGAGGATTCAATGAAAAAGTTTTTATTGGTCATCTCTGTATTAATGATGGGTGTAAACCTTGGCTTTTCCAAGGTGGTAATCAATTTATGGCACGCTTATCGCGGAGCGGAAGCGGATGCTATTAACAAAGTTACCGAAATGTTCAACCTTTCGCATAGCGATATCGAGGTAAAACTGCTTCCCGTACCGTTCGACGCGATCAATAACAAGCTCCAGACGGTTATTCCCGCGGTCAATAAGGGACAGAGCCAGGAAGAGGGACCGGATGTGTTCGTATTCGGACAGGATTTTACAGGAGACTGGGCGGAACGGCAGCTTATTCTGCCTCTTGAAAACTTTATTTCTGCCGATGTTACCAAGCAATATTTTAAGAACACGATAAACGCATTTGCCGATTATATGTACGACGGCGCGTTATGGGCATTGCCGGGTTCGTTCAAGAATATCTCCCTGTTCTATAATAAGCGTTTTATCGCCAACCCCCCGAAGAAACTCAGCGAATTAATGGCTATCTCCGGGAAGTTTACCAATCCCGGCGATAAAAAATGGGGCTTCTCTTATGATTGCGGAAACTTTTATTATCATACCATGTGGGTTCAGGCATGGGGCGGAGCCATCTTTAAAAAGATCGGCACCACGAAAAAGGGTGTCCCTATCTTTTTACCCCTTCTCTATTCCCAACCCATGATCTCCGCCGGGGATTTCGTTTACAAGAACCTGAAGAACGGTAATTTCCACGGCGCGGCTGAAGCGGAAATCACCTATTCGTTCAATAACAACAAGACCCTGTTCGCCATCTCCGGGCAATGGTTCCGCGGTGAAATCGCCGCCAATATCGATTACGGTGTGGCCGAGCTTCCTATAGTCGATGAAATCGGCGTACAGGCGGTTCCCTTCCTGACTGTCGAAGGTTACTTTATGGCGTCATGTACGAAAGACCAGGCTGCGTCGGCGGAAGTAATCAAGTACTTCACCAGCGCCGCGATGGGCCGTTACTTCGGTAAAATCGGAAAACAGACCCCCGCGAACAAGGGAGCATACCAGTATCCCGAAGTTAAAAACGATCCTATTTCCAAGGTATTCATGGCCGCTGCCGGTAATGCGATATCCATGCCTAATAATCCGGAAATGGCGCTGACATGGGATCCCGCTTCCAGCGGTCTGTCGAGTGTCCTTAACGGCGCGAATTCCGCGCAGACTTGGAAGGATCAGCAGATCCGCCTGATGAAACTGATCGAAAAAGAGCGCAAGATCAACTATGCGAAACTCGGTTTCGATTATACCAAATTTACCGTACCGCTCACAATCAAGTAAGATACTATTTTCTATATAAGAGGCCGCCCTGAGGGCGGCCTCTTTCTTTTGACACTCCCGCCATTGGGTGTGATGACGAACTCATAATGTCATTGCGAGCTAATCCGTCAGGATTTGCGAAGCAATCTATTCTATTAATGCGTATAATTATATATAGACTGCTTCACCCCGCGCATCGAAAATATATTGCAGCGCGGGGTTCGCAGTGACGGAAAATAGTTGAATTTCCGTGTTCGTCAACACGCCCCATTACAGCCTCTTTTTTTTATTACGCATTCCTGAAGAGGCTGCAAGCAGTCTTTTTCCTATAATACCTTATATATTTAAATTAATTCAAAAAAAAAGTTCAATTTTTTTTGATTTCAATATACAATATGATTCAATTGTGGAAAATAATATTTTCTTGCAAGTTCTCTTTTCTTCCAATGATTACACAAAGGGAAAAGAGGACAAGGAGGCGGTATGCAGCGTTTCTTTCTTCGGAAATTCCGTTTTGAAAAGGGGAGTGCGTGGAAGAATCCGTTTTTGGCTATCCTGTTTTCGACGGTTATATTCCTGATCTTCCTGATCGGGTTCTATAACTATCGTTCATCGAATGTTTATTACGATGTGAACCTGAAACAGGGTAAATCCGTGTGCGATACGATCGGTTTTTCCGTCCTGAAAATCAAGGACGAACTGATCGCCACTAATTTTGCGAATCCCAACCCTGAAACAATTCAGGCGTCGGAGTACAATAAAAAAGTGGCCTCTGAAATCGTCAGGATGATCGCGCCTCTTAACTCTTATATCGATAAGGGTTTGACGGGTACGATCTCCGCATCGAACCTTCAGGCGCTCGCCTCTAATTATATCGTACTGAAAGGGTATATCGAAAAAATCGCCGATCAGACCGGCGAATATATCGATAAGAATGCGCCGAGGTTTATCGAAGAGCTCGCGAATGCCGCGCAGGTTCTCGACCCGTCGGACGAAACCATGTACCTCGGAGCGCTTAAAAACAGCTTCAGTATGATCGCCAACGAAATGGAATTCGCTATTTCGAAAATGATCTATAAAATCACGAAAGATGAAGCCATCGGGAAAGTTTTCGATAACATCGGCGCAATGGTCTCCAAAGAAATGCAGAACGACTTTATTTCGCAACTGCCCCCGCTCAACTCCGATGAAGCGTTGTCGGTCGAACAGTCCAAAGAACTTTTCGCCCAGTTAAAGCAAAAGATCACCTCGTTCTTAAAGGATAACGCCTCGCAGATATCCCTGCGTGCCGAGATCGAGCAGACCCTCACGTTCCTCGCCACCAAGATCAATCAATATATAGCGGTCAACCTTTCAAAAGAGAAACCTGAAATACAGGATTCCTTAGCGAAGATCGCGGGCGCGATTGAAAAACATATTAACATGAATACGACGGCATTTTCGGCACAGGTAAAAATCTCGGACATATCCGCGAATTTAGCCGATCCGAAAATATTCTCTCAATACTTGAACCAGGCATTAAGTCTGCTAAAGACCGACCTCTCTGACTACATTAATAAGAACGCCAATATGTTCCTGTATACCCTGACGATGGATCAGATCATCATCGAGATAGGAAAAGCCGACCGCTCGTTATCGGAAGTCCTTCTCTATACCGGTATCGATCTGCAAAACTACTACCTTCAGAAAGGGCTGAAACTTAAAACTTATATCACCCTGCCCAACGCGCATCAGCTTGCGCAGCGTTCACTGGAGAACGATAATGTCCTGATCCAGAAGGGTGAAACATCTTCCATAAAAACTCTGATTAAGGCCATCAGTTACCGCTCCAAAGAAGCGAAGTACGATATGGCGATGGTCAAAAAAGAGTTCACCTACTCCTTCTCGCTGTTTGCTAAACTGATATTCTTCCTGATGCTTTTAATCGTGCTCTGTGTGGGAATATTCTTTATCGGTAAAAAGGTGGAAAAGCCCGTTCTGCAAAGGGTTCTGCTCTTTGTCAGCTTCGGGGTTTTCGCGGTCGTATCCCTCTTCCTAGCGGTAAACTTCACCGCCGCCGACTATGAAATCGCCAGCCGCGATACCGCCACCTATGCGAACAACAATCTGGGAATCGCCCAGAAGGCGTTCGAGGATAACTTCAAGTATAAGTTTACCGAAGCCGACATAAACGCGATGGTCGATTTATATAACCATGACCGTTATAACGACCTGACCGAGGGTTATGTTTTCCAGAAGGGTAAAATCCTCGAAACAAAAGAATCTCACGATCAGAAAATACAGAATAACGCCATCACCGTATTTATGGGCTGGTTTATCGGACTTGTTCTCGGCGCTCTGGCGCTCCTGAAATTCACGAAAAACAACGGTGTGGAACGGTTCCTCAATACGGGGTACAACTACACAACCGGGTATATTTTCGTACTTCCGGGTATCCTCAGCATGTTTATACTGGTATTCTTCCCGCTTATCTTTACCATCATACTGGGCTTTACCGCCCTGCCAAACCTGCTGGAGGATTTGAACCTCGCACGGTATTTAGTTGGGTTTGAGAACTTCGGCAGAATCCTCGGGGTATTCCAGCTTAGCGACCCGCTGAACTTCTACTACACCCTGTTCTTTACGATATTCTACACCCTTCTGGCGGTCGTTATCGAGGTCATACTAGGTGTCGTTATCGCTATCGTGCTCAACGAGAAGGGGTTAAAGTTAAAGAGCGCCTATCAGGTCATATTTATCCTGCCGTGGATCATCCCGACCTATATCAGCGGCTTGTTATGGAACTACTTCTTCCAGTCGAACGGTATCCTCAATCAGGTACTTTCGGTCATCAGCGGGACGGCTGTCGAAACTATTTGGTTCAACGATCCGCTGACGGGCTTCTTTATAGTGTCGTTCATCAGCGCGTGGTATGCCTTCCCATTCATCATGCTGGTCACTCTCAGCACGCTCCAGACCATCGACCCGGGTATCTACGAGGCGGCGATGATAGACGGCGCGTCATGGTTCCAGCAGATGATTCATATCACTATCCCGATGATTCGCTCCACCGTGCTGCCTTCGGTGCTCCTCACATCCATCTGGACGTTCAATAACTTCAACCTGGTGTACCTGGTAACGCGAGGGGATAACCGTTACGATATATTGGTCACCCGCATCTACGACTACATCCTGTACCCGCAGGTCGCGGCTCAGCAGGGGTGGACGTACGGGTTTGCTTCGGCGTACTCGACACTCATATTCATCATCCTCTTGGTCTATATCTTTATATTCGCCAAGGCTTCTAAGATTACTGAAAAATCCTTCTAAGGAGAGGAAAATATGAAAAAATTCTACTTCCATATATTTCTGGTAATTCTCGCGCTCATCATCCTGATGCCTATCATCTGGATGGTGCTGGCGTCTGCGGTAAAAAGCACCCAGATACCGTTCATGTTCGAACGTATCTTCAAGCCGGAGAGCTTTAATTATAACGTTGAGGGAAACACCCTGAACACCGTCTATAAACTTGAGGGAATGAGCTCGAATATCACGTTCAAGTTCGACGCGCCCGAGCTCGCGGATCATTTCATCATCGTGCGTCTCCAGCCGAATTCCCAGACCTATCAGGAGGAGTTGATGTACGAGGCGGCTCCCGCCGACCCCGCGCTCGAACAGACCGAGAAGAAACAGTGGGTGATGTATTTTAAGCTCGACGCGAACAAGAATATCGTCCGCGAGAGCATCAAGGTCAATAACGCGTCTATCCTGAACTTCATGAATATTTTAACGTTCGACAACTATAAGGATATTTTCCGTGACCGCGGGTTCCGTAACTGGCTCGCGAATAGCGTAATTATATCGCTATTGACCGGGATGATCAGCGTATTTCTGGGCTTCTTCGCGGGATATTCCTTCTCGCGATGGAGATTCCCCGGGCGTAAAGTGGGGTTGATCTGGGTGCTCACGACCCAGCTCTTCCCGCTCGCCATGATGCTCGTACCGTTCTATATTCTGGCGACCAGCGTATTCCCGGATGTCATCCCCGGATTGAAGCTGACGAACTCGATATTCGGCCTGATTATTATCTATTCGGCGACCGCTCTGCCGTTCGCGATATGGATGCTCAAGGGGTATTTCGACACTGTGCCGGTAGACCTCGAGGAAGCGGCCGCTATCGACGGCGCGAGCTTGTTCCAGCTATTGTTCCTGATCCTGTTCCCGCTGACGCGCCCCGCTATTTTTACGGCGTTTCTGTTCTCGTTCGTACAGGCATGGAACGAGTATGCTATCGCAAACCTGTTCCTGACTCTGGCGGATAAGTACACATTGCCGGTCGGCTTGCGCACCCTGCTGGATAACAACAATATGGCCGGTTTCGCGACCGCCGCGGTTGTCGCGTCCGTCCCCGTCGTCATCCTCTTCCTCTCGATGAAAAAGGAGTTGGTGGAAGGCGCGACTTTGGGAGCTGTCAAGGGATAATTTTAAGTTAGAAAAGGGTACTATTTAGAATCCGTCTATCGAATTTACATTTTTGGGAGCTGTTATGCAGACGGGTGATAACCTGAACGGAAAGATCATAGAACTATTGGATGCGGATCTGGAACGCCGCGACGATCTGGTCGATATGATCCGCAAACTATCCAATGAGTATAAAAACGAGGGCGAAATCTGTAAACGTATTTTCCAGATTCTCGCCCATCTCGACCTCGAGGAACAAGAGGCCGTCCGGCATTGGAACGCCATATCGCGTCATAAGGACGATATGGAGAACCGGCTGGAGCGTTCGGTGGCGTTCCGTACCGCGCTCCTCGATTATTTCCTGACCGAGACCACACTTATCAAGGCGCCGTCCATCGTCGAGTTCTATGTCTACGAGAGCGCGAAATATAATATTATGATCGACGACCTGACAGGACTCTATAATCACCGCTTCCTGCGGGAGTTTCTCTGGAAGGAAACCAAGCGTTCCCTTCGCTATCATAAATCCTTCTCGATCGTCATCCTCGATATCGATAATTTCGAGGAAGTCAATACCCAATACGGCTACCTCGCGGGCAACGAGATACTGAATTATGTGTCGAAAGTGATCGAGCATCATATGCGTATCGAGGATATTGCCGCGCGTTACGGCGGGGACGAATTCGTATTGATCCTCCCGGAGACCGCCGGTGTTGGGGCGTTATCGTTCTGCGAGAGAATCAAGGAGCTGATCGAGGACGGAAGCGTCGAGTACAGCGACCGGACGATCGATGTCCGCGTGAGTATCGGTTACGCGACCTATCCGAGCGACCATGACGACCCAGTGGTTCTGCTGGAATGCGCCGGTAAAGCGCTGTATCACGCTAAGTTTCTCGGCAAGGGAAGGATTGTGGCTTATTCTAAGAAGGATTTCGAGATATAGACGACGTTGATTCCGATTGACCCGTTACTTTTCTTTAGGCTTGGATTTCTTCTTCTCACGGTACGCCGCGATCACCGCAATAATCGCCATCAGGAAGAATATCGCCATTACAGCGAGCGGCGGAAACTCGTCATAGAACGGGTTTCCTATCAGGGTCTGGTACAGCCCGAAGCACAGCATGATAATCAGGAACGCGATGGAAACCACTCTTACAGAACGCTTCATACCTACCCCGTTATAAATTCTTCATGATGCCGGACAGCTTCTGCCTGTCGAACAGGTCTACCGGCCGGTTCTCGGAGTATCTCATAGCCATAGGGGCGAATTTCCCGGTAGTGATATAGATAGAACGGATACCGTGCTGAAGCTTGGTGCGCTCGACCAGCGCGGCGACCTCGTCTTCCATTATGTCGTTATTACTCCGTGAAATCATCACAAGCACCCTTCCGCC
>MIBD01000009.1:7952-16633 GCA_001829395.1 Spirochaetes bacterium GWF1_49_6 | reverse complement strand
CACCGTATCGTCGCCCATCATCGAACTTTCTATTACTTCATACCCCAGCCCGCCGACCACTTTCTGGCAGATATATTCGTAGGTCGTAGGGGTCGCGGTCATCAAATCTTTCAGTTTATCGTCGATACGGAGGTCTTCGTACTGCCCGAGCTTCGTCTGCACATCCTTGAAATTAGGCCGCATCTGCGAAACTTTTTCCCATTGCTCGACCGCTTCGAGAAGGCGGCGCTGTTTTTCGTATGCAAGACCCAGCGTATAACGGATCGATATCATCACATTGGTATCGTCGGTGGAATATTTCAGCGAGCGTTCGAAGTCCGCGATCGCGTTCTCGACATCGCCCATCTCGAGCTTGCATAAACCCTTCTGGAAGATGGACTTCACCTTTAAGAGGCTTTCCTTCGCCTTCTCGGATTCGTCGAACTCGGTGATAGCCTTCCCGAAATTCCCCATCGCCTTTAGAATCATCCCCACATAGAAATGGGACTCGGAATTCTTGGGCTCGAGTTTGAGACAGTTCATAAACGCGTTGAGAGCCTCGGTGGGATGGTTCATATCGTAATAGATCATTCCCAAGAGGAAGAAGCTGGGAGCGTGATTATGGGTGATTTTCTGGACACGTTCGAGGTAGGCGAGAGCCTGCTCGCGCATTCCGCGGTCGTAGAATATTTTCCCGATACTGTAAAGGTATTCGTAATTGTGGGGCTCGAGCTTGATGAGCAGGAGATATTCCTTCTGCGCCTCTTCGAACTGCCCGAACTTCATATAGATATCCGCGAGTCGTTTGCGGATGACCTTTTCGGTCGCGCTTTTATTGAACTTGCCGGACGACAGCACCTGCTTATATTCGACCAGCCCCATTTCAAGGTTCCCGCTATAGTAATAACTTTCCGCGAGATAGAGGTGCGCGAGCGGGTTGCTCTCGTCGTTTTTCAGAAACGTATTCAGGGAGTTGATGGCATCCTGATACTTTCCCGCCTCCATGAGCTTTTTAATGTTATCCAGTTTATGCGGATTCACCAGCGCGCGCATGAGATAAAATAATCCCAATCCGACCGCTATTAAGATTAATCCGCCAAGTATGATAATATCCATTCCTAACTCCCTAACTCATGAGATTCGGGGCCTCACAGACCCGATAGATACGAATCCACTTTTCCTATATTTTCATATTTCGGGAACTTGGTTTTCAGTTCCGAAAATACCTTTTTAGCCTGATCGTTGTTCTGCTGGAGAATATAGCATTCCCCGAGACGGAAATACGCGTCCGCGTTCTTACCGCCGGATAACTTGATCGACTTCTCATAATAGTTAATCGCGTCGGGATAATTC
This sequence comes from Spirochaetes bacterium GWF1_49_6, assembly GCA_001829395.1. Lineage (GTDB taxonomy): Bacteria > Spirochaetota > Brevinematia > Brevinematales > GWF1-51-8 > GWF1-51-8. The sequence goes on along the minus strand of MIBD01000009.1, from coordinate 15,301 downwards.
TTCGTCTTATAGAAGATATCCGCGAGCGCCACCATCGTCTCAATATCCGTCGGGTCTTTATCGAGCGCGCTCTTGTACGCGCCGACCGCATCGTCGTAAATCCCGCTCTTTACATAAGCGTCGCCCATCCCCTTATATCCCGTACTGGAATAAGGGTTCAGGTCTACCGCCTCCTTGAAATTCTTCAACGCCTTGTCATAATCGCCGCGTTTCAGATAAAGAGTGCCTAATCCTATATATGCATCGGAATCTTTAGTGTTAAATTGAAGTCCTTTGTTGTAAGAAGCCTCCGCTTCGGTATATTCTTTCAGTGCGAGGTAACTATTGCCCAGATTAATGTGGGATGAGGCATAATCGTTCTTGAGCGATATCGACTGCTGGTACATCTTGACCGCACTCGCATGATTCCCGAAATTCGCGAGCATGCGGGCGTAATTGTACGCGGTGAGGAAATCCCCGCTGTCCATGCTGTAGGATTTTTCGTATGCTTTCAGCGCTTTATTATAGTTCTTCATTTCCTCATACGCGTTCCCGAGCTTCTGGTAAGCCTTCGCGGTCGGGTTGACAGCGATACTTTTCTCGAGGAAATTTACCGCTTTCTGGTACTGTTTATTATCATAGTAGAGGTAGCCGACATTCAGAAGGGGCTTGTAGTTCTCCGGGTCTTTCTGGATCGACTGCTCGAAATACTTGAGCGCGTTATTGTTATCGCTCAGCTTGGAATAGGTCAGACCGAGATTGTAATAGACCTTCTTGAAACTCGGGTCTATATTGATCGTAGCCGTGAATTCCTTCCGCGCGGTCTGGTAATCCGCCTTGAGATAGGCGATCACCCCGAGCATGAAATGCGCGTCCGCGTTATTGGGGTTGCTCTGCACCGACTTGCTCAGTTCGCTGCGGGCGTCGTCGTAAAGTTTCTCATCGAAAAATATCTTACCGAGCGTGTAATGCGCGGTGGGATGGTTGGGATCCTTGCCGAGCGCCTGACGCGCCTGATCCATCGCCTTCTGTTTGTCGCCCTTATCGTAATAGGCTAGCCCTTCCTCCGCCCACGCGTCCGCGTTATTCGGGTCGAGCTTCTTGGCTTCCTCGAACGAATCGACCGCCTTGTCGTAATACCCCGCCTTGCGGTACTTGATACCGTTGACGATCAACTGCTTCGCCTTCTCCTGCGGGGATAACCCGTCGGTCGGGAGTGTGACCACCGGTTCGGGCTTCTTCACTGTATCGACCGGTTTCTTCCCGGTGTCGATACCGGTATCGACGGGCGACGTATTTTGAACTATTATCGTCGGGTTCTGTTTCTGCGCGTCCTTGAGCTTCTTTTTCTCTATAATCATCTTACGGAGTTCATCGATCTTCGGATTATTCGGTTCGATATCCTCGGCGGTATCCACCAAATCCAGCGCCCTGTCGAATTCCTCGTAACGGAGATATTCCTCGGCGCGCGCGAGCAGCTTCTGCACCTCCGCGTTCTGACTGGTATCGTTAATATTAATGATATTCGTCATCCCGCCGTTCCCCCACGGGTTCGCGGGATTGCCGGCGTTGAGAATAGTCATAACCGTGCCGAGCAGGAGTCCGAGAAGGAGAACCGCGTACCAGATGACAATCATCCTGCGGTCTTTCTTGTCGCCCTCGTCCTTCTTCGGCGCGCCGGGGTTCATATATTGGGTGATATCCTCCGACGATGCGGTCATCCATGACGGGGAGTTATCGGCTTTCTTCGCGTCGGGTTTCGCGCGCTCAGGCTTCTTCGGGGACGGTTCCGCGGGCTTGGAAACGGATTTCTTCGGAGACGGCGCGGGTTTCCCCTTCTTCGGGAGTACGGATTTTATCGTTTGAGATTTCACGCTCGATTTGGGGGATTCTTTCTTCGGGGCGGCCGGTTTAGCTTTGGGAGCAGTTTTAGCCGCGGGTTTCACAGCGGCCGGAGCAGCTTTTTTCTTCACGGGCGCGGTATCCGCTTTTTTGGCGGCGGGTTTCTTTCCTGCTGAAGCGGGGGTCTTTTTTTTATCAACAGCCATAATCCCTCCCCTTACATCTCAATATCTTCCATCTGGGAATCTTCTCCCTTCCCCTTATCGCCAGGCTTCACATCGCCCAGAACTCCTTCTATATCCGGGAGCTTGGTCGTCACCTGAACGCCCTTATTCGTCGACTGCGAGTTCGTCCCGCTCGCCAGTAAATCCACCCCTTCGGGCGGGAACTGGAAATTGGTGGCTTTCAGTATCTCGATCGCTTTCATAATATTCGTTATCTGCGGCCCCTGGGGCGCGAGCGCGATATAACTTTCCCACTCCCGTATGACCGATTCCTTATCACGCAGACGGTAATACGCCATCCCCTTCGCCCAATACGTCTGTGTCAGACCGGGGTTCATGGCGTAGGACTTGTTAAAGTACGTGATGGAATTCGTGTATTCCTTCTTCAGGTAATACGTATATCCCATCTGGTACAGTACCGTCGACTGAAAATCCGCCGCGCCTGAAAACTCGTAGGCGACCAGGTAGTTATCGAGGGCGGTATCGTACTCCTTGTTGTTCAGGAACAGGTACGCGTTACCGAGGTAAAAATAGACGTTCGCGTCATGGTACCCTTCCTGTATCGCCTTCTTGAACGAGCCGATCGACTGCAGAAATTTCTTCTGCTTGTAGAACGCCATTCCGGCCTTATAATTGGGGTTATCTTCCACACTGTAAACAATCGCCAAGCCCAGAAGCATGATGAATAACGCCGTTACTATCCGGGTCATTTTCCGCTCCTTATGGACATCTCATCTTATACTACGCGGTAAACACTTTATCATAACAATCCGCGTAACTTCCGATTTGCCCATAGTATAATATATCCCGTATTCTTATTTTCGGCAATATATCAGCCTGCATAAGTAAAACATCGGCGATAACCGGAGTATTATTTCGTGCGATGCCAACTCAAAAAATCATTTGAGAAACGCGCGCGAAAATATTTCCCCGCATAATTTTAGCGTTAAATAGCAATAAAGTCAACCCACTGCGTGGGATTTACCCCGATATGCTGCAAATCAGCGGTAGTACGATAGTGCCCGTGCTCATGCTCTTTAGTCATTGTAAGTCTGTCGATCTGCTACGCTGGTCACTGAGTGACGTCTGTTTTGGATCTACCCCTCATCACGGACGATTTGTAGATACTTTGAAAATTTCTAATATCGGGATTAGCTGTACGCAGTACAACTGCTGTGTTGGCTAACCCCGATATGCTGCAAATCAGCGGTAGTACGATAGTGCCCGTGCTCATGCTTCGACACCCCGCGATAAACGCGGGGTAAGCGCTCATGCTTCGACTAGCTCAGCATGACGAAAAAGTTATTACAAGAAGTTTATATGATGTATGGTCACTTCTAATAACCCTCTTTTCAATCAGATTATAAAGGAAAAGAGGGCAAGGAAGTGACTATTGGGCGTGATGTAAAGAGTTATAAATACTATTGTTATAAATGTAATAGTTTTTAGAACCGCACGTATGGGCATTCCCGCCGGCCGCCGAGCATAGCCGGCATTCCCGCAGGGGATGCCGAAGGGCGAGATGCTTGATTAGTACGTGAACTCCGGGAGGGATGAGAACGGATAGATGGGGTTATGGATAAGGTAGCCGTCGCCGCCGAGGTACTTGATCTCCTTGCCGTTCATCGCGAACGAGACGCCCTGCACCGCGGTAAACTGCGCGGCGGTATAGACGATCTGGTAGACCTGTATCTGGTATCCGAGCGTGCCGTAGGAGTTCTGGCCGAACGCGTCGGTGAAGTCGATATATGCGATCCCGCCTGTTATACTGATACTGCGGATTTTCGTCTGGTACGGGATAAAGTTCTCGATATCGCCGTCCCCGCGGTAGGAGATCAGCAGATTGAGGGTATCCTGCAGGAGCGTCTGGCTGACCGGCAGGACGGCCTCCACGGGTATCAGGCGCACCTTGGTATCGGACGTTTTCCCGAGATATAACGTTACCTTGATCTCTTTATCGCCGGGTAACGCGTTGGTCTGCTTAATCAGCGGATTGACGGCCGCCGCATTCGTCTTTACGGTATTGGTATTCAGGGGTGAATTATTGGTGGAGATGAGTTTGCCGAATCCGCCGTCGTAGAGCGTCTTGGAATAGGAGATAAAGAACGCGATAACTCCGGCGGTGACAATCCAGATTAACGGGGTATACTTGCCGGTCTTGCGTTTTCTGCTGCGCGACGAGGTCTTTTTTTCAGGCATCGACTACGATATTTCTTCTTCTTTCGCGACAAGAAGTTCGTAGAAGGCTGAGGGGGTTTTCACCTTTTCTATCGCTTTCTCGAGATCGGTCTTTTCGTAGATCTCGGCGATAATCCTCAGGACCTCGAGCTGCTCGTGCGGGGAATAGTCGTCGGACGCGATCGCGGTGAAGAAGAGGTGCGACGGCTTCTTGTCATAAGCGTCGAAATCCTTCCCTTCGGGATCGTAGACCACGATCAGGTGCATTCCATCGATACGCGGGCTGCGTCCGTGCGGGATAGCAAGGCCGTTACCGACGCCGGTAGACCCTTTTTTCTCGCGTTCGAGGATAGCTTTGAACACGTCCTTCTTATCGATACCGGGATGCGATATGGATAAAAAGTCCGCGAGTTCCTGCAATATATCTTCTTTGGTCTTTCCTTCCAATCCGACCTTAACATATTCCGGCTTTAAGAGTTCCGCCAGTTTCATAACCGCCTCCATCCAAATATTTATTGGAATAGCTTCTAATAATTAGAGTATTATAATTCAATTCGAAAATAAAGACAACTTAAATTTCATTATCTAATTTAACTTTCGTACCCACAAACGAATTCCCGTAAAAATCGAAAAATTCCTTCATCGTATGCAGATGCCGGATATTCTGCAGGAGCGTGTTCTCATGCATCCGGTAAAAGAAATTATCCCCGTTCAGGAAATCTTCGACATATTTTATTCCGAACCCGCTTTTTTTGCAATATTCTTCTATCGATTTTAATACTTCCAGATCGAACACTAAAAATGTGTGGGGTTCTATCTCGATCACTTTATTCTTAAAGTTCTCCTTGACCTGCGAGGACTCCTGCGAATTCAACTGGATGATCTTGTACTGTTTCATGTCGTGGATATCCATGCCATTGATAAAACTCTCGATACCGGTCACCACATTATCGGGGAGCTCATGCTTGGAGTGCTTGGCAAGAAATTTCAGTATCTCGTCCTTCTTGATGCCGTAGGCGAACGAACGGTAGATCGACTCCTTCGTAATCTTGAATATCGAGATAGTCTGGATAGTGACAGGCTCCGCGATCATGGCGAGTTTCAGGAGAACCTTGGGCTTCAGGTACGGTTCGACTATCACCTCGTAATTCGGCTCGACTATAAAAGTCCGGTTCTTGAACTTCGCGGAAAAGTCGGCGTTCTTCAGGAGCGAACTATGCGGCTCGTTCATAATCATATAATCCTTCGCGATCGAGATCGAACCCTCCTCGCTGCGTTTGACCGCCGCGATATTCTCGTTCTCGAGCGCCTTGACGAAAAAGGTGAATTTCAGTTCCTGGTGCTGAATGTACTGTTTGAGGTTTTTCACCTCGTTCTTCAGCACGAAGTACATTTCGCAGTTCAGGAAGTAGAAGAACAGTTCCCGCAGCGATAACCCCTTGGGACGGTTCGCGAGTATCTTCAATGTCATAAAGTAGCTTTTCTTGAAATCGAACTTATCCATAAATTTATACAGGAACACGATAAAGAGCTGTTCGTTCACCGAGAGGGACACGATACGTTCGAATATGTTTTTATTGACCACAATCCGGTTATTCAGCTTCTCGAAAAAACCGAACTGCGAGAGTTTTTTTATGATATTATCGATCCTTTCCTTCGGGGCGAAATCGGAGAAATAGTCGGACATTTTCACGAAATCGATCTTGTGAATCTCGTTGGTCTCGGAACTGCGGGGCGAAAATGTCACGATATACGACAGCATCCCCGCGATCAGGGTAATATGCTGATAGGTGGATAGCTCCTCGCGGATATCCTCGAGTTCGGCATTCACCTCGTTCTCCGTAGGCGCGTACCCCTCTTCTTCCATAATCGCCGCGATACTGTCCAGAAATACTTTTGGCGCGAACAGAAGATTGTAGCGTTTCAGTCTCTCCAGCTTGAATATAAAGAACTTTCCCATCAGCGATTCTATTGTTTTGCGGACTAAAACCGCGTCGAATTTGTAAATGAGCGAGATAATCCCTATCATCGAATCGATCTGCTCGAACACGAGCCACCCGAAGCACTGGTTCAGGATATAGACTAAAAGACGTTCGTCGCTATTTAACTGCGAATAGATTTCCCTCGCGTTCTCGCGGAAATACGAATAGACATGGTGCATTCTCGACGTGTTTTCACTGGTATACAGCGATAACTCGTGGTCTTTTTTCAGGTAGAAGTCCGCAATTTTCTTTACCAGCTTGGGTTCTTCCGGTATCATCCTGTCCATCGCGGGGAGTTCCATAAACGGAACCATCTCGTTATTAACGGTCAGCATAAGTTACCCTATTCGCCGATTTCGGACAGGACGAGCGGCATCGTAAGCGCGCCGTTCTCCTGCTTATTGGAATAATCGACAATCGTATATTTATAGCCCTGTTCCAGCAGGAACATCTGCCGCTTTCTGGAGAAATCCTCTTCCAGCGTATCCTTCGAGACCAGCGCGTAGAAGTAGGACTTCCCGGAATCGGGACGAAGTATCCGTCCGAGACGCTGGGCTTCCTCCTGACGCGACCCGAATACCCCCGATATCTGGATCGCCACATCCGCGTCGGGAAGGTCGATCGAGAAATTACCCACCTTCGATATCACGAGCGCGGATATCTTTCCCGCCCGGAACGCGTCGTAGATATCGGAACGCTCGTTGTTCGGCGTACTTCCCGTAATCAGCGGGAGGTCGAACAGTTCGGCGATTTCACGGAGCTGGGTCAGGTAGTGCCCTATGATCAGGATATGATGGTTCTTATAACGCTTGATAAGCATATCGATCATATCGACTTTGTTCGGGTTTTCGCTCGCGATGCGGAACTTGGTGCGGTTATTGGCATTCTTATAAAATTCGTAACCCTCCGAAGTCAGAGGGATGCGGATTTCATAGCAGAACGCCTCCGCGATCCAGCCTTCCTTCTCGAGCGTCTTCCACGGGTACTCATAGACCTTCGGTCCGATGAGCGTGAAGACCTCCGTCTCGAGATTATCCTCCCGGACAAGCGTCGCCGTCAGCCCCAGACGGCGTTTGCTCTGGATAGCGGTCGTCATTCGGAAGATCGGCGCGGGCAGGAAATGCACCTCGTCGTAAATAATCAA
>MIBD01000009.1:4293-7752 GCA_001829395.1 Spirochaetes bacterium GWF1_49_6 | reverse complement strand
TCGTGATAATCAGGGTGTATTCCTTGATATCCTGCATAATGCCGATACCGACCACCGTCTTACCCGCCCCGCACGGCAGGACGATCACGCCGCTGCCCTCTCTCCACTTCGAGAAGCTGTACACTCCCTCGGACTGGTAGTAACGGAGCGCGAAACGCTGGTTGCCGAGGGTGACGGCGCGGAGAGCTATATCGAGACGGTTCCCGCTTTCGTATCCGGCGATATCATGCACGGGTATCAGGTGACGGATCAGGGTCGCCTTCAGTTCGCCGCGGTACTTCTTCTCGAATACGAAACTTCCATCGTCGTCCTTTTTCGCATAATCGGCGGTGAATTTTTCTACTTTTTCGGTGATTTTAGGATTGTTTACCCGAAGACGAAGATTGTCCTCGCCGGCTTTCTCAAGGATGACCTGCCCGTAGGCAAGATAATGCCGTTTTACATACTCGACGATATTTTTCGGAATGTCATATTTTTTATATTGCTCAAGAATCGCAAGTATGGATTCCAACGGCATACCGTTCGCCGCCGCGTTCCATAAGGAAATCGGCGTAATCCGGTAAAAATGCAAATGCTCCGGGGTTTTTACCAGTTCGGAAAAACCGATGATCTGTTTCCGCACCTCATCGAAATCCGGATGATGGGTGTCGAGCAGAAGCGTCTTGTCGGATTGTACTACCATGGCTTTTTTTCCGGTCATGCAGTCACCCTATCCCTTGTATCGGTCAATAGTAAGGACATATTTTAAAGAGAACGGGCTGGGATGTCAAGCCGTAATGGTGTTTTTTTCTCACTTTCCTTCAAATGAAGCGTCTTCCTGAAAGTTTGACGATTTATTGTTTTTATATTATAATATACTAATATATATGGAGCGGATTAATATGATAGAAATCAGAGACGAATATTGCCCCCAGAACCACCCCTGCCCGGTCATGCGGATATGCCCGGTAGGCGCGATCACCCAGCGGGGTTACGGAGCGCCCATCGTCGATCAGGAAAAATGCACGGGATGTAAAAAATGCGTCCGCGCGTGCAGTACGTTCGCATGGGTGGACGATAAAGTCCCGAATACGTTTAGTTAACGATTCTTTTTCGCGAGTGCTTCTGAAATTACCGCATCCCCTCGATACGGCGCTCTCTTCGAGATCGCCGCTCGGGGATCGAATCCGGCCGTCGGGTGCAGCTGGGATGTCATGGTGAGCCTGTCGAACCATGTCAAAGTGTGATGTACCGAGGCTGCTTTACGACGTCACCCTGAGCACAGTCGAAGGGCGGTCATTGAGCGAAGTCGAAATGCGGCCGAGGCGCTACTTCAGCAGCGACCCCAGTATCCCGCGAATCAGGCTTTCGCCGGCGTTCCCCGCGATATTCTTCGCCGCGCTCTTCGGCGATCCGCCTAATCCGCCCATTCCTCCCAATCCGCCGAGTACCCCTAATCCGCCCAGTATTCCCGCGAGGCCTCCGGCCTGTCCCATATTCATCTGAGGCTGGTGCGGCTGCTGGCCCATACGCTGCTGTTGCTGCCGGTCGGGCTGAGCCGGTTGCGCCTGAGTCTGTACCCGTTTGTTCAGCACTTCATACGCCGATTCGCGGTCGACATCCTGATCGTACTTACCCTGCATCGCCGAGGCGTTCATAATTTGGACGCGCGCCGACGGTTCTATCGGGCCGATATGGCTGACCGGCGGGCAGATAAACGCGCGTTCCACCGGTGCGGGCACACCGTCCGCGCCGAGGAACGATAACAGCGCCTCGCCCACTCCCATCTGCGTGATCGCTTCCTCGACATTCACCCCCGCGTTCGCGCGGAACGTCTCGGCGGCGGCCTTCACCACCTTCTGATCCTTCGGCGTGTATGCGCGCAGGGCGTGCTGGACACGGTTTCCGAGCTGTCCGAGTATGCTGTCCGGTACGTCGGTAGGGTTCTGGGTGACAAAGAACACCCCCACTCCCTTGGAACGGATCAGGCGCACGACCTGCTCGATCTTCTGCAGGAGCGCCTTGGGGGCGTCGGCGAACAGCAGGTGGGCCTCGTCGAAAAAGAACACCATCTTGGGCTTCTCGAGATCGCCGACCTCGGGGAGCTGCTCGAACAGTTCGGACAGCATCCACAGGAGGAAGGTCGAATAGACCTTGGGCGCCATAATCAGGCGGTCCGCGGCGAGAATATTCACCATCCCCATCCCGTTAGCGTTTACCTTCATCAGGTCGTTAATATCGAGGGCGGGCTCGCCGAAAAGCATCTCCGCGCCCTGTTCCTCGAGCGTAAGGAGATTCCGCTGAATGGATTGTATGCTGATTTCCGATACCTTACCGTACTCGGTCGATATCTTGTCCGCGTTTTCTACGAGAAAATTCAGGGTCGCGCGGAAATCCTTCATATCGAGAAGGAGAAGCCCGTTCTCATCGGCGACCTTGAACATCAGGGAAATATTCCCGCTCTGGACATCGTTCAGGTCGAGGAGTCGCGAGAGAAGCATGGGGCCAAGCTCGGAAATCGTCGTGCGGATACGGTGGCCTTTCTCGCCGAAAATATCCCAGAACGCGACCGGACACCCGCCGAACACATACGCGGGCAGGCCGAGCTGTGTGATACGCTCATCGACCTTGGGGTTTCCGCCGCCGGGCGCGCTGATGCCGGAAAGGTCGCCCTTGACGTCCGCGAGAAACACCGGCACCCCTATACGGCTGAAACTTTCCGCCATCACCTGCAGCGTCACCGTTTTGCCCGTACCCGTCGCCCCGGTGATATACCCGTGACGGTTCGACATCTTCGGTATCAGCGTGATATCCCGTTTCGATTTAGCGATTAATAAATTATCGACTGCCATATTAAACTCCTTTCTACTACTTTTTTCTATAATCCTATTTTTTTCTCGATAGCGCTCAGCCTTTTTTCAAGCTCGGCGTTCTTCACCTTCAGCGTATCGTTCTCTTTCTTCAGCGCGGAAAGTTTATCTTCCTGCTGGAGTATGTATAGGAAGGCCTCCTCGAGCTTTTGCAGGGTCAGGGTCGCCTGCTCCTTGAGGAAAAGCCCGTCCTTCTTCACCTGCTCCGCCGACGGCATCCCCGGCAGGTGCCCGTTGGCATGGATATACTCCGCGACCTGCGGCAGCGACATCAGCGCATACCCCGGCGCGAATACGAAGTCGGGATACTTCGCTACATCGGTAATCAGGTCGCCGGAGATTTTTATATCCCCGAGGACAACCAGTTTCGCCTCAGGGGCGGAACTCCCGATACCGACATTCCCGTTACTCGCGACAGTGATGCAGGTATTGTTCTTTATCCCGAATATCAGGGTCTTACTATAGTTATTGAACGCGATGACGGCGGATTTGGTGTCGTTCTGGTCGCCGAAACGGATACCGACATGGAGGGTGGACGGCGCGAGAAGGGTCAGGTATGAGTTGAAGTCGCTCTCGATAATCGCGCTGACATAGGAATCGATATAGTACG
>MIBD01000009.1:2910-4275 GCA_001829395.1 Spirochaetes bacterium GWF1_49_6 | reverse complement strand
CCGTTCGTCAGGAGTATCATCTGCGGCGGCAGCGAAAGATCGTCCGAACCGGCGGGCGATACCCTGAACCCCATGCCGTACCCGAGGTAGGAGTACATGGTCATCAGGAGCGAGGACGAGGAGAGGCGCACGAACGGTTTCCCGGCCGAGTCGAACAGCTCCATCCCGCCTTTGCCGAACTTCGCCTGTATGGGTTTATTATCGATGGAATACGCGATATGCAGGGGATATTCAGGGCTGATGAGACCGATACCGACATACGAACCCTTGACTGTCATCTGCCCGCCGCTCACCTTCCACATCATCCTGCCGTCGAGCAAAAGGTTTTCCATATCGATTCCGCCGTTCGCCCAGTTATAGAGTACATTGAAGTTGGAATTAAAGTCCGTGGATTTTATTAATGCTCCGGGCGCGAAATCGTAAGGTTTTTTAATCGCGGCAGAATGGATCATTAAGGGTAAAAGAAATATCAGGGACAGCCCGGACAGGGCGGCTTTTTTCATCATCGTGACCTCCGAATGATTCACTGGTTTACATTTTAGCATGAAGCGGGGAAAAAGTTAAGATTCTGAATAATACCGGAATACTTATCTATATTTACCGCCTGAGTTAACTCGAAAATCCACCTCTGCCGATGAATAAAAATATCACAATTTCAATAGACATTTCTCAAAAATCGAATTATGCTAATGCGTCGATAAAAACATATTATTTTAGGAGGCGTTTATGGCACCTTATGAAGAAGTTACCCATACCGGTTGGGGCGGTAACATTAAAAACAGTTTCACGGGCTTTCTTGTCGGTATCGTTATGTTTATTGCCGCGTTCCCGCTTCTTTGGTGGAACGAGGGCCGTGTTAATTTAGCGAATATCGCGAAGACCAGTGAGGTCGCCGAAGCCGGACAAGCCGGGAACATGAACGGTAAGTTCGTTTCGATCACAGGGGAGATCAGCGCGGACAACCCGGTGTTTGATACCGTGTTTATGAAGTCCGGGAAGTACGTTGTCGTCAATCGCGATGTCGAATATTATGCATGGGATGAAGATATTCATTCCCAGACCAAGAAGAACGTCGGCGGCTCAAGCGATACTATTAAGACATACACCTATAAACTCTCGTGGCAGTCGAGTCCTAAGTCCGTAGGCGATTTTAATTCCAGCGGCGTCAATCAATGGGAGAACGAACGCAACGTCGTTATTAAAAACGTTGCGGAAAGTTATTCCAGCGATTCCTTCAAGGCCAATACCGCTAAAATCGGTAAGTGGATAGTCGATCCCGATAATATCAGTATCGACGTCCCCGGCGAAAAAATTTCGCTCGACGAGAAAACCGCCAAGCTCTCCGGTAAAATGAAGATTACCGAT
>MIBD01000009.1:2675-2804 GCA_001829395.1 Spirochaetes bacterium GWF1_49_6 | reverse complement strand
CGTTCGGCGAGGCCAACGGGAATTCCCTCGACTCGTATAAGTACAGCGAGGACGAGAACGAACCCGCCTTCTCACGCGTTCTGCTAGGCGACCGCGCGACCGCTATCTCCACCCTCAACGCCGAGTACC
>MIBD01000009.1:2465-2598 GCA_001829395.1 Spirochaetes bacterium GWF1_49_6 | reverse complement strand
GTATCGGTACTGAACGTGCTTCCGTTCCTCGGGGATGTCGGCGGCGCTATCATCGGTATCATTACCTTTGTAGTCGCGGCTGTACTGAGCTTCCTGACTATCATTATCTCGGCGATCTTCCATAACATTATCG
>MIBD01000009.1:0-2451 GCA_001829395.1 Spirochaetes bacterium GWF1_49_6 | reverse complement strand
GCGGTAATTATTATCGCCCTGATCGTGATCGTGATGGCCACCAAGAAGAAAAAAGCTTCAGCCGCTCAGTAAAATATCTATTCAACTTATACCCCCGCTTCGCTCCCTATGGGAAAGGCGGGGGTTTTATTTTTTCTATTATTTCCCGTTTAGTTGTGGAAATATCCCTTGTTCTGCATTATAATATACGCAGTTTCAGATAATATTGGGGGCGTTTCCTTAGGGTGTGACGGGAGGAAGCGTGGATATAAATAAACGTGAGAAATTCTGCTTTCCGAAAGGCAGACTGAAAGCGCTGGTTTTGAGCTATGACGACGGGAGCGAGCACGACCGCCGTCTGATCGACATGATGAACGCTAACGGGATTCGCGGGACGTTCCACCTGAACTCCGGGAAACTCGGAGGAGCGTACCATGTCCTTCCCGGCGAAATCTCCACCCTCTACAAGGGGCACGAGGTCTCCTCGCATACTGTCAATCACCTGCACCTCGAACAGCTCGACGATACGGAAATCCGCCGCGAGATACTTAACGACCGCAAAGCGCTGGAAGACCTGACCGGGTATCCCGTGCGCGGTATGTCTATCCCGTTCGGCACCTACGACCAGCGTGTCCTGAAACTCCTGCCGGAACTGGGTATCGAGTATGCGCGGGGCGAGGAGTCCGGCGATTCCGGTAAATTCGACCTTCCCCCATCCTTTATCCTTTGGCCGTCCACCGCGCATCATACCAACGCGCTCCAGCCCGCCGAACGTTTCCTCAGCCTGATCCCTCTGAAAATGATGCTGTTCATCATTTGGGGGCATAGCTACGAGCTCGACGGTTTTCTGTCCACCGACACCAGCAAGGGCTGGAAATATATGGAGTACCTTTGCGAACGCCTCGGCGGCCAGAAGGAAATCTGGTATTCCACGATGGTCGAGGTGATGGATTATCTCAAGGCTATCGATCATGTTAAATTCTCCGCCGACGAGACTATCGCATATAATCCCTCCGCTCTCTCCGTTTGGCTGAAGAACGACGATGCGCCGATAGAAGTGAAGGGCGGCGAACTGAAGAAACTCCCCCAGCCTGCAACAAAATGATTATCGACTCACACTGCCATTTCGGCAATACCCCCCGTTTTCATTGCCCGCTCACCCTGAGCCAGCCGAAGGGCAAGTACTGCAAATAAGCAACCGTCCGATCGATAGACCGCTTCGCTATGCTCGCGGTGACATATAACTCTCATTCATTAGAAACATTCCGCCCGTTACCCATAGCCCCCGTCACCCTGAGCCTTATTCTACCCGTCACCCTGAGTCTGCCGAAGGGTGAGAGTCTTTATACCGCAGGCTAACGATTGATAGCTTAGAAATATCTCTTCATGGGGTTAGCCCCGCAAGCTTCGGCATCCTGCCTCTGCTTCTGCACTCCACCCATCCAGGGGTGTCGCACGCAGTGGGTCGCCCCGCTCCATCCCGCGCTACACACATCTTTGACAAAGTCTCATTATTATATTACGATTCTATTCCCGGAGGTTACTATGCCGCGTTTATCATTATTCCTTCTCGTTCTGTTCATAGCGCCCGTCATCCTGTTTGCCGATAAAAACATTCCCGGCCTCAAGGGGAAACTCGGGGCGACCGCTGGTTCCGGCGCGCTCGACCTCTCCGCCCTCAATACCCGTCTCTCCCTCTACGGATACCCGTCTCTGCCGGAATGGTACTTTACCCTCGGCGGGGTATACCAGCTTTCCGACGGGAGTATTATCGCGGAGTTCGAATACCTCCGTTATATCAATAATTCCGCTGTCGGTAACGGGTTTATCGCGAGCGCGGGGGGATGGTGCTCATGGTTAAACGTCGGATACGCCCTGATTAATCTGCCGTTTTTGCAGATATACCCGATCGCGGGGATCGGCGGCGGTACATTGAGCGTCAAGGTGACCGAGGATTTTTCCGCTAACGGGTTCGATAATATTCTCTCGCAGACAAATAAAATCATCGAGCTGGAAAAAGCGACTTATACCGCGTTCATCGGGGGCGGAGTGGATTTCGTAATCGATATGGGCGCGGAGGCTCAGGTCGATCTCCTGCTCGGCGCGCGCGCGGGATATGTGTTCGACCTGTCCGGTTCGTCGGGATGGTCGTCGCAGGGAGTCTCTCTCCCCAGCGGGCCTGCCTCGGGATTCTCCGGCCCGCTCATCCGCGTCTTTATCGGTATCTCAGAATAGCGACCCCCATGGACGGGGGGAGTCCCGCGATGACAGGACGTCAATAAACGGGACGACCCCCATGGATGGGGGTGTTGACAACCCTGTTTTGTCATTGCGGGTGGATTTGAAAAATCCGTAAAGCAATCTATTTTAATAAGGGCAGTTCTAAAAACTCTGATTATTCTAACAAATCAAAGTATAATTGATTATAAAACGCCCAATGGTCACTTCTTTATCTTCGCGCGAAGTGCGGAG
>MIBD01000008.1:3288-5527 GCA_001829395.1 Spirochaetes bacterium GWF1_49_6 | reverse complement strand
TTCAGCGCGGCGAGGTTGCTTTTCAGCTTCTCCAGCTCCGTTTCGAGATAGGCGAGTTTACCGCGCTCCTTCTCCACTATATCCGCCGGAGCCTGTTCGACAAACTTAGCGTTCGACAGCTTGGCCTTCGTGCCCTTGATGGAACCCTCGGTACGCTCGATCTCCTTTTTCAGCTTCTCGCGCTCCTTCGGGACATCGATCAATCCCTCGAGCGAGATGAAAAGCCGGAATCCCGGCCCGATACCCGCGACCTCGTTATCGGCCTTCGCGTAGCCGGAAACCGTATCGGCGGACGACGCCTTGGACAGGCGGAGTATTAGTTCACGGTTCTGGTCGATACGCGGCGCGGACGACTCCTCGTCGGGCTGTATCCTGACCGCGACCTGCACGTGCGGGGGTATCCCCTTCTCGCCGCGGATATTGCGGATTGTGTAGATCACCTGCTTGACCCACTCGATATCCGATTCCTCGCTCTCGAACACGAATTTTTCGTTGTACACGGGATATTCGGCGGTCATAATCGTCTTTCCCGCCCCGGGCAGCGCCTGACAGATTTTCTCGGTGACGAACGGCATGACCGGGTGAAGCAATTTGAGCGCGCCGTCGAGGACAAAGAAAAGCACGGCGACCTTACCGGCCTTCTCCGCGTCCGTCCCGTTGTAGATTTTTATCTTCGACGCCTCGATATACCAGTCGCAGAAATCATTCCAGATGAACTCGTAAAGCGATATAGTCGCATCGTTAAAACGGAATCCCTCTATCTCGTCGCGCACCTTCGAAATTGTTTTATTATAACGGGTGAGTATCCATTTATCGATATCGTCGAACTCGATTTCAGACAGATCCTTAGCTTTGATATTTTCCGCGTTCTGCATGATGAATTTCGACGCGTTCCAAATCTTATTCGCGAAGTTACGGCCGAGTTCGCATTTTTCGTTACTATAGAGGATATCGTTACCGATAGGCGCGAGACGGATGATGGTATAACGGAGCGCATCGGCGCCGTACTCGGCGATCACGTCGAGCGGGTCGGGCGAGTTGCCGAGCGACTTGCTCATCTTGCGCCCCTGCTCGTCGCGGACCAATCCGGTGAAATAGACCTTATCGAACGGTATCTTCCCGAGAAACTCCTGCCCCGCGATAATCATGCGCGCGACCCAGAAGAAAATAATATCCGGGGCGGTCACGAGCGTATTGGTGGGGTAGTAATAATCCAGATCGGCGCCGGGTTCCGGCCAGCTATGCACCGCGAACGGCCATAGCCACGAGGACGCCCATGTATCGAGCACGTCTTCGTCCTGACGCATCTTCGTGGATCCGCACTTTTCGCACTTCTTCGGCGCGGTCTCGTATGCGTCGTAAAACCCGCAGTCGGCGCAGTAGTATACCGGGATGCGATGCCCCCACCAGAGCTGGCGGGAGATGCACCAGTCGCGGACATTTTCGAGCCAATGGAAATAGGTCTTGACCCATCGTTCGGGATACAGCTTGATCGAGCCGTCCCTGACCTTCTCGATAGCGGGCTTGACCAGTTCCTCCATCCGCATGAACCACTGCTCGGATAAAAGCGGTTCGATAGGCACATGCCCGCGCTCGCTGTAGCCGACGTTATTGGTATAATCCTCGGTCTTGACGAGGGCCTTGAGTTCCTTGAGCTTCTGCACCACCGCCTCGCGCGCCTCGTAACGGTCGAGGCCGCGGAACTCGTCCGGGACGCGTTCGTTGAGGGTAGCGTCGATATTCATGATGTTAATGATCTCGAGGTCGTGCTTCTTCGCAAGCTCGTAGTCGTTGGGGTCATGCGCGGGGGTCACCTTGAGCGCGCCCGTGCCGAAGTCCATATCGACATACTCGTCCCCGATGATGGGGATTTCCCGCCCGACTATCGGCAGGATGGCGGTCTTGCCGATGAGGTGCTTGTAGCGTTTATCCTTGGGGTTCACCGCGACCGCGGTATAGCCAAGAAGGGTCTCGGGGCGCGTCGTCGCGATAGTGATGATCTCCTCCGAGTCCTTGACGGGGTAGTGGATATACCACAGACTGCCTTTGACCTCCTGGTAATAGACCTCCTCCTCGGAGATGGCCGATTTGGAGACCGGGCACCAGTTGACGAGGCGGTAGCCCTTATAGATGCAACCCTTTTTATAGAGGCCGACGAACGCGTGGATAACGGCCTGATAGTAACCGTCGTCCATAGTGAAACGCTCGCGTTCCCAGTCGCAGGACGCGCCCATGCGTT
>MIBD01000008.1:0-3242 GCA_001829395.1 Spirochaetes bacterium GWF1_49_6 | reverse complement strand
TTCCAGTCGCGGGCGTACTCGAGGAACTTCTCGCGTCCGATCTTCTCCTTGGAGATGCCGCTCTCGGCGAGCCATTTTACGACCTTCGACTCGGTCGCGATAGACGCGTGATCGGTGCCGGGTATCCAGCACGCCTCATACCCGTTCATCCGGTGGTAACGGATCAGGATATCCTGAATCGTGTTGTTCAGGATATGCCCCATGTGGAGCATCCCGGTGACATTCGGGGGCGGTATCACGATAGTGTACGGTTTCTTGGCCGGATTCACCTCGCTATGAAAATACCCCTCGTCCGTCCAGAAACGGTACAGGGATTCTTCGAATTCTTTCGGATTATAACTCTGAGGCAAACCCTCGCTCATCACAGGCTCCTTCGGGTAACTTATTGTAGTATATAGATTTTACTTTGAAAACGCCCATCTGTCAATAATCCGTAAATACCGCATCGAGAATCGGGAATGTTGAAATTTTTAATTTTTTTATTATAATAATACTACAAATTTTAACCGGGGAAAATTATATGATAAAAATACTTTTAGTGGAAGATACCTACCCGGATAGAGTACTTTTTAAGAAAATAGTTCAGAGTATTAACGAAACGGAAACCATACCCGAGAGTTATTCGGTCACGGATGCGGATACATTAGGTACGGCGATCCAATGGATGACTTTAGATTCATTCGATGTAGTGTTTTTAGATTTGCATCTCCCCGATTCATTCGGGGGAGAGACTATCGAACGGATGCGGGAATTCGCAGCCGCTACCCCGATTGTGATTATGACTAATCTGGACAATGATACGATCGCCATCGATTCCTTAAGTAAGGGGTTTCAAGATTACATGGTTAAGGAAAGCATCACTCCCCATCTGCTTCATCGCGCCGAAAAATACGCACGTGAAAGATTCCGGATCGTTATGGAAAAAGAGAAATTGATACATGATCTTGAGGAAGCGTTGGCAAAGGTCAATACGCTTCGCAGATTGATTCCCATCTGCGCGCATTGCAAGAAAATACGT
The DNA here is from genome assembly GCA_001829395.1 of Spirochaetes bacterium GWF1_49_6. Taxonomy (GTDB): domain Bacteria; phylum Spirochaetota; class Brevinematia; order Brevinematales; family GWF1-51-8; genus GWF1-51-8. The sequence goes on along the minus strand of MIBD01000008.1, from coordinate 2,224 downwards.
GACGACGAGGGATACTGGGAGCAGGTCGACCATTATATATCACAGCATTCGGATATCAAGTTCAGCCACGGGTTATGTCCGGAATGTATGCAAAAGTTATACCCCGAATACATCGATGAAAACGATATACGGGAAAATGATGGATAGAACAGAGTCCGGCATGGGAAACGGCAGGTGTTCCGCCATGCCGGGACGCCGTCCGGTTATTTTTTGATATACGCGACGCAGGCGATTTCCACCAGCGCGTCTTTCGGGATACGCGCGACCTGCAGGGTCGAACGCGCGGGTTTTACCGATTCGCGGAAGTAGCGCGAATAGACCTCGTTCATCTTAGCGAAATCCTCCATATCCTTCAGGAATACTTCGGACTTGACGACATCGGCTAAAGTAAGCCCGCGTACCTGGAGTATCGCGCCGACATTCTTCAGCGCCTGCTCGGTCTGCGCGGCTATGTCGCCCGGAACCATCTCGCCCGACGGTAATAACGGGATTTGCCCGGACAGGAAGAGGAAATCCCCCGCCTCGATAGCCTGGGAGTACGGCCCGACCGCTTTCGGGGCGGCAGGCGATTCGATTTTGATAAGACCTTCGTTCATAGTGTCATCCTTAGATTTTTCAGTATTATAACAGAAATCGGGAAAAATGGGAAATAGGGGTATGAAAGCGGGGATAAAATATTTTAACAGGAACGGAATTATTTACGATTTAATACATGCATAATCATCCGCATGACATCCTCGCCGGCGTTGGTGGGGATGATTTCTATATCGGGGTGGTCGTTCTGGAATACGCGGAAAACCTCATCGGCAAATCCCTGCCCGATAAGATTGATACTACTGAAATCGAGGACTACTTTTTTAAATTTGTCCAGTCCCGCCGTGAGACGTTTTGCCTGAGAGCGGGAAACGAGATTGTCGTTTTCAGAAAGCTGGTAATCGCTGCAAAGAATTGTTTCTTGATTTATACTCTTTTCTGGCACTTTTATTCTTTCCTATTTGCTATATTATTCATGCTTAGATTTTAGTAAATTAGAGATTAAATAATCGAAGGATTTTATCTATCATTAATATTTATTAACTCTCTTGAAATGATTCTAATAATAATACGAAAAATAGTCAAAATATATATTTACTTTAGTAAATATATAAAGGGATAGTGTTAAGTATGTAAATATTCCCTTCCCCCTCTGTGTCTCTGTGGCATTTCCATTCCTCGGGTATCCGTGTGGAAAAACGGTATGGAATCAGCTGTTTATGTCTACCCGGCTTTACTGGGGTATTAAGGAAAATCCCGATATAACAGAATCTTTTGAGGTTATTTTAGAAAGTCTTCAAGTGTAATTTGAGCCTGTTTGAGAATCCCTCTCAATGTTCCGGCGGCGACTTCTTTATGATTGGGAACCACACAGCCGATCGACCCGTTCAGCGTTTCTCTCTTTAACGAAACATGACTCCCTTTTTGCCGGAGTACCTTAAAGCCGAACTTTTCGAGAATACGGATGATTTCTTCGCCGGAAAGGAGAGGGATTCTAGCCATGAGACACTGTGTCGAAAGTGGTAATGAACGGCTTTCCGGTCTGGGGCATCGGAAAATCTTCGAGATAAAGTTCGGTGGCTTCTTTCAGATTCTCCAACGCTTCATCGATGGAAGCCCCTTGGCTGATCGTGCCGACTTCGGGGCATTCCGCGACAAAAAGATTATCTTCCCGATGAATGACTGCGGTGAAGGTTTTATTTTCCATTTCGTTCTCCTGATACCGGATCATTTATGGACACTTCTAATTAACCCTCTTTATCTACCAGATTCTAAAGGAAAAGAGGACAATGAAGTGACCATTGAGCGTATTGTAAAGAATTATAAATACTATTGGTATATATGTCAATAGTAGTTTTTGCGTCAGTCCCCGCAAGGGGGGAACCGCCCTTATTATAATCATTGAAAATAGAAATTTCAAAGTGTTGAACACAATGATTCCGTTATCGAGGTCGACTATCTGTGATACGACGAGGTGAGGCACTCATATACCCGCAGATGAATATTTTGTTTGCCTAAATTCACCTTCATAGTTGACAATTCCTATTTTTGTTTTATCATTACGTATCTCAATCGAGGAGTGAAGGGTATGAAAAAGATATTAGCGTTGATTTTCATGTCGTTTTTATTCATAAGCTGCGGAGGCGCTCCGAAACTGACCTTTATGGTCGGCGGCGCTCCCAACGAGGTA
>MIBD01000007.1:16430-16814 GCA_001829395.1 Spirochaetes bacterium GWF1_49_6 | reverse complement strand
TCGTTTTCAATGGAATGGTTCTACTTGGAATACGGAAAAACTTATAGCTTTTGATGGTGCAGTAAGTGATCTGTTAGGCAGTTCTGTTGCAGTATCAGCGGACGGGAATACGATACTAGCAGGGGCGATCACTGACGATGATATGGGAGGAGGTTCGGGATCGGTCTACCGTTTTTATCAGATTGGAAATCTTTGGATGACGAATAAGTTGAATGCATATGACGGTGCTGGAAATGACAATTTCGGTATCTCTGTTGCGATAACTCCCGACGGGAGCAGTTTCATTTCTGGGGCATACCTTGATGATACTACTATCGCTGATACTGGTTCGGCGTACCTGTTTACGTGGTAGACACCTCGGCTACGCTCGGTGTCCGACGGTCG
>MIBD01000007.1:16182-16423 GCA_001829395.1 Spirochaetes bacterium GWF1_49_6 | reverse complement strand
CGCAATCATTGACTCGTTTACGTAAATAGTATAAAATGTACAAGTATTATACTGATTTCACGGAGGTAAGGGGATGAAAAAGTTATCTTTAGTTACGAATTTTCTATCGGCGACGCTTATAATATTTTTTTCCGCGTGTTCGGTGGAACAAATTATCGATAATTCACCGTCCTATATCGTATCGTTCGACTCGCGCGGGGGAAGCGCGGTGTTCGCGCAGGCGGTGAAGTCGGGCGGAAAG
>MIBD01000007.1:12717-16143 GCA_001829395.1 Spirochaetes bacterium GWF1_49_6 | reverse complement strand
TTCGGCGGGTGGTATAAGGATTCTGAATGTTCGAACGCATGGGTGTTTTCCTCGGATACCGTGATATCGAATACCATGCTTTGCGCGAAATGGGTGGAAACCTCAAATGTTTATAAAATTGTTATCTTCGATTCGATGGGCGGGAGTGCGGTTCCATCGCAGGCAGTTAAAATAGGGGAAAAACTTATTAGACCGACAGGGCCAATAAAATACGGCTACGGTTGTAGAGGGTGGTATAAAGATCCGTCATTTATGGATGAGTGGAAATTTGAAAGTAATTTGGTAATATCGAATATTACACTTTATGTAAAATGGAATGATATCTCAATGTTTTCTTTTTCATTCAGCTCAAATAGAGCAACAATTACACAATGTAATACTGGTTATGTTGGAAATTTAGATATTCCAATAGACATTTATGGGTATGAGGTAACTTTTTTAGGTGAATATTCTTTTCAATCATGTACAAATATATCTTTTGTAACAATCCCTGATACGGTGACTTCTATAGGTAATGGTTTATTTGCTGTGTGTTATGGGCTGAAAGAAGTTATACTCCCTAAAAATATAAATCAAATACCTATGAGTACATTCAGTTTTTGTAATGCTTTAACAAACATAAATATTCCGGGTGGTGTTACAACAATCGGTGAAGGTGCATTTAGATACTGTACAAATCTTACCTTTATAATACTACCTGAAAATGTGACCTATATTGATCATCAGGCTTTTGTGGGTTGTGTTAATGTAAAAGATTTTTATTCACATCCATTGATTGCCCCAACTGTGTATAATGGAATACCCCTTGCGTTAGAATTTCAAAGTTGTACTTTACATATTAAAGCAGGCTCGATAGGGTATAATGTCTTTCCGTGGAACTTTACTTCTATATTCAGTACGGTAGTGACGGATTTATAGTGGGGTAATTGGGGGGGATGTCAGCGGATAGGGTTCGGCGTACCTGCTGACGTGGTAAGCCCGGTCTCCGGTGATTGATAATAGTCGAGACGACGGAAACCGGTAGAGTATTTGAAAATTCCGCGCGGGAATTGACAATCGTACGGAGTATTCTATAATATAGAAGTATTAGAAGGAGGTCTGTTATGAGGAAAGGGACGATTATTTCTCTCATCATGCTGTTTTTATCCGCGACACTCGGTTTCTCCGCGGCCGCGAAAATCAAACCGACCACTATCGCGGGGTTTGTGAATAAGGGCGACAAGGCGGACGATAAGATCAATGTCATGCTGACCAAGTCGCTCATCAACCTGCTGTCGAAGATTCCCAACGTCGTCATCACCCCATACGAGGATGTCGAATCGGCGGTCAACGATAACAAGCTCTGGACGGGGAAATCCCTCGATGTCGAGAAATCCCTCGCGATGGGGCTTCTGTTCGAGACCAAGCAGGTCGTCGTCGGGGATTACGAGGTGGTTAAAAATAAGGTGACTATCAACCTCTATATCTACGATGTGGTTACCGGCGAAATGGCTCTCCAGCGCAGTTTCAAGGACCGGCCGGCGGGTGTGGATATTTTCGCTACTGTCGACGATGTCGTCAAGCAGGTGTCCTACATCCTGATCGGTAAGGCGATCGCGCTGGGTAAGGTCAAGGTGAGTGTCGATGTACCGGACAATCTCTATAAGGTGTACGTCAACGGGCGTTTCGAGAAAGAGATCAAGAAGGGCGACCCCTATACGGGCGAGATTATCGCCGGGGAACCTGTCGAGGTCTCTATCCGCCTGATGGTCGGTAACGTCGAGAAGGAAGTATTCAAGAAAGCCGTCAATGTCAAAGAGGGCGAGACCGCCGACGTCCAGTACGAACCATCGGGAGTCATCCTAATCAAGGCGATGGGTATGCCCGGCTCGAAGGTCTACCTCAACGGACAGGAGTACGGTAATACCGATGAGAACGGCGATATCACGATCTTTAACCTTCCCGCAGGGGCCGAACAGAAGGTCAAACTGGAAGTGAACGGTAAGGAATTCGGCGAGAAGACGGGGACTGTCAAGGAGGGTGATATGCTCCTGATGGTGTTCGGCTCTGTCGAGAAAAAGTTCCTGATCCCCGTGACGATCGGCAGGGGTCTCCTGCTCGGCGGATCGGTCGGGTTTACCTATATGATCTCGCAGAACTTCTGGGCGGGCATCAATATCGGTATGGGGTATCTCCCCAACGCCGCGCAGGCGGTGTTCATGTTCGATATCAACGTGTTCTTCCCGATTATCCATGCGGGCGACTTTATGTTCGGAGCGGGCGCGGCGGCATTCGGGTTTATCCCCGGCGTGCTGACGATCGATCCCGAGGTCGAGGTTACCGCGTCGTATGGACCGTTCTTCCTCTCGATAGGTACGCGTTACTCCCTCGCGGAGTTTAACGGCGGGTTCAAGCCGATCATCGGGCTAGGCTACAGGTTCTAAAAACAATCGTTCTATATGTAAGCCGTCCTTCGGGGCGGCTTTTTTGTTTCCGTGATTGTTTTCATCCCGATATACTGGTAACCCTTCGACCATGCTCAGGGTGACGGTTTTATCATGCCGAGCCTGTCGAGGCATGAGCTAGTCGAATAAAAAGTTGTACTGATACCCGAATACGAGTCACGGTTATTTCGGATACGCCTCGATATATCTCGGAGGCCGAATAACGGAGACCGAGTAGTCTCGAACGGAGTGAGAGACGTATCGAGGTCGAGAATGTGATTACGGCAGTAGTTTAACTTCGGATATTTGTCCCGGCGCGACTCACACCTCCCGCCGAAGCGGAAGGCAAGTGGACGGGGGAAGTGCCGGGGCGGACATGGATGTCGTTTTACATAAGTTTTACTTGGGATATTTGCCCCGCGGCATAGATAAAATCATTACGATAGAACACCGCGAACTGTCCCGGCGCGATGATTTCAACCGGCTCGTCCAGTACGATATGCGCCGTCCCGTCCTCCAATCGTACCTTTCCGCGCGCGACCTTGGATTGGTAACGCACCTGAATGTCGTATTCCCCGTCCGCGAACTCCGGCGTGAAGATATTCAGTTCCCCCGCGTCGAACTCCAGCGATAACGGGACATCCCCCAATATGACGCGATTATTTTCTATATCGAACTCCCGCACGAACACCCTGCGCCCGGCGGCGACCCCATGACCGCGTCGCTGGCCGTAGGAATAGAACGGTATCCCGTGATGCGTACCGGCCGCCTTCCCGTCGAGGATGAATTCGCCGGGGGTTTCGGTTATCCCGCTCTTACGGAGGAAGTCGCGGTAATCGCCCTGCACGAAGCAGATATCCTGGCTCTCTCCCGACGGCGGCGGCACGGGGAGACCTGCCTCTTCCGCGATTTTACGAACCTCGGACTTGACGAAATTACCGAGCGGGAAAAGGATTTTACCGAGGCGGGAACCTTCGACATAGGACAGGAAGTACGACTGGTC
>MIBD01000007.1:10775-12697 GCA_001829395.1 Spirochaetes bacterium GWF1_49_6 | reverse complement strand
GCATCAGCATCCTGTTTCCGGCGCGTTCCCCGGTACGGACGTAATGCCCGGTCGCGAGGAAGTCCGCGCCGCGCGATAACGCGTAATCCATCAATGCGCCGAACTTGATAGTACGGTTGCAGAGGACGCAGGGGTTGGGAGTAAGGCCATGGGGGTAGGCGTCGAGGAAATACTGCACGACCTTCGACTGGAACTCATGCCCGAGGCGGACGATATGGTGCGGGATGCCGAGGCGGCGGCAGACCTTCGCGGCTTCGTCGGCGCCGGGCAGATCGCTTTTCAGCGGAGTTTGGATATCATGGCGGCACCGGCGGCAGCGGAGACAGAATCCGGTGTCGAACGTCACTCCCTCGACATGATAGCCGTCCTTTTGCAGCAGGTATGCGGCGGTGGAGCTGTCGACCCCCCCGCTCATCCCTATCAGAACTTTCGCCATCTTAGAGCTTTTTCAGCTTATCCTTCTGCTGGCGCATGAAATCGATCTTATCGACTTTCTTGCCCTGCGGGAAGAAGCTGAGGATATCCATAAATTTCGTTTCTTTAGGTTTGAGCTTTTCGCGGTTCAGCTCGATGAAGTCGATGGTCTCTTTATCGTCGATCTTATCGACCAGCTTGATACCGTCGCCCGCGAGGCTGAACAGGTAATACGCGACGCCGATCTTCACGATTTGGAGGTACGCGGACATACCCATGGATTTGGTGAGGATGATGTCGACCAGCTGCTTATCCTCGGAGACCGGGAGGGCGTTTTTCGATACGATCAGGCGCACGACAAAGTAGGCGATCACGCCGAAAATGGCGGTATAGAAGATAATTTTTACCGTGCTCCAGAACGGCGAATACTCGTCCGCCTGCGAGGCCTGATTATTGGTTGCGCCGCTGTAGAACTCCGCGAGGAACGCGTTGGTTCCGGTATTGGTTTTATTGGTGTTGGTCGCGGGAATGGCCGCGCCGTAAGTGATGCCCATCAGGACGAGCGATAACGCCGCTATTTTGACGGTTTTTCTCAACATGTTCCCCTCCGTATCCGTTAGAATATTATAGCGGAAACCCCGTTGTCTGTCAAAAATGACCGCACAACGCCTGTATATTTGCGTTTTCGGCGCATTATATTAAGATATGGGTATTCCATTTCGGAGGCGGATATGACAGCGCGTGCCCTACTAGTACTGGTATTGTTAGCGTTGACGTTATCTCCTGTGACGGCGAAGGAGTTCGCAGCGGGTAAGAAACGTTCCGATAAGCCCGAGGCGCTGATAGGGAAGGCGGGGAAACTCCTCCTGAAATGCAGCGGGATTTTTACGGTGAATATTTCCGGCCTCGAAACCGCCGCGAACGCGAAGGATGTCGTTAAAAATATTGCCCTGACCGACGAACAGCTTCGAAAGGCGATACTCGCGGAGTCCGGTACGCTGAATGCCATCGACTCGGGGCTGGATAACGAGGCATGGGATCAGCTGAAAAAAGAAAGCGATCTACTCCTGATGTCGTCGGTGACCTACCGGAAGAAGGTCGAGGAGTTAATGGAAAAGTTCAAGGACGATACGAAGGGAATCGAACTGATTGACGAGGCTTATGAGAAGATGAACGAATGGACGCACGGGTACTATCAGGATGAGTAAATAGCGGCTGATGGGCATCTCCGGGTAAATCTTCTAAATATTTTATTTTCCCTCCGGTCTCTTTCTCAGATATATCTCCCGGAGCATACTCACCGCCTTCTCGAAACCCTCGCGGTCGGCGGCCGTGGGTTTCTCGTCGTTCACCGCGTTCGACCCGCAGATCAGCGGGAATAGATCCTTTCGCTCGGACAGATCCTTCCTGATGCCCGCCGCCTTCAATATGAGTTCGGCCGCATGATAGCGTGTCAGGTAGTCGTCGCCGCGCACCGCCTCAAGTACGGTCTCCGCCAATTCTGGGGT
>MIBD01000007.1:9265-10759 GCA_001829395.1 Spirochaetes bacterium GWF1_49_6 | reverse complement strand
ATACTGTGCTTTCCGCTCGACGATATCGCCGACTTGAGGTTGACGAGGGTATCGACCTGCGTGTACCAGTCGGAACCCTCGCGAATCATTCTTCTGAACATCTCCACCGCCTTCGCGCTCGGCCCGAGTTCGAGAATATTCCGCGATACGTTTGCCGCGTCGTAAAAACTCACCGGACGCTCGATGACTCTCTCGAGCGCGGATTTTAACGGTTCGCGCGCGCTATCGTCTTTACCCAGCTCGACCACGGCATATCCGAGGTACACGGTGTAGCCGTTCGCGTCGAGCCTGCGTATCAGCATCTCCACCGCGCGCGGGCGTTCCTCCACAGGGAGCGAGGCGGCGGCGGCCGATACCGACGAATAGTCCGGCCCGTCGTGCCATTCCATATATCCGTTGCGATCCTCGTCGATCGCGGATTCGAGACGTTTGACGCCGTCGGAAAATTCTTCCATATCCGTACCTTTTTCGATTTTTACGAGTGTAGTGTAGAAGAGAGCATTTGTCAAGCGGTGGGAAAATCTTTCTTCGAGTGATATAACCGCGTCCGTTTTCTTGCAATTTACCCGCAATTCGCTAAAATATCCCGGTATACAAAACAAGCCCGCGCGGGTAACAAAGCCTTTCTGAAAAGCGCTGGAGAGCGGAGAAAAAATGAAACGGAGAATGATTACGGTTACGGTCATGCTGGTTCTTTCATCGGTGGTTTTCGGCGAACAGGCGGCGACGGCTGTTTCGGGGCACCGTCTGGTTGAAAAGATAAAGGGTTTATTGAATCAATGCATTAGTATCGTAAAATCCGCCGGAGAAAAAATTACCGGTTCGACGCAGCCCGCTCAGGCTGTGAAGGTTCTCAAATCCGCATCCTCCGCGATAGAGACTCCCGCGAAAAAGCTATACGGGATTCTTTCCGCCCTCGAAGATACGGTGTTAAAGAAAATTCAATCCGTGCTCGAGAAACCATTCAAGGAATATTTCGACGAATTGATGGCGCTCGATATGAAAATCTACAATATTTATAAAAATAACATGTTTTCCGAGGCCGGCAAGGCGCTCGATCAGGCGAACTCGGAGTTTAAGCATTTCGCAAAGGGACAATAACACAGGATAGGATATGATAAAATTAGGCATCATCGGCGCGGGGCGGATTGTTACCGAAACCCATCTGCCTATCATCAGGACGATGCGGGACAGGATCGGGATCGCCGGGATATATTCCCCGTCGGGCGAAAGCGCGGCGCGTACCGGCTGCACGGTATACCCGTCCCCCGAAGCCGCGCTCGCGGATAGTACGGACGCCCTGCTGATCGCGGCGCCGATCCGTTTCAACCCCGAATGGATTATACGCGGCCTCCGCGCGGGAAAGACAGTGCTATGCGAGAAGCCTGCGGTCGCGGCGCTCGCGGAGCGGGACGTGTTCGACTCCCTGCCGCCGGAGCTTTCGGCGCGCTGCATGATCGCGGAGAACCAGCTCTTTTTCGACTTTTTTACCGG
>MIBD01000007.1:6878-9238 GCA_001829395.1 Spirochaetes bacterium GWF1_49_6 | reverse complement strand
GTATGGTAACCCGCGCGGGTTCAGTTACAACGTCGAACGGAATTACCTGTTGGGGGAAGTCCCGTACCTCGACGCGGAATGGCGGCGGAAACCGTCGCATACCGGCGGCTTCCTGTACGACTGGGGCGTGCATCATTTCTCGATGATCGCCCGGCTGTTTCCGGGATTGGGTTTTCAGCGGGGGAAACTTTCCGGCGGGGCTGAGGACGGATGCCCGTCGCGCGCGGAATGGGAGTTCGGGGGCGGCGGCCTCATGGGCACGTTTGTCGTCGATTACCGTTCCCCAGTCAAAATGGACAAGTTTACCCTGACGACCGATATCGGCGCGCTCGATATTACTCGGGAGCGGACGAGGTTTTTCCCGATATCTGGAGCGATTGTCGAGCATACCTATCCCGCGAACCGTCTCGAGGATTCGTTCGCCCGGCAGTGGGAGATGTTCGCACGGTTCGCGGAGGGCGAGAGCGCGAACCCGCATCCTCTGGCGGAGGGTCTCGACGAGGCGGTACGTTTTTTGGAATGCTACGCCGGGTCGCAATTTGCATAGATAGTCCCATTTTAGTGAAAGGAGGGTAGGTGAGAAATAATGCTCTGGCAGATAAAATTTCCGGGCTGATTAATCTCGACGAGCTGGTGTTCGACCTGACCCTTTCGGTCGCCGCGCTCGTAGTCTACCGTCTGATCGTCCCCCGGGACGGGTTTCTTTTTATGAAAACCGGCGTCGTGGAAATGATCGTAATCATCCTCTGCGTCCTGTTTTTTACCGCGCTGTTTTTCGCGGGCATCCTCAGAAAATATGACGAATTGTCAGAAGATTGCCGGCTGGGGATTTATCCGCCCGCCGGGAACAGGATTCATGCGATAGACCGCCTCAACAAATGGATGGCGGAAACTCCGTTCGTCGGTTTTCTTCTCGGCGCGTGCATCTTCGTAGGAATAAACGGACTCTTTATCCTGATGCCGATGGATCTATACAAAGCGGTGACAAAGATCGCCGTAGACGCCGGGCGCGAGGACGCGAATCAGTTTATTGTCATGTTCACGCTTTTCCTGGCCGGGATGTCCGTTATCCTCGCGGGAGTGACATTGCTAAAGGGATTGCAGTCCCTGATGAAATGGTTTACGATCACCATAATCCCGTTCCTCGCCGCGGTAGTGATGTGGATAACGTCTATTATTTACTTTGCATACCTGTTCGGCGCTGTGGGGGTTATCCTTTTTATCCTGATTTCATCGGGATTGGTGGCAGGCATCGTGCTATTAAAAGTATATTTCCGTGACCGGGAGATCACGGATATACCCGTCCTCGAGAAGGTTGTTCCCCCGGTACGTATGATCGTGATACCGATCTTTACCGCGCTCGCGATGATGGCATGGAACGAAATGATTCTCATCAGTTCCGCGAATCAGTTAGCCGATAACCATATTTCCATCGATATGGCGAATATATTCCCATATCTGCTGTTGGGCGGATTGATACCGATCCGCGCGGTAATCCTGTTCGCGCCCCCGGTTAAGCCGCTGAATATCGTGATAGCGGGCGCGGCGTTCGCATGGTTTTTTATCAACCTCGATTCGGTGATCGTTACGCTTTCCAATTTGGTAATTTCCCTCAGATAAAAATAAGGAGTAAGACGATGGTATTCAGGAAGTATCTATTCATTTTCGGGCTGGTAATGGTTCTTGCGGGGAATACATACGGCGCGGGGACGCACTCCCGCACGGTTAAGAATTCCTTCAAGGATACCTTTTCCAAGATTGTATCTATTATGCAGGATATGTCGGAAGCGCTGAAATCGGGGATAGAAAAGATAAAGGGATGTTCGAATAAGAAAGCGGCCTCCGAAGTTATCCTGGAAACCGCGTCGAAATGTAATGAAAGTATAATGAAGATGATGGAAATGATGGAAATAATGACCGGGCTCCCGGAATTCGCCGAGGATAAGGATATTATCGATAAGGCGCAAACGTTTGCAAATGATGTAGAAGACAAGTTGGCGGATTTCAAGAATGCGATAGAGGAATGGTCGGATGCGCATGGGCTGACCGAGAAAGAGAAGAACGACCTCAAGTCGATTATCGAGGGTGTGTTCAATTAGGGGCGATATGTTTTCTGAAAATTTTTGATAAATCGAGGTATCATGGAAACTCATCTGAAATGGGTCGGCGGCGCGACATGGGTATTGAATGTCGGGAAGATAAAAATCGCATGCGACCCGGTTCTATGCGCCAAGGGGGCGGTGCAGGACTATCGATTCTTCAAATCCGAACGATTGGACAAGCCCGTGTACACGCGGGACGATTTTAAGGGCGTCGATTTCTGGCTGATCACCCATCCCCATGAAGACCATCTCGATATG
>MIBD01000007.1:6000-6756 GCA_001829395.1 Spirochaetes bacterium GWF1_49_6 | reverse complement strand
CGTCGTCATCACGGCGATTCCCGCGATCCACTCGATCCATTCCCTGCTCGGCGGGATGATCGGTAACGGCAACGGGTATCTGCTGGGGTACGATGACGGGAACGGCGCCTATAATATCTATGTCTCCGGGGATACGCTGATTCACGGGCGGGTTGTCCGCGCCCTCATGGGAAAGCCCGTCGATCTCGCGATTCTCAACACGGGTAACGCGGTATTGGGCGGCGGACTTCTTTCGAGGATCGCGGGGCGTATCACGATGAATAAAAAGGATGTCGCGAAGTTCGATCGGCTCTTTCATCCGAAGACGATTCTCCCCGTGCACTGGGGCACGTTTTCGCACTACCGGGAGACGATGGACTCCGCCGGGGATTTGCCTGTGTGTGTAAAAATTATACACCCGGGTGAGACGCTGACACTAGGGTAACCGGTTATCGGGGGTATCGGATGATTCGGTATTTCTCCGAATCCTCCCGGAAAATAGAAACGCATAAAATTTTATCGGACGCGGAAAATAATGTAAAATAATGTACGGATGACGGAAGTAATTTTATTCTACAGTAAAAAATGGAGATGAAAATGAGAGCTTTTATAGCTACGGTTGTATTATCGGCGCTGATGGTCTCAGGCATTTCCGCCAAGGAATATGGCGCACGGACGCGGACGGGCGGGGCGGTCGATATTATCAAGGCGAAGATATTTCTTATTAACGGTCTCACTCATATTATCGGGATACTGAAAGACGCGGCCGCCGATGTG
>MIBD01000007.1:3360-5978 GCA_001829395.1 Spirochaetes bacterium GWF1_49_6 | reverse complement strand
AACTCGCTGATATCATCGGGTACACGGGGAAAAAGTTCAAAGACATTATGGGACTGATGAAAAAGACGGTCAAGCCCTACGAGGATATCTTAGAGAACGATAAGGATTTAATCGAGGCCGGGCAGGCGTTGGCAAAACAGATGATGACGTCCTATACCGGCTTTCAGGATACCGTAATGAAATGGCGCGAGGGGAAGACCCTATCCCCGCAGGACGAACAGTTGTTACTTGAGTCCGTGAAAAAACTGAGTCAGTTCGAGGAGGACGAATGAAAAGGAATTGCCGGTTACTTCGCTTCCGCTTTCCCCGCGCCCTTGACGCTGACCACGCTGATCAGGATCACTCCCGCCAATGTCCCCGCTGCCCCCGCCCATTGGAACGCATTCATTGTCTCGCTGAAGCACATCACTCCCCCGATGATCGGTACCACGATCGCGCTGGCCGCGAACGCCGGCAGGATGTGGATAGCCTTTCCCTTCCCGTAGGCTAACTGTAATACTCCGAACGAGATCAGGCTGAGCGCGACCCATACGTAGAAGAACGGGTTCTCGAACATGGAGGCCGCACCGACAGTATTGGAGGTGGTTACCTTCTGGAACAGGGTGACGAATCCGCCGAGTCCGCCCGCGAGGCTTCCGAGAAGTATTCCCACTAGTGCCGTTTTATTACGGAATAGGAGGCTCATCAGCGTGAGAGCGCCCGCCAGCGCGCCGCAGTAGATATAGAGGCGCGTGAAGTCGATTACCGACTCCTTGCCCTCGCCGCCGGAGAACGCGCCGATCAGTATCGACGAGCCGAGGATAACCCCTATCCCGATGAATTCACCCGCGCCGCTTTTTTCCTTCAGTACGAAGATGGAGAATAATGTCAGCGCCGCGAGCCCGGTCCCGAACATGGCGCCGACCAGAGACGCCCCGCCGAGCGAGGTCGCGTGCTGGAGGAGCATAGTCGCCCCGAACATCATGGGCAGGCCGATACCCCATATCAGCCAGCGTTTGACGGGTTTATCCTTTGGGAACGATAGCCCCCATTTCTGGAAGCCCTGTCCGAGATTGAGAAGCGAACTTCCCCCGAACGCGATGAGCACCGACCAGAATTGATTACTCATATTTTCTCCTTCGAACGAATTATTTTAGCGGACTATTCCGCCATCCTGATCCATCGATTGTCTAAGTCCATCTTTCCGCCCGTCGTCAGTCCTTCCATATTCGTATAGTAATAAAAAGATAATAATTATGGGCACTTCTAATAACCGCCTTTTCAAGGCGGCAAGGAAGTGACCATTGGGCGTGATATAAAGAATTATAAATACTATTGTTATAAATGTTAATAGTTTTTAGAACCGCCCTTATTACAATTGAATTTATTAAATCGAACTTTCCTCTTCTTTATACTCTACAAGCTCAAAACTAACGATGGATTTTTTTGGTAAATATACACCGGGTTGTATCGGATAAGGAGTCTTTTTATCGAGCATTATAGTTTTTCCGGTATGATCGACAACTCTTACTTCAATAAGAAATAATTCGAAATCTTTATCATCCGGGTCATATGATATTTTTTTTAATTTTCCCAAATATGCAATGTTATTTTCAAGTTTAGCAAAAATCCAATACTTTCCTTTTATTCTATTTTCTATTTCGATTAATAAAGGGTCTTGGTAGGAAAAAAGTATTCTGAATAATTTTATAACTTTCTTTCTATCGTGTGTTTCTGAAAACAGAATTCTTTTTAAATTATAAAACACTCTTAGTAACATTCCATAAAACCATGAAAGAATGAAAAGAGTAACGATAAATTCAAGAGGCGGTTTATTTATATATGAAATATCTTGGAACTGATTTCCTTTGAATAAATTATAGAACAGTACGGTTAAAAAAATAGTAACAATGCTATGAAGCAACACATAACCAAGGTATTGATAATTATCCTTTTTTTTATTAGGAAACTTGGAATTAAAAAACGACGTGGAAATAAATCCGGGTAAAAAATAAAGTATAAATAGGCCGATGTCCTTAAATAAATCCATATTTAGTCTTTATTTTCGGATGAAGGAGAATTGAATGGAAATTGTTTTGTCGCATGTTCTCGACTTAATCGAAAGCTGCCGGGTGACTCAGATGATGTGTTTTCTAGTGGAACAGCACTTACTGCGGTTTTTAGTACATTACCGGAAAGCGGAGCTTCTGAAGAAGGTGGAGTCACATCTATTACAATTTGTTTATCGGACATTTCTTCCTCCTGACAACAATAATTTAACATAAAAATCATCCTGTGTCAATACAAATGTCGAAGTTTATTATAGCGTCCATTTATAGCATAATGTACAATCTATAAAAATATCTATTCCGCCAATAGGAACATGACCGTCTTCACCATCTTGACGCCTGTCGTCACTCCTTCCATATTAGTATAGAGTCCGCCGTCCGCTCCCGATGGGCTGCTGTGCCCAACCATGACAAGCGGCACCCAGTTCGTCCCGTCTATAGGATAGACTATCGCCTTATACACCGCCGCCGGCTGGCCTCCGTCCCCGCCCGACCCGGAATAGTACGGGCTGTCCTTGGGTAAGCCGTCCTTGTAAGTATCGTTGAAGTCGAGGGAGTTATTGAACTCCG
>MIBD01000007.1:3106-3289 GCA_001829395.1 Spirochaetes bacterium GWF1_49_6 | reverse complement strand
GATGTTACCGTGTCGGGCATCGGGGTGTATTTCGTGGGGGCGTAGGGCGATTTCGCGCCGCTCCCCGCCATCTTGAATCCCCAGTACGGGACGCTCGACACACGCGTTACCGCGCCGAACCAGATCCCCTTGGCGTATTTCCCGGTGACATACAATGTTTCCACCATATTGCCGTCCAAATCC
>MIBD01000007.1:2729-3059 GCA_001829395.1 Spirochaetes bacterium GWF1_49_6 | reverse complement strand
TACATGATTCCATTCCGCGCCCTTCTCGACACTCAGCGCGACCTTCTTTCCCGCCGCGCCGGATTTCGTCTCGATCAGCGTCACCTTGTCGGACGAGCAGGATACCGCCGTAATAAGGAACAAACCTATAGCAAATATACAAGTTTTCATCGATATCTCCTTTCTATTTATGTATCTTCTCGGAAACAGTGACCCTGAGATCGTTTTCGCCCGGGCAGGTCAGTGCGAATGTCTGGGTGCGGGTGAAATTATCCTCGAACGAGAACGGCAGCGCCGCGTCCCCATCGGCGGATTGGATAACGCAGAAATGCCCTCCGGGACGCAGTACCC
>MIBD01000007.1:942-2722 GCA_001829395.1 Spirochaetes bacterium GWF1_49_6 | reverse complement strand
CTCGGTGAAATTTCGGACGACCTCGTCGAGATAGGTCGTCTCGTCGCGGAAGCCCGACTTCCATTCCGGCCATAACAGCGTCAGCGCGTCCGAACCGTCCCCGGCGGCGCGGGTTCGCGCCATATACGGGAAAAATATCATATCCGCCGAGATCAGCCCGATTTCGGTCACATGCGCGTAATGCTGGAAATCCGGCGATACCCGTCCGTCCCGGTAGGCGGTATCGAGTATCCCGATGTTCTTCGCGCAGATAGCGCGGAAATCCCCGATAGAGCCGGCATCCATCGCCTCGCTCACGCATACCCGGTAGAAGTTCGCGATACCCCCGTCGGCAATCGCATCGATGGAGTGTTTCAATTCCCGCGGGGAATCCGCATGCTCCGGGAAACGCGTCAGTTCAGCGCGGAGAGTATCCCCTGTTAACGGGTTCAGCCGGACACGCGCGATCAGTTCCTCGAGAGGGTTACCCCCGATACCGCAGGCCTGGCGTCCGAGGAATACGGCCTCCGCGAGCGCCGCGCCGCATCCCATATTCGGGTCGAGCACGAGCTCGCCGGGGTCGCTGTAACGTTCGATCAGGTACGCCGCCGCCGCGCTGTTGACCGCTTCATAGCATGAGTGTATCCCGCGCAGAAGCGCCGCCCCGGTATCGGGACGTTTTTCCAGCGCGATCGTTTTTACGGTTTTATTGTCATCGGGTTTCATCATGCATTCCCAATAATAACTTCTGCATTTAAAAAATTTCTATATAATAAAATACACCCAAAGAGCGCAATCTTAATGAATAGCCTGTTATGTCATTGCGATGCCGCGCTAAAAAAGCATTTGAAGCGCGATAGAAGCAATCCATTCCAAATCTATCATTATTTTTATTGACTGCTTCAACGTTTCGCGTTTCGCAGTGACAGGAATACCGGGACAAACTCATTTATTGAATGGGTATCCCCCGTTAGAAATTGAACACCCACCATTCGTCGCACCCCGCGCATAACGGGGGATTCCCGTAGTCGCCGCCCCACTGGGCGAGGTAAGCGGTATTCATCTTCTCCCAGCACGCTTCGATACCGCCGTCGAGGATATTCCCCATCGGGTGGGCATGACCGTAATCCTCGCGGCAGAGCTGGACTGTGCCGTCCGCGCGGATGAACAGGTCGTGCTTGAGGTGGAGGCATGGGTGACGTTCGATAGGCGACAAGTCGACGACCCGAAGGCTGTCGAGCGCGCCTCCGAAGGTGTCGGGCTTGCGGACGATAATCCGGTCGCCGTAGTCCTTCCATGTATCGTAGAAGCGCATGAGATCCTTTTCGTTATCGGCGGTACGGGTGAACTGCGGATATATCCGCCCCTTGGGTTCGAGCGCTTTGATCGAATCGATCAGCGTCTGGTAATCGGGCGGCGGAAGGAGCGGATTGCGGGGTTTTTTCCGCGCGGCGAATCCCGCGGGATCGGACGCGCTGATATCGAAAATAATCTCCGCGTTGGGGAGCGTGAGCGCCTGGGCGGCGGGCGCGAAGTTCGTCAGTATCCCCCGGCTTTCGAACAGGAAGCGCATACCCGGGAACCCGCGCAGGATTTCAACGATTTCGCCGAATCCGCTATGCAGGAACGGTTCGCCGTAGAGGCCGAACACGACTACGGGGGCATGCGAAAATCCCTCGATGGATGACAGTACCTTTTTTAAATCGGCGGGCTTCATTTCGCCGCCGTCCCCGCCCTCGGGGAAGAACGCTGTCTCTCGTTCGCCGGTCAGCTCTATCTCGAAATAAGTGGGACGTTTCCG
>MIBD01000007.1:0-870 GCA_001829395.1 Spirochaetes bacterium GWF1_49_6 | reverse complement strand
TATCTCCCGGGTAATCAGGTAATCGTTGAGATTATCCGGGATGAAATGTACCCGGTACTTGATGAGTTTCGATGGGTTGATGAAGATGTTGGTGTCGTAAGAACTGATGTCGCTCTCGAACAACTCCCGGAAGTTAGAACGCGGCAGGGGGGCGTTCACGGGGATTGTCTCACGGATAAAGCGCGCGACGTCGGCGGACAGCACCTCGGGAAGCAAGCCCTGCGGCAGGTTCTCCGGGTAGGTGTAATCGAACGCCAGCTTACGGTGCTCGTCGAGCATCTCCGCGAGCGACTTGACGTCGAGAAGCGGGGAGTACGCGTTGAGGAGAAGCACCTCGGCGCCGGGGAATTGCCCCGTGAGGAAATCGAGGAACTCGCGCGCCGTCCCGAAACTGATATTTTTTACCCCATCGGCCTTCTTATCCGACAGGAAATAAATGTCGTCCGTGAACTTTTTCAGTTTTTCAACGGTGGCCTTTAAAAAAGAATCCACCGGGGAGGAATCCGGGATGTTCTTGTTATCGAAAAGTACGGCGGCGGTTTTCATTTCGCTTCTCTCCACGGACGATTTATTCTCAGCGGATTAGTTTAGCATTAATAGGACGAAATCGCAAAAGTTCATGGGCGGTTCTAAAAACTATTAACATTTTTAACATTAATAATGATATATCTTTAAAATACGCCGGATGGTCATTTCTTTCAAATTACTAAAGGAAATGACCACAAGTGGTCACTTCTTTATCTTCGCGCGAAGTGCGGAGGCTTGTCCTCTTTTCCTTTAGAATCCGGTAGAAAAGAGGGTTAATTAGAAGTGCCCTATGGAATTCCTTTAACCGCGAGGAAATCCGCGACGTCGTAATGAAAGTTCTCG
>MIBD01000006.1:5500-17131 GCA_001829395.1 Spirochaetes bacterium GWF1_49_6 | reverse complement strand
CAGCATGATACCCACATCGAGGAACTCCACCTGCGAGGTCTGATCGAGGGACGTCGGGTTCTTGACAATGCTCTTTATGTACGGGACTTTACTTCCTATGTGGATCATCGCGCTGCCTCGGTTGATCGCGAGAACCTGCGGCTGTGAAATCAGCTTGAGGTTATAATTATGCGCCAACGCAGAAATAAGCGCGTCCACCCCGATATGTGAATCCGAGAAGGTCTTGCTGACGGAGGCGTTAAAACTCTCTCCGCTGCCAATCCCCGCCTCGGGAGCGAACAAAAAACTCAGGTTCACCGCGTCGCCGAGATTCAATGCCTCCCACCGTATCCCGACCTCGTCCTTGTCTTCAAGGTTGACCTGCACCATTTTCGTCTCGATAATCACCATTTTTGGAAGAGTCGATACCACCTCAAATAGCTGGTCGATACGCGCGAAGTTATCGGGTACGTCCACTATGATTATTTTAGAGGACTGCGCGTCTATAGCGACACTCCCGACGCCGGGCGTCAAAAGGGGTTTGATGACGGATACGAAATTTTTCAGATCAATTATGGAAGCGTCATAGGTTTTCGTAACCAGATACGATTTCTGGAGCTCGCTTTTATATTCCGCAAGAGACAGAATTTTAACGATACTGCCCTGTTCAAGGTAATAAATCCCGTGGGTAGAGAGTACGGATAGGAAAGCGTCCTTCAGGGAGACGTTCTTAAACGAAGCGGTAACTTGCGCGTTTACATTAGGGCTGACAATAAAATTCAGCCCCGATTGCATGGAAAAGTTGGCGATTACATCTTTTAGCGGCATTCCCTGAAATGTACCGGAGAACTGCCCTTGCAGCTGTTCAATCAGCTTTCCCTTGATTTGTATGATACTCGCGGATGCCCCGCCTCCGCCGCCGGAGGAATCAACCGGTTCAATCCCCGGAGGCCCCCCGGGAATACCAGACCCGCCGGGCTGCTGGGAGTAGCTCAGAACCGACAGCATTAATACCACGAAAACCGCGCCTAATGATTTTATGACAACTTTCATTGATGTACCGCCCTAATCGAATTATCATATCTTAATCCCGCATCATTCAATTGTCAAGCGGAATTACCAAATATTATGCCGATAGCGTATAATCTAGAAATTCAGTACAGATTTCGAGTTCTCCAGCGCGTTCTGAACCTCAGCTATTCCAGCCTGATTGGTCGAAAGCGAAATAATAGAGTCCCCGATTGCCTTCTGGAATTCATTAACTGTGTTAAATTTATCGGTCATTGTAGCCTTAATGTTCTCTTCGATTTTAATCTGCTGCTCGGGGGTTATCTGGTTCTTTTCGATTACGGCGTTATAGTTGCTGATGCACTTCTTCGCTTCATCAGTGGTAGCGTTAATAGCGCCGGCGATTTCCGAAGCGGCAGTGACCGATTTCACTTTAACGGTTCCGTCTTTTACAACAACAACCATCTTCTCGACAGCGGCTTTCATATCTTTCTGCGCGCTTTCGACAGGATTACCGCATGAGAACAACATTAACAACGATGCAAATACGATACTCAACCCTAATACCTTTTTCATAAAATCCTCCAACCCTTATGTTATGTAAATATTCAAGTAAAAAAATACTATCACCCGAAAACTACTTTAACAACGCCTTAAACTTATCGTAAGAATCTTTGATTTCCGTGGCGCCTGTCGCATCTTTTGCGAATTTGACGATAGCTTCATTGATAGAATTGGTAAAATCGGTTGTCGCGCTCACTTTGTTTTCTATCGGGAGCGGGGAGCCAGTGCCGATTTCCAGCATTTTATTGTACTTTTCGACAGACAGTTCCTTATTGGGACCCACTGCCTTGTCTATCAGGTCGTTATATACCTTCAATTCTTCCTTATACTTTTCGATAGTACTGTTAATGGTATTCACTGCCTCGACCGGGCTTGCCGCGCTCTTCACCTTCTCATTCCCATCCTTCAGCAGAACTGTAAACTTTGCTACAGAAGATTTAATTTCGACTAAATAATTCTTGTTCTCAAAAATAGACCCGATTGAGACAATTAACATGATTAAAAAGGTTACGCCGCTGATGATAGCAAACGACATAACGATTCCCCCCCAGTTTTCACCGTTAGGACGCGTTACCGCGAATCTCGCAAGAAAAAACAGACCTGCTCCCACTGCTAAGAAAATTAAAGCCGTTAAAAGAGATGACATTTGATCCTCCTCTTACAATCAGAATAATTTATTTCCGGTATTGCAGAAAACTTTAATTGACCAATTCCTCTTCGCCCATTTCAGTCGACCGCTTCTTCATAGGATGGGTCTTCCCGATTTTTTCCATAACGGCGATATCGGTCTTTTCACAGTCTTTTATTTTATTCCGTTTAAATTTAAAGTCAATCGTACCGGCATGCATCCCTACATAAATCTCCAGATTTTCCTTCTCCGGGTCGATCCGCATATTCTCGTTAATCATCTTCTGAGACGCGGGTATCTCGATCAGACGGCTGATGGAACGGCGGAGAGACCGCGCGCCGTATTTGATATCGAACCCCGTCTCGATAACATGCGCGCGTACCGTGTGGCTGACCTTAAACGCCACACCCTGCACCGCAACCGTCTCATTCAGTTCATGCACCATCTTATCGAATATCTGTTCGAGTATTTCACCGTCCAGCGTATTAAATACCACGATCTCATCGATGCGGTTGAGGAATTCCGGCCTAAGATTCTTTTTCAGTTCGGAGAGCACATATTCCTTCTTTTTTTCTTCGTCGGCGTCGGAATCCCCGAATCCCATGATCGATTTCTGCGAAAGACGCTCGGTTCCGATATTCGACGTGAAAATGATGATCGTGTTGCGGAAATTGACTTTATTTCCAAGACTGTCGGTCACCTTTCCCTCGTCGAGAATTTGCAGGAATATATTGAAGATGTCCGGGTTAGCTTTTTCTATTTCGTCGAACAATACCACTGAGTAGGGCTTTCTCCGAATTTTTTCGGTGAGTTCCCCGCCGGATTCATATCCGACATATCCGGGAGGCGCTCCGAGTATACGGGAGACGTTGAAACGTTCCATATACTCGCTCATATCCACACGTATCAGGGAATCCTCGGTGCCGAACATGAATTTCGCGAGAGCCTTCGCCAGTTCGGTTTTCCCCACGCCCGTAGGCCCGAGGAATATGAAGCTCGCGATAGGTTTCTTTATATCGCGGAAACCGACGACGCTTTTATGGATCGCGTTGGAAACAACCCCGACCGCTTCACTCTGCCCCTTTACCGATTCATCGAGATGCGTCGAGATTTTCGCGTAACGTTCGAAACTGGTCTCATCATCGAGATTCGACATCGGGATATTCGTAATCACCGATAATACCCGCTGTATTTCTTTCTGGTCGATTATTACCGTTTCACGCTTGATATTGGATATCCAGTTCTGCTTCAGTTCTTCGTACTTCTCGCGGATAATATGAATCCGGTCACGCACATCGGCGGCCTGTTCGTATATCTGTCCGCGGACAAACTCCGATTTCTTGTTCTCAAGGTTGGATAACTCTATCTCGAGATCGATCAGTTCCTGCGGTTTATTGCTCGTCAGCGAGGATGCGTTCGCGCCCGCCTCGTCTATCACATCGATCGCCTTATCCGGCAGATGCCTGTCGGTGATATAACGGTGCGAGAGGCGCACAGCCGCGCGTATGGCGTTATCGGTGTAACGGACATTATGATGTTCTTCGTACTTCGATTTGATGCGCATGAGTATTTCTATAGTCCCGTCCACATCGGGCTCATCCACCACTATAGGCTGGAAACGCCGGACGAGGGCTTTGTCTTTCTCGATACGCTTCTTATACTCGTCGAATGTGGTCGCGCCGATACAGCGGATCAATCCGCGCGCTAGCGCCGGTTTCAGCATATTAGACGCGTCGAGGGCGCCCTCGGCGTTACCCGCGCCGAGAATGGTGTGTATTTCATCTATAAAAAGGATGACATCGTTCGAATCTTCCGTCTCTTTAACGACATTTTTCAGACGTTCCTCGAACTCCCCGCGGTATTTCGTACCCGCGACCAGAAGCCCCATATCGAGAAGCATGATGCGTTTATCGATCAGTTTCTCGGGCACCGAGTTCGTGATAATCATCTGGGCGATACCCTCGACGATCGCGGTCTTCCCTACGCCCGGCTCGCCGATCAGGATGGGATTATTCTTCTGACGGCGGCTCAGTACCTGTATGACACGCTGGATTTCCTTATGCCGCCCGATCACCGGGTCGAGCTTTCCCTCCGCCGCCATCTGGGTGATGTTGCGGGAGAATTTATCGAGAAACGGGGTCTTGATCTCCTTCCGCTTCTTTTTCCAGTTCTTTATTTCGCCGTAGCCTACCGTCTTAATCACCGTACTGCGCACCTGATTAATGTCGATACTGCGGTTTTCCAGCAGGAACGGGAGTATCGCTTCCGGGTTATCCTCGGCGAGTATGCCCAGAAGGAGATGTTCGGTACCGATATAGTTATGACCGATTGTTTTTGCTTCCTGGCGCGACAAATCGAGCACCAGCTTTACCCGTTTGGATATAGGGATACCGCCCAATGTCAGGGTATTTCCGCTGCGGTTGCGAAGGGTTAATTCGACCTCGCGCTTAATGTCGTCAATATTGATTCCCAGCGATAAAAGCGTCCGAACTCCCGCCCCTTCGGGCTCCCTGAGAAGTCCGAGGAACAAATGCTCGGGCAGCAGTTCTTCGCTGAACAAACGTCTCGCTTCCTGCTGTGACAGGATCGATATCACCTTCTGTGCGGTAGGTGTAAAACCGGTATAATCATGCATCTTATTTTTTCTCCCCGGCCCGTTAACTACGCGACCGATTTGTACTTCATCTGAGAGATCACTCTCTTTAATAACTCCATTCTCTCAGAAGCGGTATTGTCAGCCGGAATATTATTCCGGTATATTAAATAATCGTCGGTTCCCTGAACCACGAGAGTCCTGAGCTCGTCCCTGTCCCCGATCGTGAGATATTTCCCGCTCATCGAATCGAGCAGGGAAACATAATAAAGCATATCGCTCCACCCGATCTTATCACGGTTCTTCAGCTCGAAAATCTCCTCGAATACAATCTCGCGTTCCTGCCTTTGGCTGAAGTAAGTACGCCGCATATCCATCTCGAGAAGGTACAGCCGTGAGATCATTTCCTCGAACTCGTTCACCATATCGTCCTCGGAAAGGCCTATCGAGTAAATATTCGAGATATAATAAAGCCCGCTCGTGGACTTGTCGCCCCCTACATTCGCCACCGAGTATCCGATACTGTTCACACTTTCGGTAAACGCGTGTATCTGCTTGCCGGCCATCATCCCGTACAAATTCACCAGCACCGATAAACGGAGCCCTGTCCCGATATTTAAAATCGACGACGTCAGGTATCCCCATTTCTCGTCGAACGCGAAATCGACCTTGTCCTCGACCGTACCCAGTACGTCGGCCAGACGCTGGTATATCTTTTTAATATTGTACCCTTTCTCTATCGCGAAAATCCGTAGATGGTCATCCTCGTTGATGAGTATGACCCAGTCCCCGGTCATATCGGAAATCATCTTTCTGCCGTTTCGGACAAATTCCTGCGTAATCACATTGGTGCTCACATAGACCATGACCTGACCGTGGGGAATCTCATCGAAACTCATCGTATTCAGACGGTACGGCAGTTCCTTTATTTTATCGGTTAATTTCTCGTCGATTTCATATTTATCTTTTTCTTTCAGGAAATGAGGAAACATCAATCCTTCGAGATTTCTGGCAATCCGTACGCGTGAGGAAAACACAAAATTATCCAGCTTATTCTTACGTCTGCGCACGCCTTTCGGGAACTCAATGGATCTCATCGTGCCGTCTTGTATCGAAATTTCCTATCAGCTTTTCCAGTTTCCTCTTGATCTTCTCCGCCTCCTCGTACTCCTCGTTGTTCAATAATTTCTCAAGTTTATTATTCAGGAATAGTATTTCCTGCTTGAGGAGATAGAGTTTGGCAAACTTCTTCGGCATCTTTCCTTTATGAGACGTCCCGCGTTCCAATTCGAATACGAATTCCCCGATATAGTCCTTAAACGTCTCGTAGCACTCCGGGCATCCTAAACTTCCGGTTTCCTTGAACTGCTCGAATTTTAATCCGCAATACGGGCAAACCTGCCCGCGTTCCTCGCCGGTCTGTTTTTTATCAGAATTCTCGGGTTTCATCTTCATTCCAATTTGGTTGATATTCGATATTATCCCGGTTAAAAGGTCTTTCATCTCTTCGATAACATGCAGGAGCTTCTGATCCACGAAATTTAAATCCTTGATGTTATCTTTATCCTGAAGGTACCTGATAGCGCAGCCCGCGCACAAGCCCTTCTGCTCTATATGATCGCCGGAAACAATTTTTACAAAAATGACCGAATCCTCTTTGCCGCAGATGCTGCATTTGGATGAATCACCTCGATCCAGCATTATTCCCTCCCGTTAAAATTAAAGCCCTCCTCAATTTCTCTTCTATTATAGAATTATCGCATTACTTTTAAAAAAACTAAATAGAAATCCATCTAAAACCGCTTATATATTATACCCTTATATTATTTGGAATTAAATCAGTCAGTATAAGATAATGAAGAATCATTGTTTTGTCAATAGAAGATTCGTATTACTTGAGGACGTTTCTACAAGAGCAATTCGCTAGCGGGTAAGGTAAACGATTCGATTCTCCGGGTATGATTAGATGGAAATTATCTAAATGGCGGCTTCCCCTCATGTTCTTCTTAGATTGAAGACTATTATCATTATTTCGAGATTTTTCCGATAAATGCTTCCGCTTTCTCGACCGCGCGGCTCCATTCGCCCTTCTTGAGATAACAGTACAGTCCGGCGGATTTCCGTTCGCCCCCCATCCGGAAATAAATGAACCCCGGCGTATCCATCCCGCTGAGAAATTCCTCCATCACAGTTTTCCCCTTCCCGTCGTACAGAAATACCGCCCGCGTACTGCCGATAGCGCCCTCGCTCACCGTCAGACGGGGATTATTCCGATACTCCGATATCAGCCTGCGCGAACCATATTCGACTATATGGAACTCGAACCCCGGATCGTTTTTCAGACCCCAGTCCACCCACAGGCGGTCGTTCCTCGATGTAAGTTTCGAAATCGGGAAATAGAGTACGCTGTGACGCGGGAGCATGAGCATGGTTATTTTTAGAGTGACATAGTTTTCCACTACATACGCCGCACGGAAACCGATCAGCCCGCCGATCCAGATATAGGTCTGATCCTTCGGGCGGAAGATTCTCTCAAGCTCCTTCGAGACATCCCGGGATAGACGAAGGTTAATTTTTCTACCGAAAATATATCCCAGCACCAACGCCAGCGCGACAATAGAAATAATAATAAAGGAAACTATGTCCATGATGATTTTTCCTGAATTGTATTATAATTGAATATAAACCATATATCTACAGCATTTTTGAAAATTTCCGTTTTTTACTCTATAATATACCCTGAGGTGCAGGTGATGCGGGTTTATATCGGAATTGGATCGAATCTCGGGGATCGCAAGAAATATATCCGCCAGGCATTGGAAAGGATGTGCGAACTAATGAGCATCACCCGTTATTCGAAACCCTATCGCTTCCCCCCGTACGGGTTTACCCATCAGCCCGATTTTATCAATATGGTTATCGAGGGAGATACCGGCCTCGAACCATCGCACCTGTTATCGGAGTTACTCCAGATCGAACAGGACCTCGGCCGTCAGCGTGCCGCCCGATGGGGCCCGCGTGTCATCGATCTGGATATCCTGTTCTACGAGGATATTACCTTATTCGTTAACGACGGTGCTAACCCGCTCATAATCCCGCATCCCGATATGCATAAACGGGAGTTCGTGCTGAAACCTCTTGCCGATATCGCGCCGGATTATGTCCATCCCACCCTGCATGTCACCATCCGCGAACTATTCGATGCGCTGAAAAAATAATCCCCCCCGATTACCTCTACCCTCGATTAGTATTCCCCCTCTTCCGCGGGGATATCCAATGAGTAATAGGATACAGGCTCCTCGTTGGTATGGTCATCATGGAATAAAACTTCGGAAATATCGAAATACGTCCATCTCAGGTTATACCCGTCGGGGTAATCGCTGGTATTGTTTATCAGCGGGTCGTCCCATGTCGTATCGACTATATGCCACAATCCCGTCCAATAAACCTCGTTCCATGCGTGATTAATCGTAGTGGAACCGCCCGCCATTCCGTGAACATACTGCGTAGGTACATCGAGCGCCCTCAGCAAGGCGGCGTAGAAGAACGAATACCCCGCGCAGACCGCGGAACCCCGTTGATAGCAGGTTATCGCGTCCATCGGCTTCGATACGGTCAAAGCCTCGAGATCGTAGTAGATACTCTTGACGATATAATCGTGCAAAATCAGCGCCTGATTGGATACCCCCGATACCGACCCCGCGAGTTGATACGCCAGCCCGCGAATTCCCGGATCGAGCGATTGCACCATCGCGGACGGCATCAGGGTACGGAAATCGTTCGTGCGGGAATTGGTCACCCACATCACCGCCGCCCAATACCAAGAACCGGAGGAATTTGGCCCACTTAGCACTTTTACCTTATATGTCCCGCCGCCGTAACGCATAAATAATCTCTGCTCGAAATATCCCTTATTATCGATATAGTACCAAATCGAGTTGGACGTATCCGGCGACTGGATCGAGATCGCCAGGCGGGGATAGTCCGCCCCGTAATTCGTCCCTTTAATGACGAAATAGGAATCGGCGATAAAATTACTGGATGTTCCGCTCGTAATTTTAACATTTTTCGCATATATCGAATAGATCGTCATTTGTTTAGTGGTGAGATTGCTGATAAACCCGGTGACGGTAACCCCTCCGAATACGAGGTTGACGGGCGGGGTACGCATGGGGATGACCGGCAGGGTAAACGTCGACCCGCCGAATGATGCGGAAAGTTTATAGTAGTAAGTGGTATCGGGGGAGAGCGGCGAATGGGAATATTTAAAGCCGCTCCCGCTATATAACACGCTGTATGTCCCGTTGGATGTGGCCGAGTAGGACAGCGTATATCCGGTCGCGCCGTTGGTGGCCGGCCATGAAAATACCATCGTGTCCGAACTGAATGAGTCGACGGAGAGCCGGAATATCTTAGCCGCGGCGGGGGCGGCGGTATCTCCCGGAGCGGGAGCGCAGGAAATCACCCCAAAAAAAAGTGCGCCTATGATAACCAAATATTTTCTCATATTTTTCTCCTCCGATGTTATTAATAGTATGCCCTAGTATCAGCAAAATTTCAATATTGGCTACCCATTTTTATTTCCAGATTGATTTTTTTACCGGAATGGTATATAATTAACAGTCACTCTAAATTATATTAAGGAAGTGACCATTGGGCGTTTTTAATCGGTTATATCTTGATTTATTAGAAAAATCAGGGTTTTTAAAACCGCCCTAACGTGAATTACCATGAAGGAGCGCTATATGAAAATCGTGCTGGCTTATTCCGGGGGACTGGACACATCCGTGATACTCGCATGGCTGAAGCAGAAATACGACGCCGAAGTCATCGCCTATGCGGCTGACCTCGGGCAGGAAGAGGACTGGGACGCCGTCCGCGAGAAGGCCCTGCGCACGGGAGCCAGTAAGGTCTATATAGAAGACATGAAGGAAACATTCGTCACGGACGCGGTATTCCCCGCGATCAAGGCGAACGCTGTTTACGAATATAAATATATGCTGGGTACTTCCCTCGCGCGGCCGCTGATCGCGAAACGCCATGTGGAGATCGCGCTCAAGGAAGGCGCAGACGCGGTCGCTCACGGCGCAACCGGTAAGGGTAACGATCAGGTACGGTTCGAGCTTACCTTTAGGGCGCTCGCCCCTCATCTGAAGATTATCGCTCCGTGGAAGATGGACGACTTCTTCAAGGCGAGAAACGATCTCATCGATTTCGCCAAAGCGAATAATATCCCTATCCCGGTATCGAAGGAAAAGCCGTACAGTATGGACGCGAACCTGATGCATATCTCCTACGAGGGCGGTATTCTCGAAGACCCCGCCAACGAGTACGACAAGTCGATGTTCCTGATGGGAGTCGACCCGTCCGATGCGCCTGATAAGCCGGAGTATGTGGAAATCGAATTCGAGAAGGGCATCCCGGTAGGCGTGAACGGCAAACGGATGAAACCGTACGATCTGCTCTGCGAGGTCAATCAGATCGGCGGACGGAACGGCGTGGGTCTTGTCGATCTGGTGGAAAACCGGCTCGTCGGCATCAAATCGCGCGGGGTCTATGAAACCCCCGGCGGGGCGATCCTGATCGAGGCGCATAAGGCGCTCGAGAGCATCACGCTCGAACGGGATACGATGCACTACAAGCAGATCATGGAACTGACCTACGCCGAGATGATCTATAACGGGAAATGGTACCACCCGCTGTTCGATGCGATGACCGCGTTCTTCGATAAGACGCAGGACGTCGTTAACGGTACGGTGAAGCTCAAGCTCTATAAAGGCAATATCATACCCGCGTCGCGGAAATCCCCCGACTCGCTCTACGATGTCAACCTGTCGACGTTCGAGGAAGGGAGCGGGTACGACCAGAAGGACGCGATCGGGTTCATCAAGCTGTACGGCCTTCCGATGCAGGTGTACGGCGCGAAGCATAGGAAAAAATAGTATGAAACTAAATTTTGCTTCAATACTGATTGCCATCTGTTTTTCAACTACGCTCTCTGGTTTCGCCGGATCGGATCGCTTGCTTTCTGTGGATACGCCGTTTATCGATACAAATCGTATCCTGATTCTGGACGCGTTCAGCTACCGTCCGCTTGATTTGCAGTTCAATTACCCGCTCGGACAGGGATTCGCTGTATCGGTAAATTCGTCGCTGCCATTATTTATCGTGGGACTCTATAACGGCGGTATAAAAATCGGTTGGGACATCCCCGATAATCCGTTCGCGATGTCTTTATCAGTGCGATACATGCAATTCACCGGCGAACGACTGCTGACCGACCTGATTAACCAGCAGCTCGCCGGCGCGGCCACTATTGTCAACGCGGATTTAAATTTTACTTCCGTCTGCTTCGAGGGTAGTTTCGAGTTCGACCTTAACTCCCTCCGTTTATATGTTATATTCGATTCGCAATTGCTGGGAAACAAAAACGGATTAAAAACTTACCTCCGCCCGGTTTTTGGCGCGGATGTTACGCTGGACTTCGTAACATTCTTCGCGGAGGCAGGATACTATATCCCCATGCAGCCGACGGGGTCTGTAGATAGCGGCTCGCTGATTGGGCTGAATACTCCCGGCAACCTAACAGCAGGCGGCGGTATCCGATTCGACCTAAAAGCCGTAATCATTACCGGAGGCGTCGCATACCCCGGGTTCGAACTGAAATACGGTACGGCCGCGACGGACGTGTTCTCACTGCCGGTATTGCCCTATCTGTCAGTCGAAATCCCTCTTCTATAGGAGTGAAAATGAAAATATTAAAGATATTTATTCTCATATTTATCCTTCTCGCGGGATGCAGGATGTCCACCACCCTTCTTCTCAGCGACGGTTTCACTATGCTTTTCCCGATGAAAGC
>MIBD01000006.1:0-5486 GCA_001829395.1 Spirochaetes bacterium GWF1_49_6 | reverse complement strand
TGTTTTCATCTACTAATTATTACTCTGAAATGACAGTCATCAACGATATGAAAACCGAAATTCCCGATATGGTGGTAATTCAGGAACTAAAGCTGGAGTATTCGATTTCCAATATTGAGAATAACAACGTAACCGTATCGCTCGCTGTCGGTACGAATTACACTGCATCTCCCGGACAAACGATAATCTACGCACCTGGAACACACCCGTATGTGAACGATACGAACCAGACCGCGTTTATTTTCACTAATGTGGTAATACCCGCATTAGGCAGTGTTAAAGGAACTTATACCGCGACTTTATCCAATCCCATTCTCATTCGCGCTCTCCTGTACTCGCGGTACTATGCTATGATTTTACAGGCAGGAGTATCCGGGCTGGGAATTCAAAATATCAATCTTAAAATTGACGTAATCGCAACCGCGATGATACTCGCCGAGACTGAAGCCGGCGACATCCCATTGCTATCCGGTATCGCGCAGTAACGGGCGACAATGAGGGAAATCGAATTACTCGCCCCCGCGCGCGATAAGGACTGCGGGATCGCCGCCGTAAAATGCGGCGCCGACGCGGTGTATATCGGCGCGGATAAATTCGGCGCACGCGCCGCCGCGTCCAATCCGGCCGCTGAGCTGGAGGAGTTGATCAGCTTCGCCCACCGTTACCGGGCGCGCGTCTATATCACCCTGAACACCCTCCTCTACGATCACGAGCTTTCCGATGCGGAACAGTTAATCCGCGAAGTATACGATATGGGCGCCGACGGGCTGATCGTACAGGATATGGGTATCATCGAGATGGGTCTCCCGCCTATCCCGCTGATCGCGAGCACGCAGACGCATAATCATACGCCGGAACGGGTTAAGTTCCTCGAGGACGCGGGATTCACCCGCGCTATCCTCGCGCGTGAGCTGACGCTGGACGAGATCGCCGCGATCAGGAAAGTTACCGCAATCGAACTGGAAACATTTATCCACGGCGCGCTCTGCGTCAGTTACAGCGGACAATGCTATATCAGTTACGCCTGCTACGGGCGCAGCGGAAACCGCGGGGAATGCGCCCAACCCTGCCGGATGACCTACTCCCTGCTCGACCGTGATAAGAAAACACTCATCAAGGATAAGTACCTGCTTTCGCTGAAAGACCTCAACCTGTCGGAACATCTCCGCGAACTGATGGACGCCGGGGTGACATCGTTTAAAATCGAAGGGCGGCTGAAAGACGAGAACTATGTAAAAAACGTCGTGAGCTATTATCGTCAGCGGCTGGATAGCCTGATCGAGGGCGCCGATTACCGAAAGTCGTCGAGCGGACATTCGACTGTGGAGTTCACCCCCGACCCGCAAAAGAGCTTCAACCGCGGGTTCTCCGCGTATTTCCTCGACGGCAGGAGACCGGGGATCGTGTCAGTACATACCCAGAAGTCGATCGGCGAACCGCTCAGTAAGGTTATCACCAAGGGGCGGGATTGGTTTATTATCGAAGGCGGCAAGGAGCTGAATAACGGCGACGGTATCTGCTATATCGACGATAACAATATCCTCGCCGGGACGAATATCCTTTTCTCCGAGGGGAACAGGGTTTTTCCTCACGACAACCGCTATATAAAAATAGGGCTGACCGTCTACCGGAACAGCGACCACGATTTTATCAAAGAGCTGAAGCGTAAAAAGATCGAGCGGAAGATCGATATCGATCTGGCGTTCGAGGAGCGCCCCGACGGGTTTATCCTGCTGGCGGCGGACGAGGACGGGATTACCGCGGAGTTCGCGCTGACGGGTGAAAAAATCCCCGCGCAAAATCCTGAAAAGGCGGCGGAGACGATTAAAAAGCAGCTCCTGAAATTCGGCGATGAAATTTTCCATGTCCGGGATTTCCGCGCCGACTTATCGCAATCCTACTTCTTCCCCGTCAGCGTGCTCAACGACGCGAGGAGGAATCTGGTATCCGTGCTGGAAAAGAACCGCGATAACGCGTTCCCCCGCAAGGAAATAGCGATAGTGAAGAACAATATCCCCTATCCCGAGACGGAACTCGATTTTACGGGGAATGTCCTGAACCGTCTCGCGAACCGGTTTTACGAACGCCACGGGGTGAAAATTCTGCGGCCGGCCGCCGAATCGGGGTTGGATTTGAAGGGCGAAACTGTGATGACGACGCGTTACTGCCTGAAGTACGAACTGGGACTATGCGGGAAACACCCGATAAAACCGGAAACCGTCTTACTGAATACCGGCGATATCAAGGAACCGTTATATCTAGATGACGGGAAGCGGAAATTCAGATTGGAGTTCGACTGCGCGAAATGCCGGATGAATATCGTACTGGAAAAGTAAATCCATTTAATCCTACATACCCTCAAGATTTAAAACCTGATTGAACTTCTGTACCGTCGCGTCCTCCATAATCCTGCGGATAACCGTCCGCCCGTTATCCTTCTCTAAGTCGATCTGGAGTTTGTACTTTAATAGCTTCGGTTCTTTCGCGGGATTATAGAAAATATTGATAATAGGCCGGAGAGAAAACGGGTTTAACCGGTGGTCTACGACATAGCCGACCTCCCCGGTGTTCAGCAGAACATAGGAATTGACCGGATAGAGGGGTTCGCCGTTAATCTTCTTAATCATTTCTTTCAGGAATACCTGCGCGATTTCCGGGTTGAATTTCGTCCCCGATTTCTCCATAATAAAACCGAAAGCATTAGAAAAAGGCTGAGCGGTTTTATAGGTACGTTTACTGGTAATCGCGTCGAACACATCGGCAATGGAAATGATCTGCGCGAAAATGTTCGATTTATCCCAACGGATACCCAACGGATAACCGCCGCCGGTATAATCCTCGTGATGCAATAATACCCCGTTGATGACATCCTTACTGAACTGACTCTCGGCTTTCAGGATGTTATACGCGAATAACGGGTGTTTTTTCATAATCGCCCATTCGGCGGGAGTGAGTTTATCCGGCTTGTTGAGAATCTCTATCGGTACTAAGGTCTTGCCGATATCGTGCAGGATAGCCGCGGTTCCCAATATACGTATCTTCAATTCGTCCAAATTCATCGCCAATCCGCATGCGAGCGAAATAGTGGCGACGTTGATGGAATGGGTATAGGTATAGTCGTCATAATCCGCCAGATCGAGCAGATTGAGACAGGTATCGTTATTACTCCGAATATCTTCGATAAAGGTATCGACTACTTCTTTTACTTCTTTGGCGGGAATTTCATTCTTTTGACCCCTGATCGCCCCTTCGATATCGTCGAGAACCGCCATGGCTTTATCGATATGTTCGTCCGCGATAGATGAGGTGGAATTCTCTTTTTTCAGTTTGAGTCGTTTACGGGTATAGGTGATAGTCTTTACACCGCAGGCGAGAATTTGCTTGATCTGGTTTTCATTCAGCGCGACGTCTTTTTCGATAACTTTAGTACCCTTTTCGTCAAACCCGTCGCCCTTTAATACCATTCCCGGCGCGAGAAAATGGGTAGAAACCTCGATTCTAATATCATCCCACGGCATAAACACCCCCCGGTATTTCAGCACAATTGTATATTACTAATTGAGAAATGTCAAAGTATTACAAATGCTACTTTTTAAATGTCCCGTCTTCTTTGAAGGTTACCGTTTTTCCGGCCTTGATCTTCTTCGATTGAATCTCACACTCTTTAGCGAGTGTCCCTGATTCGAGATGTCCGTTATCGAAAAATTTGAGGGGTTTTCCCATTTTAAAAACTAACCCGCTAATCTCGGTATCGGAGGCGGGAATCCCTGTTTTGACTTTCCCGTTATTAAAGAATTCCAGCGTGGTTTTCTCTTTAAATAGGATACCCTGAACTGTAGAATCAGCTCCCAATGTCCCCCGTTGAATATTCCCGTTCTCGTAGAACGCGATTATCTTTCCGGTTTTCCACATACCTCCTTGAATACTTACATCCTCCATCGGTTTTACACCCATTACATTCCCATTGGAATAGAAATTAAGAAGAGTATTTTTTTCGATCTTTATTCCCTGAACTATCGATTCCTCAGCCAAGACGCCCCTTTCGATATACCCGTTCTCATAGAACAGGATCGGCTTACCGCTTTTAAACGGGACAGCCTGTATGACAGCATCGTTCTTGAGCGTTCCTTCCTTTATTTTTCCCGATTCATAGAATATCAGCGTCCCGCCCGATGGAAATATTACTCCGCATAGCATAAAATCTTTCGATAAAACCCCTACCTGGAGCTTTCCCGACTCATAATAGACTACCATTTCCTTGGCCTTTAACGGAATACCCTGTATCTCGGTATCTTTTTCCAGGAATACGACTGAGTTATCCGGCTTTTTATTCGCCGCGCTTATCCCGCTTGAAAACATTACGCTCAACATCATCGCAGTCAGTAAAAATCTCATTCAAAATCCTCCTAGTACTATTTCCCCAGATACTATTTCAGAAAATCCTTTGACTCGCCGGCCCAGTTAAACGATTTCACCGCATACTGGTACTTTTTTCCGGACTCAATCGTGTCGTCTTTATACTTAATATCCTCGACATACCCAACTTTGACAAAATTCTTCACCGCGTCGTCCCATCGGTAAACATAGTATCCGACCGTATCCTTGGACGCCTGCCACTGGATCGAAGCGACATTTTTATCGATTGAAACCTTAATACCTGTTGGGGCGGACGGAAGATTTTTATAAATATTCCCCTTGACCCATCCCTTTACAATAGGACTCGGAGTATCCGCGCCTTTAGGCACATCGGGAATTACCATGTATTCATAGACTATCCCCGTTTCGACATCCTGATCGATGAAGATTTCCCCGGTATCCTTCGATGAACCGAACTTTTTCAGCTGTTTCTTCATCGCCTCATTCACGGTCATAATCAGTTTCCAGTCGGGGTCCTTCTGGCTCTTCCTGAATACGATATATCCCTCTTCCTCGGGAATCTTCCCGAATTTTATCATAATGTACTTATCGTAGGCGCCCTGAGACGCGGAGATCTGGGCATAAGCGGAGTCCACTTCATTACGGCTGAACAGCGAAAGAGTATATCCCTGTATAGGAGTGGTCGGGGCGCTATAGCCCTTTTTATTCTGCGATATCACGGAATAATAATAATACTTACCCTTCTGGATATCGGTATCGCTGAATTTCTGGTCTGAAATGGTGGCGAGAACTTTCCATTCCTCATCATCGACATCCCACTTCAGGACAAGGTTCTTTTCCGCCGACGAATCAGCTTTCCATTTAACTTCGATGTGATCGGAAAACTTTCCTTTACTGACATCGAAACTTTTCGGCATCCCCGGAACTTTTCCGGAAACCACGACGTCGGTATCGTCATCATCGTCATCATCATCAACCACATCATCATCGTCGTCGTCATCGGTGACTATTTTATCATCGCTGGGTGAATTCTCCTGGATATCCTCCATCACCATCACGGCGCCGGTAACCTGCGGGAAAAACTTATAAGGTATCCACGCGTAACCCTT
>MIBD01000005.1:2264-5566 GCA_001829395.1 Spirochaetes bacterium GWF1_49_6 | reverse complement strand
AGATCGAAATCGAGGTTTCCGAAGAACCGGTAACTATCCAGTTTTACCAGATATTCCGTCTGCCGCTTTTTAATATTTTCCATCTCATGGGTGTACTTCGACACTTCGAGCTCTATTTCTTTCATCACGGACTTTATGGAGATTTCATCGAGGTATTCGACTGCGGTTTTATCAGGCACCACAGTGGATTTCCCAAAAAACGCCTTCACTGTATTCAAACGGCGGCGGTAATCCATGAAACGGTTCATTACATCGTCGAGGGATTCTTTTTTAAGGGAGTATGTCCGCACCTCGGAGCCGGAAAGCTTGATAATTTCGAATTCCCCGAAATTCATCACCTCTTTCGTCACTTCGTCGACATGCCGTTTCAGGATCACTACATCCAGTTTCTTCATATTTTGCGGTAAAAACATCGTTCATCCTGCCTTAGTATAACAAGTTTTCGAGAATCTTACGGTCGATTCCCGCCCGCTTTCCTTCCAATAGAATAATATATTTTCTGACATCCATACTTTTCAAAATAATGAACGAGAGAAATATCCCGAACTGGAACGGTATCCCGCCCAGATAACGGTGCGTCCTTTTGACGATCGCCTTATTGAGCGCGTTCTCCAGCAAAGCAATATCGGTAACCGGTTCGGTGAGAATACCCATATGTGAAATATTTTCCAAAAACGCCGCCGGTGTCTCCGAGGAGACCAAGTCCTGATACTTGCGGCGCGAAAGAGTCTTAAAGATATTCGGTATGATCGTCATCGTTTCTTCAATCGATAATTTGTACTCGAAACGGAGACGGTATATCCTCATGTAACGGTTCACTTCCATGGAGAAAAACAGTAATCTTTCAATCGCGCTTTTATTGGAACGGGACATTTTTTGCGCCATCCCTCTCAAATGCTGGGCGTAAAAATTATCGAGCGAGATTTCCCAGAAAAACGTGTTTCCCGTTTCGATAACATTCGGGAATGTTTTCGCCGCGAGGTCATAATAGTCCGTGCGCCGCAGAAATTCCTGGAATTCCTCAAACGTCCGCAAATCCCGGACAGTTTCTATCCGTAACCAATCCTTCTCGGTAATAGTATATAAAAACTCGATCGGCCTATGGGTCAGCAGAGACCGCGCGATCATTTTCAAATTCTCGATCCGGTACGCCTCGAGCCATTTCTCTAAAAACAGCGCGGGTTTCCCCACGATAAAATTCAGCCCGCTCTTGATATATCCGACTATGCCGTTCTTTAATACTTTCTCGATTTCTAAAAGTTCGCCCGTATCCAGATGTTCCTTTTTTAGCCGTGTGCGGATAAATTCGATTACATCGTTCAGGCTCGCGCCGATCAGGAATTCCATTTCCTCATTTTTTAACAAAAATGAAAGCCAGTTTCGCACTTTTGGATTTACCGCTGTAAATTCGAGACCGAACATCTATTTCTCCAAAATCATGCTTATCAATTTCTCTTTAATTTCTTTACGTTTCTTTTCAATAATTCGTTGTTTCTTTTCTTTTTCTTTCCCCACCATTTCATCCAGTTCTTTCCGGCGTTTTTCCACAGCAAGGGTTATTTCATCTTTACGTTTCAGCATCTCTTTTTCAAAATTATTCTGATACTCTTCTTCCATCTTAATCGCTTTCGCGCGCGCCTCGTCTAACACAGCCTTGGCCTTTTTCTCGGTCTCCATGCTGTTTTGTTGAACTTCGTGCTCGACCTTAATAATCGAATCGATAATGTTCCTCATTATTGTTCTCCCGTCACAATCAGGTCAAAATCCGTCTGCGACAAAAGTTTCCGTTCGACCACCCCGAACAGGTCGCGGCAGTCCTGCGATTCACGGCGTTTCGCGATACATACCAGTTTTATATCCGCCGAATCGTTTTTTATATACTCTAGTATCTCTGAGAACGGATCTCCCTCGAGCAATACTTTTGTTACTGCGATACCCGTCTGTTCCGCGATCTTCTCCGCATAATGCAGGTACTTCTCCGCGTCGCGCTTCAGACTGTCGGTGAACATCGCGGATTCCTCGTCGATAAATATCTTATACCTTTGGAGCTTGTTGATAGACTCCTGGTCTACTACATTAATCACTACAACTTCGAGGTCGAAACGTTTAGCCGTTTCAATTCCCTTCTGAATAGCGCGCTTCGCTTCCGTAGCGCCGCAGATAGGAATGTAAATTTTCTGCATTCGCGTTCTCCTCTATTTTTCCGCCAGATGGGCGTTTTTAACACGTTTCATCTGGAAGAATGTCTCGCGATCACGTTCTTCAAGCGTGTCCTGTATATATTTGACAATCTCCTTAAACATAGGGATAAAATTATTTTCCAGCGCGTTAACGCGCCGCTGGGTCTTCTTTATCTCGTACGCCAATCTCCACGCAGAGACCTCGACCTCGGCGACAAACAGAAGGAGTTTCATTATCTCGCCGATCGCCTTAGACAGCATATCGTAACTCATCGTGGTCGTACTGATGGAAATCTGCGGCCCCTTTTTTATCGCCAACTTATCTTTATTCCTGATGGTCGGTACGGCGACACCCATCACGCTGCGTTCGATGATGTCGAGCGACATTTCCGAACGGATACCCTTGAGAAGGCGCTCGATCTCGAATTCGCCGATTTCCAGTTCGAGGAGCGCAAGGTAATCGTATGCGATCTTGAGGTGTTCGTTCAGCCGTTTACGCTGATCCTTGATCTTGGAAATCACCTCGAGCAGGTTCATTACCAGTACTTCACGTTTCTGCTCAAGAAGCGCATGCCCGTCCTGCGAGAATTTCAACTGTCCTTTATATTCAAGTAGATTCGTCTTAGTAGGTGCGATTTCCGAAAGATTCATCCGTTATTCCTCCGTCTCGTCCTTGCCGACATAGTATTCCTTGATTTCCTTCTCGGTCAGCCCGGACAGTTCCGACGCCGGCAGGATCGAGAGTATTTCCCATGCAAGGTTCATGCTGGTTTCCATCGTGCGGTCCTCGCTGAATCCTTGTCCCGCGAAATGGTTCTCGAACTCATGTCCGAATTTCAGGTAACGTTTATCTACTTTACTTAATTCCTCTTCGCCGATAATGGACGCGATCGAACGGATTTCCTTGACACGGGAATACGCGGCGTACATCTGCATAAATAGATGCGGATGATCCTTCCGGGTATATCCCTCGCCGATACTGTCCTTCATCAGACGGGACAGAGACGGTAGAATATCGATCGCGGGGTAAATCCCCTTCCCGTGCAGTTCGCGTGATAGCACGATCTGACCCTCGGTGATATACCCCGTCAGGTCGGGCACCGGGTGCGTGATATCGTCGTT
>MIBD01000005.1:0-2207 GCA_001829395.1 Spirochaetes bacterium GWF1_49_6 | reverse complement strand
TCGGCATCGTCAGGATAGGCACCTGTGTGATACTCCCGGGCAAATTCTTCACTCTTCCCGCGCGTTCGTACAGGGTCGAAAGGTCTGAATACATATATCCCGGGAATCCCTTTCTCGCGGGCACTTCGCCGCGGGCGGTACCGATCTCACGGAGCGCCTCGCAGTAACTAGTCATATCGGTCATTATCACGAGGACGTGTTTGCCCTTCTCGTACGCGAGATATTCCGCGGTCGTGAGCGCGATACGCGGCGTAATCACACGTTCTATAGACGGGTCGTCCGCCAGATTGAGGAACATGACCACATTCTTTAACGAGCCGGTGTCCTCGAAATTGCTGATGAAGAACGAGGCGTCGTCATGCTTGATACCCATCGCGGCGAATACGACGGCGAAATCACCGCTCTCCTCGCCGGGTAAGCGCGCCTGCGCGGCAATCTGCGCCGCAAGCTCGTTATGCGGAAGTCCCGCAGCCGAGAATATAGGCAGCTTCTGCCCGCGTACCAGCGTATTCATCACATCGATCGCGGATACCCCTGTTTCGATATACTCACGGGGATATGCGCGAACCACCGGATTAAGCGGCTCGCCGTTAACATTACGGCGCTCGTCCGGTATTATATCCGCCAGCCCGTCGAGGGGCCGTCCCATTCCGCTGAATACCCTGCCGAGCATCTTCTCGGATAACCCGATTTCAAAGGGCTTGCCGGAAAACTTCAGGCTCGTCTTTTCGGGATTGATCCCGCTCGTGCCTTCGAATACCTGAAGGATCACCGCCTTATTCGTGCTCTCCAGAACTTTACCGAGTCTCCGGGTATTATCGGATAGGGTGATTTCCACTATTTCATCATAGCCTATACCGTCAATTCCTTCGACTACTGCGATCGGTCCGTTAATCCCAGTCATTCCGCGGTACTGCCGCGTCATTTCATACGACATATATTCCTCATCCTGTTTGTCAAGGTAAATCCTCTTCCTGCTCCTTCCCCCACTCGTCATCAAGAACCTCGGCGATTCCGCCCAGCGCCTTGATATAAATCCCGCCGATCCGTTCGAAAAGTTCCGCGCCCTGCTCCTCTGCCTTACCGCCGCGAATAATCTCCCAATCGTCGAGCATCTGCATCGGGAACATATCCTCCGGCAGGAGTTCGGCGTGTATCGCGGAAATGAAACCCTCGCGGATCGTATCCGTTTCTATCGAGTGATGCTCCAACAGGCTCAGTGTAATATTCCTGAGCATATCGAAACACACCACGAACCGGTGAAAAACCGCGCCTACCCCGATCTCATTTTCGGCATGCTCGTGCGCGTATTTCAGCATATAAACCAGTTCTTTAAACTCTCCGATTTCATTCATTTCGGAGCCGCCCGTCCTTATTACTCTTTATAGATTTCTTCTATTTCTTCAAATTCGGTCATCATGGCTTTCTCGATCTTATCCATCTCGCTCATGTCGTCGTTGGGAACCGTCATTTTTACACGGATAATCTTCGATATCGACGCCATCTCCTTTATTTCAAAAATCGGCGCGCCCATTTTAACGATTTCCGATGCGCGCTCGTGAAACTTCAGGATAAGTTCCAGTATCTTGATCTGCTTCTCGGGAGAGGTGTACATATCGATATCGTCGTAGGCGCTCTGCTGGAGGAAGCCGAGCTTGATAATTCTTGCTACCTCGATAATCAGGCGTTCCGAATCGGGAAGCGCATCGGGGCCGACCAGTTTGACGATCTTCTGCAGATGGTCTTCCTTCTGGAGGATTTCATACGCGCGCACGCGGATCTCACGGTATTTCCGGGAAACGTTCTTTACCCACCATCCCTCGCAGGCGTCGGCGTATTCGCTATAGCTGCGCATCCAATTGATCGACGGGTAATGACGCGCGCTCGCGAGCGATTTATCCAGCTCCCAGAAACAGCGCACGAAACGCTTGGTGTTCTGGGTGACCGGTTCTGAAAAGTCCCCTCCGGGAGGCGATACCGCCCCGATAACCGTAATGGAACCCGTTTTCCCTGACAGGGTGGTGGTGTATCCCGCGCGTTCGTAGAACGCAGCCAGGCGCGAGCCCAGATATGCGGGAAATCCTTCTTCGGCGGGCATTTCCTCGAGACGCCCGGAGAGCTCGCGGAGAGCCTCCGCCCAGCGTGACGAAGAATCCGCCATCAGCGCCACATCATACCCCATATCGCGGTAATATTCCGCGAGCGTG
>MIBD01000004.1:5872-6076 GCA_001829395.1 Spirochaetes bacterium GWF1_49_6 | reverse complement strand
CGTCTCTCCAGACGCCGGAGGACTTGGTGAACTACCGCGTCGTCCTCGACGATATGTACAAGAACAAGCTCGGCACCCTAAACCAGTTGTATGTCATGAATTTCAAGAACGTGCTGATTACACTCCCGTCGCTGATAATAATGAAGGACGATAAGCTGGTCAGCAAGATCGACCATTATAACGGCGACCGGAATACGATTATCG
>MIBD01000004.1:2797-5807 GCA_001829395.1 Spirochaetes bacterium GWF1_49_6 | reverse complement strand
GACGCAGGAGACGATCGACAGTATGATAAGCGCGGCGATTTTGGCGGGCGTGCTCATCCTGTTCATCCTCATACTCCTGTTCCGTTCGATTATCCAATCCGTACTCGTCCTCTTGACAGTCCCGTTCAGCCTGATCGGGGTCGCGTTCGCGCTCTACACCCATAACCTGCCGCTGACGGCGATGGGTGTTTTTGGGATGGTCGGACTGATGGGCGTGGTCGTAAACGATGCCATCGTGATGGTGGATTTTATCAATGCCCAGCGGAAAATCCTGACCAAGGATAATATCCGAAAGCTGATCGTGGAGGGCGCGGGAGTGCGCCTTCGCCCGGTTATTTTAACCACTGTAACCACTGTGGCGGGACTTCTGCCGACCGCATACGGGATCGGCGGGTCCGACCAGCTGGTGATACCGACTGTGCTCGTGATGGCGTGGGGGCTGATGTTCGCGACCTTCCTGACACTGTACCTGATCCCCAGCTTCTATATGCTCGATTTCCGTATCCGGCACTTTTTCAAGGACATGTTCGCGAAATTATTCCGAAAGTCTGCTCCGGCGGACAATACGGGGGATGATAATCATGGAGAATAAACGGTTGATAATCGATAAGAAAGGCGGACTCGTTCTCATCGCGTTAACTATTCTGGCGCTTTCCTATAACTCCGCGTACCCCGTGTCGACGAATATTATCCCGATACAGGTGTTTGTCGAGAAGGCGATCAAGAACAGCCCCGAGATCATGGGAGAACTGATTAAGCTCAAGGGCGCGGAATCGCTCGAGATACAGTCCCACGCGATCTATAACGCCTATCTCAACGCGGAATACCATTATGCCTACCAGAACCCCCAGAGCGCGTCCGATTCGAACACCGGGATAGTCGAGCAATGGACGGACGATTTCGATCTCAGCGTCTCCAAGGTGATTCCCCAACTCGGCACCAAGATGAAGGCGGGGATATCCTATCAGCAGAATATCGCGTCGTCAATGATACCCGATTATACCTCGCTCCAGATTGTCGGGGGTACGAATATCAGCACGAATAACCTGAAATACACGCTGATGGACAATTCTGCGTTCAATCCGCAGTTCTATTTCCAATTAAGCCAGCCCCTTCTGCGGAACTGGTTCGGTATCCTCGACCGTTTCCCCATCAAGCAGACGGAGTTCAACCGGGTGATTACCGAGGAGACGATCAACGAGAGTATCGAGAATATTATCATCAATCTCTACCAGATATATTTCGAATGGTACAGCGTCTATCATCAGTACAGGATATTTGTGGAGAACGTCAATAACAGCGAGAAGCTCCTCAAACAGCTCAAGGAGAAACAAAAGGTCGGGCTGGTCGAACAGACGGATATCGATCAGGCGTTGATGATGAATATCGAGTTCAAGAAAACGCGGGATATCCTCGAGGTGAATATCAAGCGCCTGACGAAAAAAATCCTTTACTGGATGTACGGCAGTATCGTTATCCCGACGGACGCGGTATATGTGCCCGAGGAGGAACTATTCCTGCCGCCCATTCCCGAGGGGAATTTTACCTCGTCGATGAGCCGCCAGATGCGAATCCTCGAAATCGCCAAACAACTGCTGGAGTTTCAGCTCGAGAAGGAGAAGAACGAATACCTTCCCGACCTTAATCTCGTGTTCCAGTACAGCTTCGCCAATGTGGCGGCCGACCCCGCCGAAGTATTTATCCTGTCGAATTTCACCCATAACTTCTACGTCGGCGTAGAGTTTTCGCTTCCTATCGGCGAGGATTTAAGCAAGGGTAAAGTGAAAGAGACGAAGGCAAAGCTCCAGAAGTGGGTGAAGGATGTCGAGAATTTTGAACGGAACTATAACCAGTCGCTGGTCGACCTGAAGGATATGATGTCCGTGTACCAGAAGGCTCTCGAGTACGACGACCTTCTCATCCAGACCGCCATCAGCCGGATCAACGGGGAGAAGAAAAAATACGAACAGGGGCGCAGCGACCTGTATTTCGTGATCCAGAACGAGACCACGCTGGTCAACTATAAGCTGACCAAGCTCAAGGATTATGTCGAACTGTGCAAACTGCGTCTTCAGCTTCTCGGGCTTATCGATAAGTTGAAACCGTAGGAGGATGAAATGAAACGAACGATAACTATTTACCTGATAATGATTACATCGCTCTTCGCGGGCTCGTGCGCGTTGTTCTATCCGCAGTTCTTTGTCGATGACGCTATCGATAAACGGGGCGATTCGAACTGGAGCGTGCAGGACATAGTAAACCCGTACTGGGAAGTTGTCGGGCCGAGGGGTTTCTCAGCGGGCACCGCCTCCTATGTGAAAATCGATTTCGATACGGTCAACGGCGTCCCTTATGTGGCGTACCGCGACTCGTCCAATAATAACGCGGTATCGGTGATGAAGTACGACGGTACGAACTGGGTCTATGTCGGCAATCCCGGCTTCAGTACCGGGGATTCCCGTTATATCGACCTGTTTATCGATGGGACGGCGCCGTATGTGGCGTTCCAGGATATGACGAACTCCGGTAAGCTGTCGGTGATGACGTACTCCGGCGGGATATGGCAGTATGTCGGCGGCGCGGGTATTACGGTACGCGAGGTGCGGG
Organism: Spirochaetes bacterium GWF1_49_6; assembly: GCA_001829395.1. Classification (GTDB taxonomy): domain Bacteria; phylum Spirochaetota; class Brevinematia; order Brevinematales; family GWF1-51-8; genus GWF1-51-8. The sequence goes on along the minus strand of MIBD01000004.1, from coordinate 3,200 downwards.
ATATTTCGCTCTTTGTGTCGGGCGGCGTCCCCTATGTGGCGTTCGCGGACAGGGACACGACCTATAGCCTGAGCGTCAAGGCATACAGCGGGGGTATCTGGAACGACCTGAGCACGAACCAGATCACCGCCGCGTCGGTGGCGGGAGTATCGCTCTGGGTCGAGGGCGGGGTGCCGTACACGCTTTTCCAGGATACGGAGTACTTTAATTCGGTGACATTGTTTAAATATCTCGGTTCTCCATCGGCGGGCTGGGCGAGCGTCGGGTTCCGGGGATTCTCCGACGGCGCGGCGGGCAGTACGGTGCTGGCGTTCGATTCCGGCGACCCATACGCATCGTTCCAGGATATCGCTAACGGCAGCCGCGCCACGGTGATGAAGTGCACGCTGGGGGTATGGAGCAC
>MIBD01000004.1:2541-2778 GCA_001829395.1 Spirochaetes bacterium GWF1_49_6 | reverse complement strand
ACCCCGGACGTCGCGGCGTTCATCGATTTCGCGGTCGATTCCGGCACCCCCTATGTCGTGTTCGAGGATTGGAGCAGCGCGCTCTACGCGACGGCGATGAAATATCTCCCGTCGGGTGTGGTGTATACGAACTCCGGGACGGGCGCGGTTACCACCAATGACGGATGGGTTCCGGTCGGCGGTAAGGGTTTTTCCGGCGGCGTCGCGACATTCATCTCGATGGATTTCTATAATCAT
>MIBD01000004.1:2134-2502 GCA_001829395.1 Spirochaetes bacterium GWF1_49_6 | reverse complement strand
CTTCTTCTATTTGCCCTCGCCGGGTGCGCGGGAATAATGGCCGCCGACGGCGGTACAAACGACGCCGGGTTCATCTTTAACGAGATGCGTTTCAAGTACAACCTGATGGAGTACACGTATCTCCTGAACGGGAAGGAAATCAAGCCCGGCGAGATATGCCTGAACTATATCGAGGGGCAGACCAATTCGGCGGTAGTGTACGACGAATTCGGGCGGCTCGTGTTCTCGACCAATTTCCTCACACTCCCGGGGTGTCTGACAAAAATCACGCCGGCGGAACCGTGGATAGGGAACTGGCACCCGCGGTTTTTTATCGGCGGCGGAAATTGGCTGACATTGGGAATCGACTATAATATCAACCGTTATAT
>MIBD01000004.1:1998-2109 GCA_001829395.1 Spirochaetes bacterium GWF1_49_6 | reverse complement strand
TCGTACTGGTCGGACGACAAACTCGGCGGGAGTTATTCGATATTCTCGTTCTCCGCGGAGGGGGGATATTACTTCATCGGCGACCCGTCGAAACAATTCCGGGTAGGCCTG
>MIBD01000004.1:0-1974 GCA_001829395.1 Spirochaetes bacterium GWF1_49_6 | reverse complement strand
GTCGAGCCTTACGCGGAATGGGTGAAGCTGATCGACGGGTTCTACCAGCCCGGCCAGACAGTCGCGTCGAACGAGTACCGGAACTACGGGGTGACGCTCGAGGGGCTGATGACGATGGAGTACGACCGATTCTTCGTGCGCCTGAATATCCGTTTCGATTTCGCGCATCCGGCGTTCCTGTTCCTGCCGTCGGCGGGGATGAAGTTTTGAAAACTTTATTTCGTAGAATTCAGCTATTCAACAGTTACTTTGACAAAAGACGTTATTTTTATTAGAATGAAGGAAGGGTTTGAAGCGGAGGAATCATTGAAGAAATGAAACTATATCTTGATATCTGTTGTTATAACCGTCCGTATGATGACCAATCCCAATTAAAAATTAAGCTGGAGACTGAGGCGAAATTGTCAATCCAAGAGTTAATAAAAAGCGGAATATTCGAATTAGTTTGGTCGTATATTCTTGATTTTGAAAACGAACAAAATCCATTTATAGAAAAGAAGTCGGAAATTGAAAAATGGAAAAGTATTGCAAGAACAAATATCGTAGAAAATGAGAGAGTATTACAAAGAATGGAAGAATTAGAAAAAATGGGATTCAAACCGTTAGATTCGCTGCATATTAGTTGTGCTATTCATGCTTCCTGCGATTATTTTTTAACAGTTGATGCGGGAATCTTAAAAAACAGTAAATTGATAAAAGAGGTAATTATAGGGCACTTCTAAAAACTCTGATTATTCTAACAAATCAAAGTATAATTGATTATAAAACGCCCAATGGTCACTTCCTTAACTGAGTATTTAGAAGGGACCTATATTGAATCCGGTTGATTTTATTTTCAGGCAGGAGGAATAAGATGACGGATACGGAATTGAAAATAAAAGGGTTTGAAATACTAAGTTCCCAGTTAGGACTAGTCGAAATGGAGAAATTTATATCGCTCATACAGTTAGAAAAATTCGATTATACAAAATGGCGTCAAAATCTTTTCGGCGGGATGAGCGGCAAGGATATAAGCGCGATGGCGATGAAGAGCAAAACCGGCAAGTGAGTCATTTCTGATAATCCTCGGCATGCATAGGGTGATGTTGCAGGCCGAAGTTATTTTTTATTTGATGAACATTATTTCTCTTGCATTTCGGTAAATCCAGGGGTAAGATAATAGAGCGCATACGGAAATTCTGATGTATTACAGGAGAATTCTATGAAACGTCTTTGTCTGATGATGATGTTTTCGGTTTTAGCGGGGATGGGTTATGCTAAGGATTCTACACTCACCGACTATTTCCTGATGCTGCCCGATGGGTATTTTACCGGGGTAAATATTTCCGACTATAATCTTCAAGAAAACTTACTCAATGGGGTGAAATGGGGCGGGGTTGACAATATCGACGATATTGTCCTCGATCCGAAAAACGGCTTTATGAAAGTGACCTCGAAGAAGGACAACCCGGATGAAGTGAATTTCACCGCGTATTTATGCTATTTCTTAAAGGCGGATAAGTCGAAGGTTTTCGGTTTCGCTCTTAATGTTTCGGGTTATTGTTATGACTATACGACCAACGCGTTCCTGACATTCGACTCCGACGGTGGTATATCGGACCTGACCGCGCTTGCAATGCCGCCGATCGATTTTAAGACGTTCTGGGGCGATGCGCCGTTACCGGATAAAAAGTACCAGCATTATCATCTGGTCTATACTCTCCCGCAGTACGGCACGACATGGCAGATTGCGATAGAGGCGGATCAATCCCCCGACTGCGACTTCGATGTGAAGCTTTGGGATGAATATTACAAGGTGATGGCGAAAGTGAAGTATAAAAAGATCGACATCGAATGGGATAAGGCGCACGGGATTTTTAATATCGGGAAGAAGTACGAGAAGTAAAGGGTCGATGGTATTGAGCAGATACGTTCGATTAGTTCATATAAAAAAGCTCCCCCGATGGGGGGTGATGAGGAACTCATAATGTCATT
>MIBD01000003.1:4001-7399 GCA_001829395.1 Spirochaetes bacterium GWF1_49_6 | reverse complement strand
AACCCGATACGCACTTCATGCTTCGGGTCGGAGTCGATCGCGACCAGTTCGCGCCATTTTGATATATCTCCCTTCTTATAGGGTAATTGGAATTTTTCGAGAATAGCCTTGTCCGCTTCCTGCTCCTGAAAATAGAGGAGGACTTCGTAGATACTCCGTTTCACGTTAACGGCGGAAAATATACATTTTTCTTCTATATTACAGAACAACGCGATTTTCTGGCGGTGATGCGGGGGAAGCATGTCCTGCGCGCGGCAGAACAGGAAATCGGGCTGTATCCCCATCGACATCAGGGCTTTCACCGAATGCTGGGTGGGCTTGGTCTTGAGTTCGTTAGACCCGGTGATGGTGGGGATCAGGGTGAGGTGCGCGAACTTAACGTTATCCTTGCCCTCCTCGATAGAGAACTGGCGGACTGCCTCGATGAACGGAATCCCCTCGATATCGCCGACCGTACCGCCGATTTCCACAATGACGATATCGGCGTCCTGATTCTCGTCGAGGATACGGATACGCCGCTTAATCTCATCGGTAATATGCGGGATAACCTGCACGGTCTGTCCGAGGTACTCGCCCTTCCGTTCGGCGTCGATGACCCGTTGGTATATCTGCCCGGTGGTCACACTGCTGAGACGGGAGGTTTCGACACGCACGAATCGCTCGTAGTTGCCGAGGTCAAGGTCGGTCTCCGTACCGTCGCCGGTCACGAATACTTCGCCATGCTCGTAGGGGCGCATCGTGCCCGCGTCGACGTTCAGATAGGGGTCGATTTTCATCATGTTTATCTTATAGCCGTCGGCCTTTAATAATGCGCCCAGCGTGGAGGCCGCGATTCCCTTACCCAGCGACGAACATACGCCGCCGGTAACAAAAAGGTACTTTTTTTTCTTAACTTCCATCTTCCCCTCCAAAATAATGCTTGACGAAATATTTTTTTACATTATTATATATAAAAACAAAGGTTACCGCAAACTCCGTAATTTTTATTTTTTATAAAAGATTTTAAAAATATTTCATCGTTTTCTTTGTGTTTCAATGAAAACTTTGATATGATATTAAATGGGGTTTTTCTCTTCTCTGAGAAGCGCTTAGGAGAAAGGAAATGATTTTCAATTTCAAAGTTTCTGGAACCGAGGACGAAATCGTCCAGTTCGAACGGGAATTACTCGAAATACTAACACGAATCACCGACGATCAGGATATGGTCGCCCACGAGATTCATTTCTGTATTCACGAGGCTATCCTGAATATTCTTCAGCATTCCTATCATTGGAAAAAAGACATTCCTATCGATATAAAACTGATTGTGACCGGAAGCGCCGAGAAGAAGGATAAAGTCCTTGAGATACAGATCAAGGATAACGGGCCCGCGATTAAAGCGCCGTTGGAACCGCCCGAAAAAATCGACCGTTTCCAGATGCGGAAACGCGGGATATACATGATCAGCAAGATCATGGACGAATTCAACATTCATTACGACGGTAAAAGCGGAAATATCACATATATGAAGAAGAAACTTTCCGGCTTTGACGACCAGATTTTAAACGTATCCGTATAAACTGATCCGGAGACCGCTTTGAAAATAAAAATTGCCGTTCTTAGCGAGGCTCTTGTTGTATGCACCCTCTCCGGCGAATTAAGTATTTTTGACGAAGATTTCGACGTCTTTCAGAAAGAAGTGATGGCTTATTTAAAATTGGGAATCTACCGTTTCATCGTCGACCTCGACGAGATTAGTTATATTGATTCGTCCGGTATAGGTGTCATCATCCGCCTCGCTACCAACGCTATGAAAAAAGAGACTTTAGTCTGCGTCATCTGCAATCAGCCGCATGTCAAGCGCGTATTCTGTGTCGCCAATGTCGACCGGATTATGAAATTCGTGGACACCGTAGACGAGGGTGTCGCGTTCTTCGAGCGCACGACGGGCTTCGTCAACAACGGGAAATAAATTCAATCTCCCGGCATAATAAATTACCTTTTTCAGTACGACAATCCGTTGGAGGTGTAATGAAGTATTTTATTATTTCCGGGGCATCTCGGGGTCTTGGCGCCGCATTGGTGAAGGTTCTCGCGGAACCGGGAAATACCTTATTCTGTATATCGAGAACTCGCGACGATGTTCTTATCCGCGAAGCGCAGGAAAAAGGCTGTGTAATCGAATGGTTACTCTACGACCTGAATAATATTCTTCAAATCGATACGCTGATCAGCATGATTTTCCAGAAAATCGACAAACCAAACGCGGAAGGTATCTATCTGGTAAATAACGCCGGGGTGATTCAGCCTCTAGGTTCGGTTGAAAAAGCAAGCAGCGCGGAGATCCAAAAAAACGTACAAGTGAATATCGCGGCTCCGATGGTGCTGGCGGCGAGGTTTATCGACCTCTGCCGTGATTTCGGAAAACGCAAGATGATACTCAATATCACCGCGACAGTCAGGGAACCCCGCGCCGATTGGGCATGCTATTTTTCAGCGAAAGCCGCCATCGATTATTTTACAAAGTGTGTCGGAAAGGAAAAAATGAAAGATAAGAACGCCGTTAAGATAATCTCCGTCGCGCCCGGAATTATGAATACCGATATGCGGAACGAAGTATTAAAGAGGCGGGGTTTGGGCGAACGTCTATTATACTTTCTGCATATCAAACGTGATTTGGAGAAACCGATTCCCCCGGATCAGGTCGCGAAAAAGATGGTGTATCTAATGCTCCGTCTCGACCCGGAGAACGGCGAAAAGATACATATCTCGGAGATAAAAGAAGAGGATTAAAGCGCCGTCCTATAAAACGCCCGCGAGTGGTTCTACGCCTGCATGAAAAATCGCCTGTGCAATGCCTGCACCGTCTTTTCCGCGTCCGCCTTACGGATGACGACGGAAATCTTGATCTCCGAGGTAGATATCATTTCGATATTGATGCTGTTCTTCGCGAGCTCGTCGAACACGGCCGCCGCGACCCCGGAATAGACCTTCATCCCCACGCCGACTACCGAGACGATCGCGATATCCGCGTCGTAGGTCACACTTTCCGCGCCCAGCTCCGTCTGGAGCTTCGCCATCACCTTCTTCGCTTCGTCGAGGTCGGTGTTCATCACAGTGAACGATATCTGGCTATGCCCTTCTTTTCCGACGCTCTGGACGATCATATTGACATTAATACTCGCATCGGCGAGTTGTTTGAATATACTGGACGCCACGCCGGGTTTATCGGGAATACCCGCTATATTGACACGGACTTCGTTGTCTTTTTTGGCGATACCGCTGATTAATACGTCTTCCATATCGTTAGTCTCCTTTACAATTAAAGTGCCGGGGCCTTCCGTGAAGGACGAAACCACCCGGAGAGGGACGTTATATTTCATGGCGAAGATGACGGAACGGTCATGGAGCACCTTCGA
>MIBD01000003.1:265-3990 GCA_001829395.1 Spirochaetes bacterium GWF1_49_6 | reverse complement strand
TCTATCGAGACGGCGCGCATCGGGCACTACACGCGGGTCGGCGGTATAAATCCCGTCGACATCGGTATAGATATCGCAGCGGTCGGCCTTCAATGCCGCGGCGACAGCCACCGCGGTCGTATCGCTTCCGCCGCGTCCCAAAGTGGTGATATTATTCTTCCGGTCGATGCCCTGGAATCCCGCCACTACCAGAATATTCCCGGCGTCGAGAGATTCCCTCATCAGCTTAGTATCGATATCGAGGATTTTTGCCTTGGAGTACTCGTCGGTGGTACGGATACCCACCTGCCACCCGTTGTACGAGATAGCATCATGCCCCTGATCGATCAGCGCCATCGCGAGAAGCGCGATAGTGACCTGTTCGCCGGTCGACACCATCATATCCATTTCACGCTTGGAGGGATTATCCGAAACCTGCTTACATAGGCTGATTAAGGCATCGGTCTGCCCGCTCATCGCGGATACGACGACTATGACCTGATTGCCCGCGAGCTTCTCTTTGATGACGGTACGCGCAACACTTTTAATACGTTCGGGGTTGCCGACCGAAGTACCGCCGAATTTCTGCACAATCAGCGCCACTATTGCCCTCCTGAAAATTCAAGACCTTGATTATAAGATAGGGAATGGAAAATAACAAGATTTTATATGTTCAAAAAAACAGCCCCGCTTTGGCGGGGCTGAGCTATTTCGTCTACTGGCCTAACGTTTGGTATTCCTGGAGGGCGATAATCAGCGGTTTGGTTTTATTTTCATCGGCTAAATTATTACGGATCGCCCCGTCCACCGCCTGAACAAAATCGTCGCTCGACAGCGTGAGTTCGAGCACTTTTTCACCCATATATGTAAGAATCTTATCCACCTCTTCCTGATTCAGGTTCGGGTATTTTTTCGATATCCGGTCGATCCCCGGATCGATACCCTTCTTCGCATCAATCACCGTTTTAATCGTTCCTAAAATCTCCTCGATATTCGTCGATGAGTTGATCGTTTTGACCGCATCGTTCTGAACCTTGCAGGTAGACGTGATTAACTCGTCAAGCTCCGCCTTAGCCTTGCTGAAATCGGAACTCCCGTCCGCGCAGGAACCGAGCGTTAAAAGCGCGGTAAAAGCCGCCGTAAACACCGTGATAATCATCATTCGTCTTTTCATAACGGTCATTCCTCCAAATATATTATTCCCGCGGACTTATTCCTGCGGGATAAGGATCATGAGCGGGTCGAATGCCTTGGTCAGACGTTCGGTGGCCGCCGAGTCTCCTGCGTAACGCGCCAGCAGGCCGCCGACAGTCTCCCCGAGGGTCTGCGATAAATCCGCGAGCTTGTCGTACTTTTTCTGGAGCATCGCTCCCAACATTTCCGCGTCTTTCCCGGAAACCGGGTACTCATCATCGATCGCGTTCATCTCCGAGAGAAGCGCGTTGGCCTCCGCAGTTGCCTTATCGGCCGCGGCTATCGCCTGCGCGGCATCCTTCGCCGAACCCGTCTCCTTGATCGCGGAGTCGAGAGCGGCGATCCACTTATCCAGTACAATACTATATTCCCCGGCGGCTTTATGAATATCCGTCCCGCAGGACGCGAGCGACAGGATAAACCCGAACACCGCCGCGAATTTTAAGATAACCTTCAAGAGTAACGCTCCGTTGTAATATTTGTTTCAGTCCTTACCGGGCTACATACTTAAACTATAGGCGAGATTCATGCGCGCCTGGTGGATTTTATTTTTCACTTCCTCGTCGTCGAACTTCAGCAGAATATCATCGACGGTCTTACCCAATTTTTCACCGGCTTTTGTGAGGTCGTCGGCGGGTTTCGTCATCATTTTGAGAAGCTTTGCGCTTTCAGCATCGTTCAGGTTGTACTTATTTTCAATCAGCTTCAACTCCGATACTATCGCAGCCGCTCCCTCCGAGGCTGTATTCAATGCCGTTACAATCTCATCCGCGTTGGTAATAGTTCCAATTTTATCGATCGTCCCGTTCAGCAGTTCGGTCAGTTTATTCAACGGCGGAGTCATTTCGGCTTCGACCTTGTTTAAATCCGCCGCGCCGCAGGAAACCGTCATCATGATCAATCCCATCAGCAATCCCAATCCGATGTTTTTCTTCATTATATTTCTCCTTCGATATTATTTTGTTTCTCCGCCGGATTAATCCATCTGGCTCGCTTCTACGATATCCTCCATCGTGGTTTTAAGCTGTTCCTGAACGTCGGTATTATCGGCGAACTTTTCGGCGGCGGCATCGAAAGCGGCTTTCAATGTTTCGCTCGCGGCGCCCAAATCCTCATAAACATCGCTCAGACTCGCCTGAAGCTCGTCATCCTGCGCGACATTCAGTTTATACTTATCCGATATCCCGGTCAATTCCTTATTGAAGCTCTGGAACAGATCGCCCGATTTTTTTATCAGCGTGATTGCGTCTTCAGGAGCCTCTACCGCGCTTAACTTTCCCGCGATTTCGTTCATCGAGGCGACCATATTCTTCATCGATGTACGCGCTTCGGCCTCAACTTTCTTCATATCCGTACCGGCGCACGAGATAAGCATCATCGCCAATCCCATCACCAACCCAAAACCTAAGAGCTTTTTCATATATCACACTCCTTATAAAAATTTTCACCATGATAGGTTCCTGCCGCCCGTTGGGCTACATACTCCCGATCTCCCGCAGGCTCAGAAGGGCATCCATCAGCTTCTCCGCCATCTTCGGGTCGTCCTTATACTTGTCCAATACCATATTGATATTACTGTTCAGTGTGACTAAAACTTTCCCCACCGCATTGTAATTGGTTCTCAGTAAATTGACCAGTTTCTTGGATTCTTCAGGGGTCAGATTGTATTTTTTCTCGGTATCCTTCATTTCAAGGATAATCTGTTTCATATTACCGGCGGTTTCTTTCATGATCACGGAGGCCTCGTCAGCATTCTGCACATTCGTCATCCGCTGGGAGGCGTTTTCGATCACCGCGGCCATACGCTGTATCGACGGACGTATTTCATCCGCCGCCTTCTCCAGATCCGCCCCGCAGGATAGGAACATTATACCGATTCCAATCATGCATGTCAGGATAGCTGTTTTCTTCATTCTCACTCCCCGGAATGGTCTATTTAATCGGGTACACCGCGCGCAGTTTCTTCCATACGACCGGCGGTACCCTGTCGGAAACATCCCCGCCGTACTGCGCGATCTCGCGGATAATCGACGAACTCACGAACAGGTTCTCCTCGCGCGCCATGAAAAACACCGTATCGACCGTATCGTTCAGGTGGTAGTTAAACGACGCAAGCTGGAGTTCGTACTCAAAATCGGATACAGCCCGCAGGCCGCGCACCAGCGCCATAGCCCCGCATTCGCTCACAAAGTTGATCAGCAGGTTCGAAAACGGGCGGATTTCAATATTCGGGCTATCCTTGAATATCTCCTCAAGCATGGCCACCCGTTCGTCCGCGGAAAATAACGGGTTTTTACCGGGATTGTTTCCCACCCCAATAATAAGTGTATCGAAGAAATGAGACGCCCTGATCGCGACATCGATATGCCCGTTGGTGGGAGGGTCGAACGTACCGGGATAAACCCCGATTTTCTGCATAGATTTCTCCTGAAATAACGGATAAAACCTGTTTCGTTACCAAAATTGTAATGCAAGTCATAAAAAAAATCCAATGCCGGGAATATCCCGTCAAACTTGTTTGACTTTCCGCGCCTCTGATTATCGGGCGGTTC
>MIBD01000003.1:0-254 GCA_001829395.1 Spirochaetes bacterium GWF1_49_6 | reverse complement strand
AGTTTTTTAATAATCTAAGACATAATTGATTATAAGCCGCCCAATAGCCGCTTTCTTACATGAGTATTAAAAGCGGCCTATCGAAAAATCCGCGAGGTAAAAATGAAGTTCCTGGAAGCGAGCGGAATAGAGGTACATTTTCCGATATACAAGGGAATTTTCCGGCGCGTGTCGGGAGAAGTGAAGGCTGTCGACGGGGTCTCGTTCGAGCTAAAAAAGGGCGAGGTTCTCTCCATCATCGGCGAATCCGGTTC
>MIBD01000002.1:34061-35025 GCA_001829395.1 Spirochaetes bacterium GWF1_49_6 | reverse complement strand
TTCTCTGCTCGAACAGCTGCTGATCCTCGGGTGATAGTATGATTTTCATTTCGCGGAATTTCTCTGAAATCACCTGCATATTGGAAAATATCCCCTTGAGCTGTTCCTGAGAGCCTTTGTCGTCTATGGCCGATTTATCGGCGATAGCGCTGTACCGGTTCGCAAGCGATTCGTACTCGGTCATCAGTCCCTTCCATTCGTCCTTGGGGTTGGCGCACCCGGATATCAGCAGAACCCCGAAAATCGCGGAAATGATTCCGATCGGCATATGTTTCATAATGTATTCCCCTATTATTGTATTTTATATTTCAACAGTTCGCGGTATAACGGTTCCTGAATCGACCCGTATAAACGGGACAACTGCTGTGCGACCGCCTCGTCGAAGAGTTTCTTCTCTTTATCTTTCAGCTGGATACTGACCGCCTTCGCCCTGTCCAGAATTTTACCGATCCGAAGGATCGCCTGGTTGATCTTTTCCTGATCCTCGATACCGATACTCCCGGAGTCCTCGTTATACTGGACTATCCCGCTCACCTCGTCGTTCAGTTCGTAGAGAATCTGGTTTTTCTCGCCGGTAATATTTGAGCATGAAACTATCAATATAGATAGGACGATAGCGGAAATTGCCGTATATAGCTTAATTTTCATCAGGTTATCCGCCCTTTGTCTTTCTTTGTACTATGTCGCGGGAGTTCAGGAATACCTTCTTGACCTCCTCGGGAGATAGCCCGCACGCGGCAAGCACCTTACCGGCAAACTCGTCGTCGATAAAATCCCGCATCCGGTGCGCGTCGGTATCGATCACCATCGACGCCCCGGCCGCGCGCGCCGTTTTCGCGACATGCCCGTTAGCGAGACTATGCCCGCCCTTTGCGGTGATTTCGAGGTATACCCCGTTCTTCGCGGCAAGTTCCGCTTCCTCCGGGAGAATCATCCCCGGATGCGCGAGGATATCCACCTTCGC
>MIBD01000002.1:33734-34013 GCA_001829395.1 Spirochaetes bacterium GWF1_49_6 | reverse complement strand
CTCGCCATGCACCACGACGATCTTAGCCCCATGCCCTCGCGCGAACTCGGTCAGTTCACGAATCTCCTCCGGCAGGACATGGGTCAACTCTACCCCCGGCAGAACGATCAGTTCCGCGTCCATCCGCGACATCGTATCCGCGAATTGGACGATCTGGCGGCACAATACATCGATATTCGACGCATCGGCGTGATCGGTGATCGCGATCGCCTCGTAGCCCATGAGGTAAGCCCTGCGGATATGTTCGGCGGGTATCAGTTCGCCGTCGCTCCAAAGCGT
>MIBD01000002.1:32496-33674 GCA_001829395.1 Spirochaetes bacterium GWF1_49_6 | reverse complement strand
TTTATTTTATCAGAATTCCGCATATTACTCAAAGAAACCGCGTCTTATTTGAGGGGACTGGAAAAATAAGCTATAATACTCCACTTTATCTTTCGAGGGTTGCATGAAAACGATTTTCCTGACTGTCCTGTTATTTACCGCGTCCGCCGCTTATTCGCTGGTTTACCATAACGCGGAAGACCCGAAGTCTTATGTGACACGGGTTCGCTTCAATTACAACTTCACCTATCAGCGGACGGAGATCGAGGCGAAGGTTTCCCAGACCCTCGCAATCGGGAATATCCTCGGTTGCGACATCGGCTTCCTCGGGAGTATCACCATTTTTATCCATCCCACCGATAACTTCTGGGGAGCGTACCCGGTCGACAACCTCATCGGGTATATCGGATTTTATATCGAACGGACGAACTTTTTCGACCCTGCACTGACGCTATTGTTCTATCCTGTCGTGCATGAATCCACGCATCTGGTGGACGGATACGACCGCGGAAATATCGCCACCGATAAGGTGTTCGACAGTAACGAGTATATCGGATTCGACCTGACGTATACATTAGAGCGTGCAAACCTGACTTCGGGTATGATATTTTTTATGTATCCCCCGAATAAGACTCTCGACCAGATGGCGAGGCCGTTGATATTCCGTTGGCATATCGCGGGCGATTATTTTATCCCGCTCGACCAGAAAACCCGTCTCATATTTTCGGGAGACTTCGCGCTCTTCTACGAGAACCGTTGGCATCCCGCGATCAATCTCGGAGCGGGCGCCGATTTCGGCGGATTTAAGCTGATGATGCATTACGAATACCAGTACGGACTGGGGCAGGATTTCCGCGACCTCCAGCAGCGTTTCGGCCTCGAAATGATTATTTTCTAGGCGCTGCGCGCGCTAATTCCGATACCGAAGTGTATTGATATACCGGCTGTCGGCTCGTGATAAATGTATTCAGCGTAGATATCGCTTACTGCGCGCCCTATTTCCGATATGCAAATACAAAATAGTGAATTCGCGGTCTGACGGATTTGATAATTAAGGAGTCGACATGAAGAAGATACTTTTACCCCTTGCGGCGCTGACGCTGTTTTTCCCTATGATACTATCCGCAAGGATTTGGGGCGACGTATGGGCGGGCGCGCAGTTGAACTATCCCGCGCTGGGTGCGGTATCGCCCCCTATC
>MIBD01000002.1:32138-32370 GCA_001829395.1 Spirochaetes bacterium GWF1_49_6 | reverse complement strand
ATCATCGTATCCAATTATAATTTCGCGCTGGACGAGACCTATATCTACTACGCCGGCGAACATATCCAGTTCTATCTCGGAAATTTGGACTTACAGGACTATGAAGCCGACGGCGGCGGATTCTATAATTTCCGATTTTGCGGTAACGAGTACGACGGTTTCTTTTCGTCACACTTCCTGCGGATGCTCGCTAATCCCGGCCTCGACCATGTCTACTATCCCACTATCCCCG
>MIBD01000002.1:31240-32129 GCA_001829395.1 Spirochaetes bacterium GWF1_49_6 | reverse complement strand
TCCGGGTCGATTTTAACGAAAACTTCACCCTGCGCGCGGGAGTGACGTTCGGGAAGGCGTTCGAGCACCTGTTTGTCCGCAACTCATTCCCCGTGGAATTCAGCTTCCATAACGAGTATCTGAACCTGAGCCTGCAGGCGGGATTTGTCGACGCGGACAGTTCGCTCGTGCATAAGGTATCCCCCTCAGTATCCGGCCTTGCCGAGATAAAACCGTTCTATCTTATAGCAGGCATCCTCGAACCCCTCGCGGTATTCGTGAAGTACGGTATCGTCTATCCCGATATCACCACATTCCGCACGCCGCCGACCACGATTACCGATCCGTACCGTGTCGCGAAGGAATTCTCGCCCTATAGCGAACATTTCGCGTTCGGGATGGCGTTCCAGACTAAGGACTTCGGGTTCGGAGTGGCGTACAGTCTGCTGAAAACATTCAATTCCGCCATCCCCGAACAGGTTTTCGAATTCTTTTTCCGTACCACTATGCTCGGCATCTTCGAGATATCCCCGGACTTCCAGCTTCTCATCAACCCCGCCGGGGACGACCATTACGCCTATCACTGGAACGTTCTGCCGGAGTTCGAATACCTGTTCAACCCCGGAACCGATACCGCGCCGAAATATATGTATATAGTAGGGCTAAGAATCACCTACAAATTCGACCTCGGCGACTTTTTCGTGAAGAGTGATAAAAAAGCGGAGAATATAGACGGGACGAATCAGTAAGGATTTTGTACGATAAGACTGTACAATAAAGTATGATGATTACTGCCGATGAACGGAAATACTGGTTAGAAGAGAAAGCCCATGTTCGCGCCGTATAGAGACGCCGAACCGGTGTAGGACGGCTGGCCGTTCACGCCGGAGAGTCCGACCGAATACCCGCC
>MIBD01000002.1:30966-31228 GCA_001829395.1 Spirochaetes bacterium GWF1_49_6 | reverse complement strand
AAAGAATCCGCCGAAGACGATTTTATATCCCCCGGCGATACTCAGCATGGGCACCGTACCGGAGTAATCCGTACCGCCCTGATTGATGGTAACGAACTTCACGCCCGCGCCCATCCCCGCCCATAACCCCTCCAGCGACCCGCCGATTATATAAAAACGCGGCATCGCGCCGATATAGAACACCGAATACCCGTTATTATCGATCGTATTGCCGGAGTAGTAAAAATCCGCCGATATGGACATCCACGGCGCTATCCCGGCC
>MIBD01000002.1:28769-30937 GCA_001829395.1 Spirochaetes bacterium GWF1_49_6 | reverse complement strand
CGAATGAATACGAAGGCTTTTCCCCTGCGAATGAAATTGCGTAAATGGAAGTAAGGATAATAAATACTATCGCGGCTTTTCTCATAAGTACCTCGTTCATAAGAGAGTCTATTATAACAGAAAATGCGCGGAAACGCAAAGATATTGGACGGTGTCGATATAGTGAATAAAAAGAGTCCGACATGCCACCGGCCTCTGTGATATTTATTTCAGCTTACTTATCAGCAAGTCCGCGTTAAAATACAGCATCTGGAAGCACGGTTCGGTAATCGCCTTCCAACGCTGCGCGTTCAGGAGATGCTTGTACGCTTCGAGAATATTCCACGCGGTGTGGTACTTCGACTGTCCCTGCAGGATTTGTTGTTTCGCGGCGTTCAGCTTATCCATCAGCCCCAGATACACGTCCATCTTGGATATCCATTGCAGGTCGTATGATCCGGTCGTCAGTTCAATGAGTTTATCAATCATCCCGGTATTCCCGGCGGGTTTTAGCATAGGACCGACGACTTTGAATATCTTGGGATGAACACCTGTATCGTATGTTTTATCGGGATATCCGTCTTTTTTCGTATTGAATACCCAATGGGCGGCATTACAGTAACCTTCGAGATTAATTATTCCCGGAATTGTTTGTTTGCCCGATACTTTTATCGAAATAAGAAGTTTTTGTCCTGGTTTAAGATTCGCAGAGTATTTTTGTAAAATCATATTCGAATTTATCCACTCTCTTGAAAGAGTTCCTCCTTTTGCGCCAAAATTTATTATCGAAAGATTTCCAAAATTTCCGTAAGATCCATTCCATTTTACTCCATCTTCCGCCAATCCTTCGGCGTTTAAAAATTCGCTTTCTACAATCTGAGGAGGGAAATTAAAACTAAGAGCAAATAAATCACGCGGATTATTCTGTGAATAAACAATTTCATATTTATACTCCGTAAAATTCGTATTCGGAATGACCGTCACGGAGACCGCCGCGGAAAAATTACTCATCTGTTCGCTGTACGGTTTTACCGCATATAAATTCCGGAAAGAAAAAATAACCGTTAAAAAAATTACATATTTTATCATTTTCATATTTGCCTCCTACCATGAGAAATTCGGAAAATAGGGAACAGCTTTAGTTACATCATAATAATAATTAATGTTATCATTACTTACATATTTTATATGAAAATGCTCCGGACTCGATTCATGCAGAACGGCAAATCCAGCTTTGTTGGCTAAAAAAACCATCCTATCTTCATATATTGAAAGACCGGAAGCATTGCCCCATCCGTCATCGGAAAACGGTGAAAAATCGATATTCAGACCGTCCCGATGAAACTTGTGTTCCGGCGCATAAATCCTTTCGTGAATATATGCGACATATTGTATCGTATAGGGTTCTCCCCACTCATATACTCTATTGACAGTAAGATCACTAGAAGATTCATATCCGATCCAGAACATTCCTCCCCACGGCAGGCTCATATCGTTTAATCTGAAGATAAACCAATTATTATCATTTTCTTTTGTCTCTTTTATATATTTCCTCGCAAAATTTCCAAATTTATATTCCACATACGATTGAAGGTAATTATTATTACTGTGTTCCACCATCTGTCCTGAAATATACCAAATCATTCTTTCTTCATTCATATCGTTGTAATAAATAATCTCGCTTTTCTGTCTCTCAACTTCAACTAAATAAGGTATATATACATTAGCAGTCGAGGTTTTTGTAAATATCTCTTTTGTTTCGTGTCCATCCCAATAGTATCCAGTCGCATTGATTTTATAAATCCCGCTGACATCGGAAGCGGTATATCGCACGTTTACAGTACTTTGATTTGGCGACAAATTAATACTATATATATCCAAATAACCGACCGGACGGGGAATAAGGGCAGTCACATTATTTATTTTAGCATAATAGGGACCGTTAAGATTATTATCCGCATAATCGTTTACATCAACAGATTCTACCCTGAATTTTATTTTTATTTTTCCCCAGTCTTCTTCTGGAATTCCCTCAAGTGAATTTTTAAAAGAAAAAATAATAGTTTTTGATCGGTATAATACACCATAATAAGGATGAACCGCAATGTTTTCATCCCAATCCAGAGTTAAATCAGTTTGCTTTGTCGGAAGTAACATAAACTCTTCAGGATCGACTTCGAAATCTTCCG
>MIBD01000002.1:26302-28745 GCA_001829395.1 Spirochaetes bacterium GWF1_49_6 | reverse complement strand
AGACGAGACGAAATTTATTCATTTTTTTCCTCCATAGAAATCATTTTCTATGAATCGTACCTACGTAAAGTAGAGGTATTTACAACTAATTGATTATACCGTCGTTTTTGTAAGAGTCAATGTTTTTATTGAAATATAAAAACTATATTTGAAAAGAAACAAGAGAGATGCTGTTATTACACCCAGCGGCCGCCGGGGATTATCGAATGGGAGAAAGTTTTCAGACGTTTCGGCGCGAGGAAGTACACCCATGCCTTGAGGGTCTCCTTCTTAAACGTGCGAACCTCGGTCATTTTACGGATATACAGGCTGTCGCCCTTATCGCCGGTATTATACCCCTCGAATTGGTCGATATCGTCCAGCTCATCGTCGGAAAGCTCGTAAACCTCGCCGTAGACCTCGTCAGAGTTCTTCTCTTCGACCACGCCGGGAAATCCCACGCCAAGGTCGTAGAGAGTCGCTTTAATAGTTCCCTGCGCGATAAATTTCGAAGTGCTTTCGATAACATAATGGTTGGGCGCGTTTTTCATAAGCGAGCCGTAGACAAACAGAAGCATAACGGTTCCTTAATAGTATGTGGGGGTTGCGGGACTGAGCGCGGATTCCTGTTTCTTGCGCTCGAGCTCCTGGTTACGTTTGATGACGTTGATCGCCTTCTGGATGTTCGATACATCCTTGCACATCAGTTTCCCGTCGACGATATTCATGGTCTTATCGCTATCGAGAATTTTCTTGAGCGCGAGCTTACCGTCGTTATTGTTCAGCCCGATAAATTTCAGCACGTCCTCAGGACCGAAGTCGAATGTGAACGAATTGCCCTCGGCAATCGGCACGCGGTTTTTCTGTAGCTGAGTATAGAGAGAATCGTATATTTTACCGGAGGGGTCGTTTATCAGGATGTTCGAAATCTGTTTATAGATCAGCCAGATGCGCTCGGAGAGAAGTTCGATAATACGTTTGGCGATCTCGGGATGCGCCTGCACCATCGGTTCGAAGTTCGCCTTGGTGACGCCCATCAGCTTGGTCGGCCCGAAAGCAATCGCGCTAGCGCTGCGGGGCTTGTTCTCGAGGATGGCCATTTCGCCGAAAATGTCGCCTTTCTTCAAAACGGCGAGCATCACCTCGTTCTCGTCCACCAGCTTCGTGATCTTTACCTTGCCTTCCTGAATGATATAAAGCTCGCTGCCGGGTTCATGTTCGAGAAAAATAATTTTGTTATCGTCATAGATGTAGTAAAAATTTTCTTTCTTGGGGATCAGGTCTTCCTGTTTGGGATTAATCTTCGCGAGCTTCATCTTCGCCTGCGGAACAAATCCGCCGTCGGGACAGAACTTGATATAATGCACGTAGGCATGCGCGGCCTGTAAATAATTCTGCTTCGAGAAATAATACTCCCCGATGCGGAACAGGTTGCAGGGATTTTCCTCGACCGACGACTTGAAGGTCATCTTGGTCAGGATGGAATCGTAGCTGCGGAGCTGTTTGGAGAAATAACGGATGATCTTCAGGGCGATCGGCGCCATTTTCTGGATCAGCGCGCCGAATTGCTCGCCTTTTACTACGATGCAGGATACGTCTTCCAACGCCTGTACCGAACCTATCCTGGGGCGGCGCGCCATACATGACAACACCCCGAAGAAGTCGCCTACCCTGATTACCGTACCTTGTTCGCCGAGTATCTGCGCGGCGGAACGGTTCTCAACTACGCTGCCCTGCCGGATAATATAGAACTCGTTACTTTCCGGCTGGTCCTCGATATAAATATAAGCGCCTTTCCTGAAATTTGCGACCCCGAATTTTACGTCATCAGACATAATGTCTCCGATTTATAGCACAAACCTATTTATGGGCACTTCTAAAAACCGTCTTTTCAAGACGGCAGGGAAGTGACCATTGGGCGTGTTATAAAAAATTATAAATACTACTGTTATAAATATCAATTGCTTTTGGAATCGCCCTTATTATAAAGCGGAAATTCCCTACATAGATTTTCGACCTTTTCTCGAATAGAATTTAGTATTTTTTCATCGTTTACATGCAATAATGTTTCTGAGAGGTATTCCCCTATCAATTGCATCTCTTTTTCCTTCATTCCGCGTGTCGTAACAGTAGGCGAACCGATTCTTACACCGCTTCCGTAGTACGGTTTGCGGGTTTCCCCGGGCACCGTCGTTCGGCTGACGGTCATCCCCGCCTTTTCGAGCGCGTTCTGCGCGGTAAGGCCGTCGGTATCCTTCGTCATCTCGTTCTTAGAAAGATCGACGAGGAATAAATGATTATCGGTTCCGCCGGACACAATATAAAATCCTTTGTCGGAAACCGCCTGACATAACGCCTTGGCGTTCTTAGCCACCTGTTCCTGATACTTTTTAAATTCGGGTGTGGACGCTTCCTTCAGCGCGACCGCCTTCGCCGCAATCACGTGCATCAAAGGCCCGCCCTG
>MIBD01000002.1:22485-26252 GCA_001829395.1 Spirochaetes bacterium GWF1_49_6 | reverse complement strand
CCGCCGCGACCAACCCCGCAATATGCGCCATATCCACCATGAAGTACGCCCCTACCTCGTCGGCGATCTTCTTGAACCCGGCGAAGTCGATAAAACGGGAGTATGCGGACGCCCCGGCGATTATCATCTTGGGACGGTGCTCCATCGCTTGCTTGCGGACATGTTCCATATCGATCATTTCGGTATCTTTATTCAGACCGTAGAATATCACCTTGAACAGCTTACCGGAGAAGTTAACCGGCGAACCGTGAGTGAGGTGCCCGCCGTTAGATAAGTCCATCGCGAGCATGGTATCACCGGGGGACATCACCGAGAAATAAGCGCCCATATTCGCCTGACTGCCTGAATGCGGCTGGACATTGGCATGCGCCGAACCGAACAGCGACTTGGCGCGTTCGATAGCCAGACTCTCCGCCGTATCGACGAACTCGCATCCGCCGTAGTAACGCTTCTTCGGATATCCCTCGGCGTATTTATTAGTAAGGACACTGCCCTGAGCTTCGAGCACGGCCTTCGATACTGCGTTCTCGGACGCGATCAGTTCAAGGTTGAGTTCCTGACGATTTTCCTCATTTTTAACGACATCAAAAATTTCAGGGTCGGCGGCTTTAAGCGCATCCAAAGGATTCAACATATTATCTCCTATTTTTTTAGTTATTAATATTGTAAACCGTGATTCAAAAATATTCAATTAACTAGCCTCTCGAATTTTAATAAATATTTTTTATGATTCATTAAAGAAAATAGCGAAGGCTTCCGATAAGATTGATAAGAGAAGTTGTTTTTTTACGAATATTACGGTATAATGATTAGGTTACCAATACTAAGGGGGCGACAGGCTTTCGACTGGGACATCGGAGGAGTAAGACTTCAGGCAGGGCTGAGCAACCCTTTAAAGGCTCAAAACTATAACTGCGAACGAAAGTTACGCATTAGCCGCGTAACGCGGCAACCTGTTACTCGCCTTTTCTCCCGGGGCGTTTAATGGGTAAAAACTAGGGAGATAGTCCTTGTGGCGCCGATAAACAGGGGCGAAACACTTCGGCTAGGGGGATCACGGTCTGTCAGGCCTTCCTGAAATCCCCGACAAAACAAAGACCGGACCAAGCCTGTGGATAAGGTTTTATTTTTCTGGTTTCAGGACGCGGGTTCGATTCCCGCCGCCTCCATTGGTTGTACCGGATAAAGGGGGTACAATATGAGAATTGACGGAAATATTCCTCAACCGAAAATCCAGCACGCCGCTGTCAATCGTTCCGCTAACGTTGCGCCCAAGGCCAATGTAAAGCCCCTCACGGCGAATATGCCGTCGGTAAACGTCAAGGATTCCCCCTCGAAGGGAATCAATATCCCTCAGCCTATGACCCGCCAGCACCTTCAGGAAATGGCGGCGTATTATAACAAAGTCGGACGCACCTACGAGGAATCCCAGAGCTATAAAATGGCGATTTCGGCGTATGAAAAAGCGAACACGGTCGACCCGAATATCGGGACAGCGAAGTCTATCGAGTCCGCCCGCCATAAGGAATATAAGGCATAATTTCACGGGTACATCCCCGCATACGTTTCAGTATATCATTCCTGTAGAATGATACGATACCTGTTATTTTTCCAGGCGAATATAGCATTCTCCATATTTATCTTTCCATGCCTTCCCTGCCTGCATGACTTCTAAATCATGACTGCTCAGTTGGAACGACATTAATGAAATATTTTTTTCACCTCCAATCAACGGACTGATAATTGAAAGTGCGAATAGTTTCCCATTCTCTTTAAAGAAAAAAAAGCTGTCATATTGTATTCCCGAGTATTCGCCCTGATTGATTATAGAAAAAAAGTTTGTTGATGTTAAGTTATTAGGATCAACATTCAGATCATCCAGAATACCTTTAAAAGAATTTATTTTCTTATTGACAGAAGATATTTTTAAATCGCTTTCAGCATACGGAATGGGGGTTTCATTATTCGCGTTACAATATATAAGAAATTCTATAATCCTTCCTTTTTCATTAACGAATATCTCAAGTCCCAGATCGTAAAAAACATAAACCGTGGCAAAAAACGGTTGATCAAAAAGATACAAATCTCTCGTATGATAAAATATATTCCATATCTTGAATTCGGGATAGTTTTTATACCTGAAGATATTATTGCCGCAGATGTGATGGAGGATACCTAAATTTAGGGACAGTTTATTATATTGTATATAATCGTTCGCAAAAACATTGTAATTGTATTTACCGAGGAATTGTATGATCCGGTTTGTATCGTCGCCGAGCCTTAATCCGTCTATACCTATCCCTTCATAGATTACATCTTTTCCAATCATATTTTTTATTAGCGGATTACCCGTCCCGCTACCTGCGCACGAAGAAAGAAAAAGTACGACTATGATCAGGAACAGCTTCATAATCTTCATCCTTTTTATCCGGATATAATCGGCTTCTATTTGAGCCGTTTCGAATTCATCGCTTTCAGATGTTTCACGGAAGAATCGCGGATAAACTTCCCGTATTCCTCCGATTCCATCGCATAGAGCGCAACCCTCCCCTCCCCGTCACAGTGTATGCCCCATCCGTAACGTTTCCCCAGTGACGAGCTTCGCAGACAAGGCTGGCCTTTGGAAAATAATTTCTCCCGTTCCTTCATCAGCTCACTGTCAGGTATATGATGCCGGGCGGCAAACACCCCGAATAGGACGTCTTCCTGTGTATGTGCATAGGGGTGTTTCACCATCATTTCGTACTGTAAATAGGGTACGGTTTTATCGCCGTCCTTCATGGAGGGAATTTCCGCACTCGTAACCGGACAATCGTCGGCAACCTCGATGAAAGTGTTATAATAATTCTGGTCTTTCATTTACCAGCTTCCACCGCCGCCTCCGCCGAACCCGCCGCCGGACGAACCGCCCCAGCTTCCGCCGCCGCCGCTCCATCCGCCGCCGCTGCTCCCCCCCGAACTCTGAGAGGGTGACGAGTACGATGCGTGACTGATGCTCCCTACGCTGCTCTGGAGGCTATAGATAAACTGTGACGGGCGGTATCCGGCTCTGCCGTAGTCGTAACGGTACCAATCCGGAGGCTGGTTCATCAGCCCGTCGAACATGTTGCCCCAACGCCCCGCCATCCCGAATATCATCGCGTACGGAATGGTATCGTCGAAATAAGTCGGGAACTCGGCGCATAGCCTCTGTATTTTATCCTTTTCCGCGCGGCTCATAAATTCGCGGAACCCCTTGATCTTCTGGTACATATCCAGGCCCTTACCCGTCTTTTTCGGCATAATCGCCGCGAAGACGATGCTGTTAACGAAGGCGAACGCCGCGAATATCATGTGATTGGACGGATCGTCGAACATGAAGATCGCGCCGATGAAATAAAATATCGATGCTACCGTGAGAAAAACATACAGCCCGCGCCACATATTCCCCGCGGTCTCGAAAAATCCCTTCGAGTTAAAATGCGTGGTGTACTGGCTTTCTATTGTCGCCGCGTCCGTATAGAACGAGTCCTTCAGATCCTCGGTATATACCCTTGGCACCTCGTCATTGGTAATATAGTCATACAGCGATTCCAACAGCTTCTTCTCATAGCTCCGGCAGGTATTGTCAGGGTCTTTCACCTTCTCTATGTAGGTCTTACTTTTTTCCTTCCCTATGATAATAAATCCCCTTCGCGCGAGATCGACCAGTGTCGGGGAAATATCGAACTTTTCGTTCTGCAGGAGGATGGAGTTCGCCTCCGACGGGGTTACATCCTTCGGCGGGA
>MIBD01000002.1:16195-22401 GCA_001829395.1 Spirochaetes bacterium GWF1_49_6 | reverse complement strand
GGATGAAGGGCCAGTACCGCTTGAGGAATTTTATAAAAAGCTGCCATGAGTTTAGGGCGATAAATCCCTTCTTCAGACGCACCTGAAAGGTAATGCCCTCGTAGGCGGACAAAGTATTGGGATGATTATACACGAGGGTCTGGCCGATAAATTCGCCCGTTGCCTCGCGCCCACTCTCACCGCCGTACAAATCGCCGGTCGCGCCGTAATAGATACGATAGTCGACGTTCTCGAGGTCTTTGACTTTATCCGGGAAAACCACCGTGAACGACGCCGAACGTATTTTCACTTTCCCCTCGTTGCCGGTAACATTCCAGTACAGTTCGTCGTACTCCTTATTCTCGGTGATAAACGCGCCGTCTACGGTATAGCGGATGTCATACTCGACGTCGCCCGTATTATAAACCCCTTTCGTACCGAGGCGGATATTGATATAGCTGCCTTCCTTACTGACAAAAGTTTCTTTATTCGCGGAGATACCGGTGATATCGAGATTCCACGGGTATGTCTGCCATTGCCCGTTGATCTGCACCGACGATTCGCCCTTAAACGGTATTTCACGGTAAATCCCCTGTTTCGATTCGGTAAAATTCACGAGGATTTTTTCAACCACCTCAATCGTCCCGTCATCGTGCACGCCGATAGTGACGTCGAACTTCTTGATGGTAAATCCTTCGCTAGCGAAAAGAAACACCGGGAAACACAGCACCGCCAATAAAAATAATAATTTTTTCATATTGCCACCTCGCTTATTTATATATGTTTATACTTCCTTTATTTAGCCTGATATCCACAGTAATTCCCTCAAACGGATTCAGTTTTTCAGGATGAACATAGGCCGCTTTATTCAGATTTGCGTCAACTGTCCATTGCGCTGTCGTCTTACTCCCTTTCGGACCATAATAAATTTTATAGCCGACATTTTTATCAATATCGATATCTCCAGGGAAAATGATTTCAAATTCCGCTTGTTTCATATTGACAGCCCATTCCGTGCCGATTACATTCCAGTACAGTTCGTCGTATTCCTTATTCTCGGTGATAAACGCGCCGTATACCGTGTAATTGTAATTGTATTCCACCAATCCCTGAACTGTTTTATCAGGTGAACCCATGCGGAGATAGTACATATTATTGGTGGTCCAAGTTTTTAATTCCTGATTGGCGGTGACATTCGATATCGCCAGTTTCCAGACATACGCGATATCTTTCCCGTTAATTTTAATCGTACTGACGCCCTCAATGGGGATGTTTCGAAAAATCCCATGTTTGTTCTGATAAAAGTTTGCAAGAATGCTTTCATTGATAACCAGTACACCATTTTCCATTACTTGTATCGTGACGTGAATTTTTTCGATACTAAACCCTTCGCCAGCGTAGAGGAATACAGTCATAAATAAAATCAATATTATAAGAAGGCTTTTCAAAATATTCTCCATTAACTTTATTCGCTTTGAATAATTCCTTTCTTCCATTTGATGAACAACAGTATTTTACCAAGCGGCTGAACGGGGATTGCATGATGATAGGCCAACTCGTTCCCGATTAAACTGCCCTTGGTTTCTTTGATTTTTTTATCCTCAATATATAAAATCACGTGTTTTTCTATAGTCGATGCAGTCTGAACCGGGGGAAGCGCCACTGTCATATTTACCTTATCAATCCACACCGGCCATTTGTCGCCGAAAAGACTCCAGATTAACTCGTCATAATTATCGTTCTCGAAGTTGATCGCCCCCTGAACCCGGTACGTCAGCGTAAATTCCTTTTCATTCCCATAGTTTTCATGCTTGAGACTTAATAACCGGATATAGAGAGTGTCCATGTAAATATACTTCTTGATATTATCCGTCGATTCGACATCGCTTATTTTCAGGCTCCACGGGAAATTAATGTCGCTCCCGTTAATAAACGTCCGCCATTCGCCCTTCAACGGAATGAACCTGAAAAACCCGTGATAAAGCTGATAAAAATCGATCAGGTATTTTTCAGTCACCAGCAGTGTCCCGTCAATGAGGATATCGATATGGACATCCAACTGCTTGATGGCAAAGCCCGCCGATGTTGTCTCCGCGGATTCGCTGTATGCCGGTATTACGAAACAAATGATAAGCGTGAGAAGGCGAATATGCTTCACGGTTTTCCCCCGATTTTCTATTTTCCTCTATTTAACCGGATTTGTCAATATTAAATTATTAATAATGAAAAAATAGGTAGAATTTTTCTAAAAATGTATTATAATATTAATGAAATGAGTTCTGTGGAGGATTCTATGGAAAAACACGAAGGCTCGCCCCGTTTGGAGGCTTTTACCCTTTTAGAGATGCTGATCGTCCTGACTATTATCGGTATCCTGATGGCTGTCGGTATGGTGTCGTACGGCAAGATGCAGGAGATGACGAACAAGAAGAATGTCGAAATCGAGATGAAAAATATCAATGTCGCGATCGTAACCTATAAGTCCGATTTCGGCTCGCCGCCGCAGACTGTCGAAGAACTCTACCGCGCGAACATCATCCAGAAAGAATTGATGACTGATATTTGGGGCACCGATTACCTGCTGGAATACCAGCCCGGGAGTTATTCGGTAAAAATAATCTCAGCCGGGCCCGATAAAAAGATGAAAACACAGGACGATATCATCAGTGAAGGAAATATCTAAGCGGAAGCGTTTCAGGGGCTTTACTCTCATTGAGACACTTGTTTCTCTGTCGATCATCTCCGTTACTATATTAACGGTTTTATCGATATACTCGAGTATGTCCTCGCTGATCCAGTATGACCGTATCACCGAAAGCGCTGTAAGTCAGGCAAATAATTATCTCGCGCAGGTCTATCTCGCGCCCGATCTGAAAACCGCCCTATTCGATAGCGCCGAGTTATCGAACCTTTACTACGCGCAGGTTTTTCCGGTCAAGTTCCGCGCGAAAGAGACCAAGATCGACGATCAGATTACGATGCTCGTGAATAAAAAGGTAGAACGTCTCAGTCCCCTGCTGGTGTATGTCGGTATCGAGATGCTGATTAAACGCGAGGGGTCGAATATGAAGCCCAAGTCTTACTGGGTGGAAACTACTTTTTCGGAAGTATTTATGAATAGGATCAAGTGATGCCCCGCAGACGTAAGGCGTTTACTCTCATCGAGATGCTGGTTACGTTGACGGTATTCTCATTGTCAATGATTACGATTGTTAATTTGCTCACTACCAGTATAAAGATCATGGACAGGATCACGGGAGGTGATAATTCTAAAACATCTGCTGTGATATTGACAAAACTACTTGATAATACTTTCAAAAACTCTTATAATATCAAGAACACGACGAACCAGATATACTTAATAGATACATTCGACGATAAGACGATGCAGCTGGTATTAAAAGAAAAGTCCGTCCTGTTTGCCGATTATAAAGACGGTAAACTGCTGAACACCCGGCTTTTTAAGATCGACAGTGCGACTAGCATACTCGGCGAAGTTGTCGAGACAGGCGGAAGGAAAGGCTTTCGGCTGACCATTGAATTTGCATACGGTAAGATTTCACGTTTATTTGTATTAGGCTATAAAAAGAAATAGTAGGAAATTCTATGCTGAGTAAGCTAATTCGAATGATTCTGGAATACCTGGGAATCCTGAAAGTCATCATCGATATCGGCAACGAGGAAATCCGCATTATTGAAGCGATAAAATTCCTCGTCTACTTTCGCATCATCTCGATAAAAAGCGAAAAAGTTTACGATGTCGACCAGTTTTCTTTTATTATCGAACGATTTCTCGAAAAAAACACCACGCATAAAATCCGCAGAATCAACCTGACCCTCTCCAGCACCTCGATAATCCCATTATTTTTCTCATTCCCCGGGATACCGAAAAGCAAGATCGAATCCGCCGTGCTATGGGAAATAGAACGCAATATTCCGCTGCCCCTGGAGGAAGCCTACTTCTCGTACAAGACTATTTCAGAGGTTATCGAGGACGGCAAGAAAGTCTGGAATATTATGGCGGTTATCGCTAAAAAAGACGAAATCGATAAATACCTCACGACTTTCCGCGGGTTGAATATCATAGTGGAGGATATTTCCTATCTCCCGATTAATATCCTGAGCGCCATCAAACTCGGCGGCAGCGAAAACGCGGTCGGGTATGTTTATATCTGCGACCACTCAATCGAACTGATTATTATCCTGAAGAATAAAATCATCAATTTCGCTCACTATATCGGCGACTTCCAGAATATCAACCAGATCACGCTCAGAAATATCGTCGAATACTACGCGGCGTTTATCAAAAAACGTATCGCGTTCCTCGAACGTATCATCGTAATTTCCAAGCACGAGATGGTGAGCGCCGATATCAGCGAATCCCTTTTTGATTCTTTGAATATACTTACCCTGCCCGCGACCCACGACGATTTCCTTTCAGTATTCGATAAAAGCACCTATGATAAATCCATCTATGATCTAATCGGTTTCGCAAACCAGAGCTATCTCAACCTTCAGATCACCAACCAGAACATCAGGAATATGCATATTAAAGACGTCGCGCTCCGTGTGGCGTTCATGGTCTTTCTGATACTGGACTTTTTCTCCATCGCCCTATTTCCCGCGATCCTGATATCCCAGCAGAGTTTTAACCTGATCAAGATCGCAAAAGAGTCGACGATACCTATCAACGAGATACCCGATCCGCAGGTACGCGAGATGGCGGAAAAGCTGAAAGAGGTACAGGAACTGAAAATGCTCAAGGATAAACATGCCGACTTGGTGAGAAAGATCAACGATATAAAAACCACGGGTATCGTTTCGTCATCCCTCAAGGTCATCCTGAACGAACTTTGCCGGAAGATTCCCGGCGAGGTCTGGCTGAAAAAACTTTCCATGCAGAATACCGGCGGTGAGATTTCCGGGTATTCCCTGACCAGCGAGGGTCTGGAGAATTTCGTTTTCGCGCTCGTCAATTCCCATGTGGTACAAAAGGTGGTGTTAAAATCCGCCGATCTGATAAAAACGAAGAGCAATACTTTAATAAAATTCGTATTGACGTTCGGAGCAAATCCATGAAACGGATAAACATACCCTTTATTATTATCATTACATCCGCCTTATGGCTGGTATTTTTCACCTATAATTTTATCAATTACCAGACCATTAACGCCGAACTGATCGAACTCCAGCAGATTATCAGCGATGTGGAAAATAAAAACTATTACGAGAAATCCCTTCAAAATCTCCAAATCGAGTATGACAGTCTCGGGCAGACCGGTTTCGTAAAAAAATCCTCCTCAGAGTTTATCGCCACTCTGCCGAAAATCGCCGAAATGACGGGAATACAGAAACTGAATATCAATAATAAAGGCATTAAAAATGAACTGCAGTACGAGGTCACCGAACTGGCGCTGATCCTGACATCCTCGTTCCCGAATATCGCCAATTTCATAGACGCACTCGAGATGTCGGGATTTCCTATTCAGATATCCAAGACCGAAATGGAATATGTGAATAATAATCTCACTACCACTCTCGAAGTACGTGTCTTTAAAAAAATTATAGAGGAATGATATGGATGAGAAGCAGAAACGATTACTGACAATCGTCCTTTTCTTAGTGAATATAATCGTATGGATAATCTTTATCGTGCCGAATATCAGTTCGGTTAGCCAGGCGATCATATCCCCCGATTCCGGTAATGTGTCTATTACTCCGATGGACTCCTCGTATAAAAAGGAAGTGCTTGGGCACATCAATTTCAATACCCTCCGCGACCCGTTTACTCTCCCCGGCGGTATCCCCAAGGGTCTGGGATTCGATAATAAAGTCGCGTCCTCCAAGGGCGGCAGCCAGCCGGGTAATATCAAACCCCAGGGCGCTACCCCTCCGGGTTACCCTCCACAGAAGGGCACGGTTCAGAATAATTTCGTTTCGCGCTTTAAACTAAAGGGCATATCCCAGATAAACGATAAATATGTCGCCACTCTCGAGGAAGCCTCCCATTACGGCTCCTCGGAGAATTCCGCGCCTTATTCCTATAAATGGGACGCATCGGCCTACCAGCAGAGTTCCGGGAAAAGCTATACCGTGCATGAGGGAGACGAGATTTTAGGCGAACGCGTGGTGCGTATCGGCGCGGATTTCGTGATTATGACGAAGAATAAGATGTACTATAAAATTACTTTTTCGGGCGGGTATTCCATCAGCGACCTCAAGTAGTC
>MIBD01000002.1:1969-16173 GCA_001829395.1 Spirochaetes bacterium GWF1_49_6 | reverse complement strand
ATTCCCTTAGCGTCCCGTCTATCTCAAGAGTGACTATGCCCTCCGGCGAGACGTCTTTCAGGATGCCGCGTATCGTTTCCTTCCCCGTATCGATTGTCACCCCGTTTCCCAGCCACGCCAGATGGGATTTCCATTCCGAATAAACATCCTTAAATTGATCCGTATTCACTTGATCGTAGCAGCCAAGGTATCGCGCGATAATCTCCGCAGCGATTTTATTCCGGTCGGATGGTTTACCCGTGATGGACTGTAGTGAGACGGACTTTCCTTCCGGGTGCGCGGAGTTTACATTGACCCCGATACCGATAATCATATTCCTGATCAGGCTCTCCTCAGTCACCGTCTCGGAGAGTATTCCGCATATCTTTCGATTACCGATATAAATATCGTTCGGCCATTTGATCTTCGCGCCGTCTATATCCCGCGACAGGACATCATACACCGCGAGCGCCGAGATCATTGTAAAACGGTAGAACATCGCGGCGGATACCATCGGAGCGGATACGATGGTCAGCGCGATATCCTCGCCCTTGAGGTTATTCCATACTCTATCGAGACGGCCGCGCCCCTTCACCTGATGATCGGTCAGTACGATCAGCTCGCGTCTGCCGCCGCGTAGAAGCAGCTCCTTTGCATAGGTGTTGGTCGACCCTATTTCGTCACGGTACACGATTTCCGGGATATCGCGCCCGGGCAGGTTTTCTTCGATATATAGGGATACCAATTCGGGGATGATGGTTTTATCGGGGAGAGCGATAATACGGTGGCCTTTTTTCGGCGAGGAGTCTATCCCGTAGCCCTTCGCCTTCAGCGCCTCGACCTGCTTCCAGACCGCCGCCCGCGTGATGGAAAGCTCGCCGCCGATTAACTCGCCCGACAGGTATCTTTCTTTATCCATGATGTAGGATTTTATTAACGAGGTTAAGACGCGATTCATAGAATGTCCGTATAAAAAATCGAGGGATAGTCGCCTATCCCTCGTTTATTTAAATTTAGTACCATTTACCCGGCGCTTTTCCTAAGCCCTGATGGGTTAACGGGTCGGTCGGCATGCCGAACTTATGCACTTCAAAATGGCAGTGCGGCCCGGTGGATTTTCCAGTACTCCCGACTTTACCTATGGCTTGCCCGCCTTTAACATACTGACCGGCCTTGACCAGTATCTTGGACATGTGCCCGTACAGGGTGGTGTATCCGAACTGGTGCTCGATAATGACGACGTTACCGTAACCGCTCTTCCATCCGGCGAATGTGATTGTCCCGTCTTTCGCTGCCTTGATCGGGGTTCCGTAAGGAGCGGCGATATCGATACCGGCGTGGAACTTGGGTTTACCTGAGAACGGGTCCTTGCGGATACCGAAGGGTGATGTAAAACGGCCGTGCAGGGGTTTCATAAAGAGATAGCCGAATATCTTGGCTTTCTCCATCTCCGTCAAAGCCGCGCCTGGAAGGAATATGATATCGCCCTTCTGGATGACTTTCCCTTCGAGGTCGTTAGCGCCGATAATTTCGTCTGTATTTATTTTATATGTCTTGGCAATTTTTTCGAAGGTATCGCCGGATTTGACGGTATAGAGTATCCCTTTCATATTCGGGACAAGTATTCTGTTACCGACGCTGATCGTATGGGCGCTTCCCATACTGTTCAGGCTGACAATCGTGTCGCTCGAAACGCCGAGCTTCTTAGCGATAGACGAGATAGTCTCGCCCTGTTTTACCTTATAAAAAAAGAATCTAAGTTCGGGGTCTTCTTTGTTGTACGCGCTGATATCGTTTCCGCCAGCCGCCATCGTGTTGTTCATACCTTTGAACTCTTCCCTGATTTTCAGGTCGCCGATAAACGAGACGCTCTCGACCGCGTTTGAGCCCGTATTAGGCGCCGCGCTGAATATCAGCGAACGGAAACCGAGGAAGACAAGCAGCAGCAGGACGGTCGCGGCGGAAGGCAGCACGGCCTTACGTGCGATATGCGCGTCGGGGATACGGATATGCGAAAAATCGATTTTAGGAAGACGGAATTTTAAATTCTTCAGGCTGATGTTTTTAAGGAATGAAAACGAAAAGGCGCCTTTTACTTTATCAAATATAGTGGTTTTCGCTTTACTCTTTCGGGTAGCGAATACCTGATAATTTTTCTTGTTGATCTTGAAGTCGGCAGGCTTCTGTTTACTATTTATCCTGTCTAAAGATGTTTCAATTTCTTTTTTAAGCGTATTCAGCCGCTTCGCGAAGTTCTTATAATCCCTCATTCGTCTTCCCCTCTGAAAGAATCAGCCCCGGATATATTATCGGTTTCTGCCCTATACTTATAAACAAATTAGCTATAATTCTTCATTTTATCAATGATACTTAACATATCATAATGTTCTTTCACATCATGTACTCTTATTATATTCACACCATTATAATACGCGAATACATGTACCCCCATCGTTCCCCATAACCTGAGTTCCGGCTCGCGGTCTATCAGCATGCCCACCATGGATTTCCTTGACGCGCCTACCGCAACCGGTAATCCGTGGATTTTAAACGATTCGAGGTTCGCGAGTATCGCGATATTATGCTCGAGCTTTTTACCGAACCCTATTCCGGGGTCTATCATCAGCCCGCTTTCCGGGATACCGTGCTTCTTCGCAAGCGCGACCCGTTCAGTAAAATACTCGTTCATCTCCCCGATAATATCCTCATACACCGGGTCTTTCTGCATATCCTTGGGCGTTCCCTTGATATGCATAATCACAGCGCCGGCCTGATAACGTGCAATCGTGCCGGGCATCTCCGGGTCGTATCCCAATCCGCTGATATCGTTCACGATATGCGCACCCGCGCGTAACGCTTCCTCCGCTACCGCCGCCTTGTAGGTATCGACCGATACAATCGTATCGAATTCCTTCGCGGCCTTCTCGATCACCGGGATAACCCGTTCGAGTTCCCGTTCGAGCGATACCGGCTCCGCACCGGGACGGGTCGATTCGCCCCCGATATCCACTATGTCCGCGCCCTGTTCGATAATCTCCCGGCAGCGCGTTAACGCCTCATCCGTACCGTTGTAACGCCCCCCGTCATAGAATGAATCCGGCGTTATATTGACTATTCCCATAATCCGGGGCTTATCCATCGTGAGAGTCTTTCCCCGGAACTTCATTATTCCTATCTCTTTCGTCCCGCGTACAATAATCGACTCCACCTCATCCGCCAAGGCGCTGAGTGTTGGATACCCCTGCGCGCGGGCCTTCCTGATAAAATCCTCATATACTGAGACAGTGCCGAGAAGAACAACATCGGTCTTCTCTACCCCGGCGGTGATCGCCTCTCGGTGTACCGCGGCGTCTCCTTTCGATGAAATCATTTCCTGCTTGATAATGACCGCCACGGACTGTTTTATCCCGCGCGCCATTACTGGAATGATTTCCGACTTTTTCCCGAACACAGGCAGAGCCGCCGGATCGCACCCTACCGAAGCAATCGCGTTACGAAGCCCCGTCGTATCCCCGGATATCCGGTATACCCGCATCTCCCGCCTACTTTACCATATGGACGATATAATCCTCAACCAGCCATTCCCCGTTATGGTTCTTATACAGTATGAACGTATAACGGGCATCATACGAAACATTACGCAGGAGATACCTGATATCGCATTCCACCTGCGCCTTATCGCCCTCTATGGTACTTTTATTAATCGAGTAACTTTCGACTATATCCTGCCAGTAAACCGTCAGGTACTGCCGGAACCTTTCGAGAACTTCCAGCGCGTATTGCCCGGACTTGGCGTTCTTATACTCCAACGCGTAATTATCGAACGAGTTGATCAACCGTTCCGCGTCTATATGGATCAGGAAACGATCCCAATCCTTTTTCATCTTCGCGTCTATCATATCCGCTACAACTTCATACGGCGGCAGTAACTTCACCTGATTGAGCTTCGCGGTCTTCGCCTGTTCCTCTTTGATCAAATCCGACTCGATCATCAGAGGGGGCTTGACCAATATCTTGTAATATACCGATTCCAACTTTTTACTTTTATCGTCCGGGTTCGGGTAAAACACCCCTTTGATAAAGTAGTATCCCGAATCCTTCACCTGGTACCACTGATTGATATCGATGGTCTTCGAGAAGGATTCCCCGCTATTCAATGTGATCTTCCGGTAGTCCTCGCTGGACGAGTAATTGTTCTTCATCTCGATTTGAAATAGATCGTTGATGACAATATCCTCGTTCTTTGGCGTCTTCACCTCGAAGAAGAAAGTCTCGTAGATCAAAGACGAGACGTCGAACTGAAATTTCTCCTTCGATGTATTGACTACGTTCACCATCACCGGGATGGGGTCGTTCAAACGGTACGTCTGCGTGAAGAACTGGAGTTCGACTTTGACGTCGCTTAAACCGTATAAGCTGCCTATTACCATAGAGAATATAAAAAACGCGATAATTTTCTTCATTTTCTCTCCCGAATCTTTTTTATATTTATCGGTATTCGGGCTATATCATTGAGGGCTCTTTTATTAAACCCTTCCTTTCGACCTTTAATTACTATTTAGGGTGAAAACCGCCCTAACTTATATCTCAATCGCGGGTATCGGGTTTTCCCGCACCGCGATATGAAACTGTAAATCACTGTATAACGGGGCGAGATCGCGCTCAATCCCGTCCTGAATAATCTCGAGCCGGTTATTGTTCTCACTCATGTGGAGGAAACATACCTGCTCGGTAAACATCCCCGCCGTCTCGCGCACGAAACGCGCCGCGTCAGGATTGGACAAATGCCCGTGGGAATGCGCTATCCTGTCGCGTAGAAACTTTGGGTAGACCGAATTGGACAGCATCTCCGGGTCATAATTGGATTCCACCGCGATCAGGTTTGCTTCCTTCGCCAGAGCGGATATCGACTGGTCATACGAACCCATATCGCTCGCGAAGAATATCCCCCGGTTCTCCCGCCGGATAACAAACCCGAACGTATTCACCGCGTCATGCGGCACCTGAAACGGCATTATCCGAAGGTCTTTCCACTTCAGCGTCTTTCCCTCTTCGAGAGGATAAAACGTCCCCTCGCTAATCCCTAATTTCATCCAGCTCTTTTTATTAATAAATACGGGAATCTTCAAATTCCGTAATATACTTCTCAACCCTCTTACATGGTCGCTATGCTCGTGCGTAATCAGTATCGTCCCGATGTCACTGGGATCCCGCCCTATTCCGGCAAGAAAATCCCGCAGCATCGTATATGAGATACCGGCGTCAATTAACAGGGACGACTCCTCGGTCTCGATATAAAAACAGTTCTGCTTACTGCCGCTCGACAGACTGATAAATTTTATCATTTGCCGAGCAAACCGTTCACAAAAACCGCCACATCATTCAACGCCTGCTTTTTATCGTCCGCATTATCAAGAATCAGTTTCATCACCGCGGAACCGACAATCCCGCCGTCCGCATGTTCGCACATTTTAAGGAACATTTCCCTCGTACTAATACCGAATCCCGCATAAACGGGTTTACCCGCGATCTGCTTCACCGAAGCCAGTTTCGCGAGAGATTCCTCAGGTATCCGGTCGCGCACCCCCGTGGTACCGAATAAATTAACATAGTAAATAAAGCTGCCGGAATACTCCGAGATTTGCCGAATGCGCTCTTCCCCGGAGTTAGGAAAAGCCAGCAGAATAGGATCCAACGAATTGTTTTTCAAATCGTTAAAAACCGGTCCGCCCTCCTCTATAGTCAAATCGGGAAACACCACGCCTTCAATCCCAGTTTCCTTACTCTTATCGATGAGCTTCGATATCCCGTAGGTATAAAGAGGTGAAAAATAGCTCATCAGGTACAGCGGTATCCGAATATCTTTCTTAATCGCCGAAAGCGCGCGAAAAACCAGGTCTATGTTTGTCCCGCGATCGAGCGAAAACATCGACGCTTTCGCGATAACCGGGCCGTCGGCGACAGGATCCGAGTACGGGATTCCCAACTCGATCGCCGATACCCCGCAATGCTGCAGGGTCAATATCGCGTCCAGCGTGAATTCCATATCCGGGTAACCCGCGGTTATGTAAACAATCAGCCCTTTTTTAGTAAAGTCTATCGGCATCCCCATCCCCAAAACAATTCCGCATTTATTATAATATCTTCCAAATAAAAATCAATACTTTTATTATAAATATTATAAAGTATTTTCATCATTATTTCAACTATCTAATAGAATTAACTTTATTTAGCCGCGCCCGCAGGCTTTAGACTCTTCAGATACTCCGCGACATCGTCGTTACCGGCCCCAACTGCGATATCCAACGCAGTTAACCCGTGCTTATCCTTCATCCACGGGTCGAGACCTATCGACACTAGGTATTTTACCACTTCAACGTCTTCAATACCGTGAAAGATGCTTTCTCCATCGGTACCCTTATTATCAATCTCCGCTCCGCTATCGACAATCATTTTAATGATGTCCAGATTCTCGCCCTTGACGGCGTATTTAAACGGGGTCTGTCCCGCGAAGTCGGTGAGATTCTTATTCAATCCAATACCCAGTAAATACTTAACAACGTCCGCGTTATCCCAGTAACAGGCCTCATGTATGGGATAAGTACCCTTGACAGGCTCGCGGTAGGTAAGCGACGCTCCGTGCTCAAACAGATACTTGACGATATCGACGTCACCGACCGCGCATGCGTCGAAAAGCGGCGTCCGTCCCTTCCCGTCCATAGCGTCGATTTCCGCGCCTTTTTCCACAAGCATCTTCACCATATTAAAATCGTCTTTCAGGCACGCCGTATGCAATACCGAGATATTAAATTCATTACTGTTAATGTATTCCTTTACCTTGACGTCAGCGCCCATATCGATAAAGAATTTCGCTATTTCCGTATTCTCCGTGCTCACAGCGAGATGTAAAAGAGAATCTACCCCCATGTTGCCGGTATTCACGCCGGTATTGGTCATTAGTATCGCCCTTACCTTCGTGATATCCTTCGCCTCAATCGCGGTGTCCAGTTCGGATTTCGTACAACCAATCACTATAAAAAATGCAAAAATGATTCCTAAAAATCTCACAATACCTCCAAAAATAAAAAGGGGGGAAGCGAACTTCCCCCCAATTGGTTTAAAAGATAGACATTTCAGTTTCGATATCGAACAGGTGAGATTTCTTCATATCGAAGATAGTTTCCCTGTTGGTATCGCCGATATGGATGACCACTGACGGATCGTACTTAGCGACATAAGGATGATTCGCGGTAGTGAAGTAGACCTGCTCTTCCGAACCGAGATGTTCCACGATTTCGACGTTGGCGATAGCCTTGTTCCCGTCGACCTGATCGCTGTACATCGAAGGATCATAAATATCCTCAGGGCGGATACCGAATGTTGCGTGGCGGCCGATCTGGGGTCTCGCTTTTTCAGCGTAATCGGAAGGAAGTTTCAACTGGAAATCGCCCATATCAAGCAGGACGTTCCCGCCGGATTCCTTCACTTCGCAATCGATGAAGTTCATAGGAGGAGTCCCGATAAAGCCGGCGACAAACTTATTGATCGGTTTGCGGTAGACTTCGATAGGGCTTCCGACCTGCTGAACCAGCTTGTTATTCATTACGACAATCTTATCGCCCATGGTCATAGCTTCGAGCTGATCGTGCGTAACATAGATTGTGGTAACTTTAAGACGAGCATGAATCTTAATCAGTTCAGCGCGCATCTGCACACGCAGTTTCGCGTCGAGGTTCGACAACGGTTCGTCGAACAGGAACACTTTGGGTTTGCGGACAATGGAACGACCCACTGCCACACGTTGGCGCTGACCGCCGGAGAGAGCCTTCGGTTTTCTCTGAAGGTATTCCTTCAGACCGAGGATTTCAGCGGCTTCGTTCACACGCTTCTTGATCTCTTCCGTGGGATAGTTGCGCAGTTTGAGACCGAACGCCATATTCTCTTCCACCGTCATATGAGGATAAAGAGCGTAGTTCTGGAATACCATGGCGATATCGCGATCTTTCGGGGGCTTGTTGTTCACAACCACCCCGTCAATCAAAATTTCACCGTCAGTAATTTCTTCGAGACCTGCCACCATGCGTAGTGTCGTCGACTTCCCGCATCCGGACGGTCCGACCAGTACGACGAACTCCTTGTCCTTAATTTCAAGATTTACGTCCTGAACCGCTACAACGTTCCCTTCGTAAACCTTGCTGACGTTCCTGAGAAATACCTCAGCCATCTATAGCCTCCTAAAGTTTTTTGCATTGGATGTGTTTCGCAAATACTTTCTCTTGTACGACTTATTTTAACGTAAAATTATTTTTGGTCAATACTTTTCTTGAAATTTAACGATATTTTTATCTTTTTTTATTACCTTATCCGCATGGTTTAATTATTCTATTAATTTATTAGTCCATATACTAAATATTTTCTTATTTTAGTGCCGATAATTAAGATAATATAACCGTCCTAGCACGGGAGGCGTGTTTTGATATACCTGATTTCCATAAAAAAATACCTGTTTACCTTTCTGAAAGTACTCATTTTCGTGGTCGTTATTCTATTACTCTACTTTCTGGAAGTGATGACGTATGAGAAATATGCCGGTAATCCTAATTTTATCACCTCATCCATCGTGAATTACCTGACCGTCCTGTTTTTCTCCCTCCCGTTCCTTCAGGTCGCGTCGACAGTGCTCTTCTTCGGTTTCAGTATCACGTTCGATAAGCTCCTGCTCTACCGCATACTTCCGATTATCGGGGGGATAAACGCCGTACTGCTCATCGTATTCTTCGTAGTAGATATCAATTTTCAGAAAGCGACTCCTCCCAAGAGCTTCGCAGTGCCGTGTACTATCCACGAAGGCCATATCAATCCCGTCAATCAGTATAATATTTATGTCATCAATATGCTCGATACCAAAATCAGGGAAGGGATGCTGTTCTATAAGAATACCTACTTCATCAATAGCGGAAAGATACAGGACGATCGTATCATACTGGATTCCTCGAAAGCGATCGGCGCGGGCGGAGTATATAATAAGAACAGTCATTTCTCGATACCGATAAACGAGCCGGTGGTACGTCTGCCGGAATCAGGCATTTCTTCATTCCTGATAAACAGTTACCTCGATACCATCCAGCGTATCCGCCA
Organism: Spirochaetes bacterium GWF1_49_6; assembly: GCA_001829395.1. Lineage (GTDB taxonomy): Bacteria > Spirochaetota > Brevinematia > Brevinematales > GWF1-51-8 > GWF1-51-8. Next base: position 7,056 of record MIBD01000002.1, on the reverse strand, counting down.
TATCTTCAAGACCGCTTTTTTCTCGACAGGGTTATTCGTCTCGATACTGGCGATCCTCCTGCTGAGCGTGGGTTTCTTCGGGATTGTCGGGAGCGTCAGCTTCTTTATGAACGAGAAACAGATTTATATCCTTTCCACATGCGCGCTCGTAGTCGTATCGTTCCTGTTCTACTACTCGCTGCCCTACTTCCTAAGTCTAGTCGAGGTTATCAAATTAGGGATAAAAAGCCCGTTCGGGAGTCTGTTCCTGCCGAGTCTTTTTGTCGGCATCTTCGCGGGACTAATCGGATTCGGATTACTCCAGCTCAAAGATATACTTATGAAACGGTCTAAAGGAGCCATGTAATGAAAAAAGTACCGAAATTCCTGTTATTCCTCACGGGACTTTTAATCTTCACCTTTTTAGCATCGCTGATTTATCATCTCAGGGTGGATAAGGCCGACCAGACATGGCTGCTCTATACGATCATGCTCGATATAGTACGTTTTCTGCCGTTAATCACCCCGTTAAGTATCATTTGGAGTCTCGTATTCCGCGGCACCGGGCAAGGGACTCAGGGTGAAAAAGTGGGCTTTCTGTTCTCATTCTTCTTTTATGTGATTTTTACCGCCGCCGCGGCATTCGCTATCAACGAGATGCTGCTCCCCTATCTCTATGAATCGGCCTCCTCGACCACTCACCTCACCCAGATGAAAGAAAAACTTACCCCGTCCCTCAAGGGGATTACCTATGATAAATTCGAATACGGCGAGCTGAAGAACCTGAGATACTTCCTCTCCAAAGACAACGTTGCGTTTATGATGGGGCGTGTCGCGGTCACGTTCGACAGGTTATATAAGGCCGGGCCGTACTTCTATATGGAAGGCGTGCGCTTCATGGGATTCGATAAGAATAATAAACTCAATTATATTATTAACGCCGGATACGGGAAGTATTCCGATGGGAAAATACTGCTTCTCAATTCGAAGTTTATCGAGTATAAGGGCGGGAGTATCTCCAAAGATATGAACATGGCTGACTCGAAAAGCGTCCCGATTATTTACAGTATGGACGCTATCTACAATCTTTCCAATCCGGTCAAAGAAATCAGCATGCTCGATATTATCCTGAATAGCGATTATGTCTTCGAATCGAAGTACAATTTCTTCCAGGTCGGAAATCTCATATTTAATAAAATATCATACTATATAATTTTAGTGGTGCTTCTGATATTTTCATCCTCGGCGGGTTTCGCGTTCCGTAACCAGCGCCCGGTATCGATTCGCGACATCTTTCAAGCGGTATCCTTCTACCTTGTCTCATTTATCGTGACTGCGTTTAGTCTGGATATGCTGATTAGATTAGCGAATATGATCTATTCGATGGCGCTCTGACCGTTTCTCGCTATCCTGACATCCTCATACATCGATAAATTGTTCGAGAATACTAACGATGTGCTTGTATCATGAATTTCCGAATGATCTTTACTGTTCAGCGAATCGGAAAACGCGCTAAAAATATTCCCCAATAATATTCCGTACATCAGTAATGTGAGGACGGCGACAGTCACGATCATAATCAAGCTTACAAAATTCGGTGCTTTCTTTCGGCTCATTTTTTCCTCCTGTTCCGCGCCCGACCAACCCATATTATTAGTTTACCCCCATTTTCACGCTTTTCAAGTAAATATAAAAATATTCCAATCCTCGATATTTTATGACGGATATGCTAAAATAATATTCTATCCCAGCACTGGAGGCTTAAAAATGAACGAATCAATCCTGAATAAAATCCGCGAATGGACGTCCGCTCCCTACGATCAGGACACGATCGCGGAGATAAAGTCTTTAGCCGCCGCGAATAACGAGGCGGAATTGACCGACCGTTTCTACCGCGACCTCGAATTCGGCACAGGCGGACTTCGCGGTGTGCTCGGCGCCGGATCGAACCGTATGAATATCTACAATGTCCGTAAGGTCACACAGGGCCTCGCGAATTATATCCTCCGCAACAACGGCGCTCCGATGGGTGTCGTGATCGGACGGGACTCCCGTCACCAGTCAGATCGTTTCGCGGAAGCCGCTGCGGGTGTGTTTACCGCCAACGGGATAAAGGTTTACTACTACGACGATATCCACCCTACCCCGACCGTCTCGTTCGCGATCCGCCGCCTTTCGGCGATCTGCGGGATAATGATTACCGCGTCGCACAATCCCAAGGAGTATAACGGTTATAAGGTATTCTGGGACGACGGCGCGCAGGTCACCCCTCCCCACGATACCGCGATTATCGACGAGGTAAAGAATGTGTCCGACCTTTCGATGGTCAAGGTAATGCCGTTCGATCAGGTAAAATCCTCGCCGCTCTTTCAAGTAATCGATTCGGAAGTCGACCCCATATTCTACGCGAAGACCAAGTCGCTTTCCATACATCCCGAAGTTATCCCCGCCGCCCCGGTGAAAATCTGCTACTCACCGTTGTACGGCACGGGATATAAAATGGTACCCGCCGCATTGAAGGAATTCGGCTTCAAGGACATCCTCATGGTCGCGGAACAGTCCGTCCCTAACGGCGATTTCCCGACTACGCCCAAGCCCAACCCTGAGGAAATCTCCGCGATGCAGATGGGCATCGACTGCGCGAAGAAGAATGCCGCGGACGTGTTTATCGCAACCGACCCCGACGCCGACCGTATCGGCGCGGTACTCCGAAAGAAGGACGGCTCCTACCTCCTTCTCAACGGCAACCAGATCGCGACCCTGTTGGTCTATTATATCACCTCCGAACTGAAGAATACGGGAAAGATGCCCCCCAACCCCCGGATGGTCTCGACTATCGTGACCACCGACCTGATATTCGCTATCGCCGAATCGAACGGGGTCAAGACCTACTCCACCCTGACGGGCTTCAAATGGATCGGATTGATTACGCGCGGGTTCGCTAAAACGGGTGAAACATTTATATTCGGGTGCGAGGAGAGTCACGGTTATAACGCGGCGGATTTCGTGCGGGATAAGGATGCGGTGAACGCGTCGTGCCTGTTCGCTGAGATGACGGCCTACTACGGATCGAAGGGCTTATCGGTCGCCGAAGTCCTCGATAATATCTATACGGAATACGGTTACTACCGCGAATCGCAGGTGTCGATCACGATGAAGGGGATGGACGGCGCGGAGCAGATTAACGGTCTGATGCGCCGGCTGCGCGCGGAAACTCCTAAGAAGGTGGGGAGTTACGACGTGCTGACGGTTACCGACGTACAGAACAGCACGCTTCTCGATATGAAAACCAACTCCACTTCCCCGATAGAGCTTCCCAAATCGAACGTGATATTGCTCCATCTGTCGGATAAAGCGAAGGTGGTCGCGCGCCCGTCGGGAACCGAACCAAAAATCAAGTTCTATTTCACCACTTACGGTAAATCCGCCGCGGATTCCCTCGCCGATGTGAAGGCCCGCACCGAATCGGCGCATGAAGCGCTCAAGAAAGATTTCCTCGCATCGCTCGGTCTCCGGGAGGGATAAATTTTGAAACCGCGCGTCCTGAATTTATCGCATCTATTTTTACTGCCGCTGTTGTCGATACTTATACTATCGGGATGCGATAAGAACGGGACGGAATCACCCCACCCGAAAAGCTGGCAGGTGTTTCTGGGCGAGTACGAAAGCGCCATCAACGACTACCTATCACTCGTCCTGACCGATACGAATATGACCGACCCCGGTAAAATAAACATGCTCCTGCTGACTATCACCAATATGCAGTCGATGGCGCCGAAGATAGCCGAAACACTCACGGAAAAGGAATTACAGGATTTCCTGCTGCGCTACGGGAAAATCAGTACGCGTCTCTCAGAATCGGCGAAATCCCCATAAAAAAAGCCCCTCCGAAAAGGGGCTTAATGTCAATTGGTAATTGTCATTGCCTGCTCATCGCAGTGACGGAAAATAGTTGAATTTCCGTCTTCGTCAACACACTCCGCTGAGAAACTTTATCGATTATCATATCGTTTATTCTACGGTTATATCCCAGGAATTCTCCCACAGGCCATGCACGTTACAGTAGGATGATGCTATAATAGCGCCGGATTTTTCCGTCTTGAATACGAGCGATACGTCGGGCTCGGTATAAACCGTGCTGGTATCCGCGCCGTTCGCGGAAGCCCCGTGAGCGGTAAACTCGAACTTACCGAGAAGATAGGGAAACTTATCGTCATTGCCCTTAAAGTACACCTCTATAGAGGAAATATGATGCGCGGTGGTGTTCGGATGCGCGATTTCCGCTCCGGTAATCACGCGAACTTTCACTTTCTCCCCTTTTTTCGCCGATTTAGGCGCTTCGATAGCGGGAATGTGTTTCTCCGTCTTCCAATCAGCGGACTGGATTAATTCTCCGATTTTCATGGTTGCCTCCTTAGAACGCTAAAAACTTATCTTTCTTGGCTTTGCAGACCGGGCACTCGTCGGGAAGATCTTCCCCGATATGGGTGTACCCGCAGACCGGGCAGATATAGACCTTACCGATCTCCCAATCCTTCCCTTTCTCGACATGCGACTTCGCCTTCTTATAATAATCGTAATGGATTTTCTCGGCTTCGATGGCGTAATGTATCGATTTAATCGCGCCGTCCTCCCTCTGGAGCTTCGCTATAGCGTCATACGCGGGGTACATCTCCTGAACCTCGAAATTCTCTCCCCCCATAGCGGCGTCAAGATTTTCAGCGGTCTTGTTCACATATCCGAGATTCTTCGCGTGATTGGATGCGTGAACCTGCTCGGCATAGGCTATCGCCTGAAATAAACGGGCGACATTGGCGAATCCCTCTTTCTTCGCGGTTTCGCTGAAGTTCAGGTATTTCATATGCGCCATCGATTCACCGGCAAACGCCTCTCCCAACGATTTTTTCGTCATTTCCTTCATGGTCAATCCTCCTATTTCTTATATTGTCAATAGGAATTAATTTAATCAATAATATTATTTTTGTCAAGATAAATAATGATATACTAATGTAAAAAACGGGGCCGCTCTTGCGGCCCCTGATGAATTATTTCTTACCTATTCCTTTAAACGCCGATTCGACAGTCTTCGGGTTTTCCACTTTCGTCAT
>MIBD01000002.1:0-1906 GCA_001829395.1 Spirochaetes bacterium GWF1_49_6 | reverse complement strand
AGCGAAAGGCCCGGCGATCAATACCGGCTGACCGGTCAACAATTTACATAAGCCGAAATAAGCGGCTTCCTTCTCATGGAAGAAGAGGAACGCGATCGCCGTCCCGGCGACGCCTGAAATGATTCCCGCGATAGCTCCCTTCCGGGTCAGCCGCTTCCAGAATATCGAAGCGGTATACGGCGCGAGGAAACTCGACGCCATCAGACCGAAGAAAATGGCGGTCGCGCGGGCGATTATCCCGCCTTCGAGCTTCAATCCAAGCAGAATCGTCAGCAGGATACCCACGAGGATACCGATACGGGTCGCGAGGACTCCGCCCGCTCCCTTGGCCGACTGGTCTTTCTTCGAGTAGAATGTCAGGAATATCAGGATCAGCCATCCGAACGCGAGTACCAGAATAATTGTCAGAACCTGCATTTTTGCGCTTGCCATCAGTAAGGCCAGACCTACCGAGACCACTACGCCGATTCCCATGATAATCAGGATTCTGCCGATGCCCGCTTTTTTCTCAATCTCTTTCTTCACCGCGGGTTTAGCGTTCGCCATAATCCCGTTTTCAAAGAAGTCGCGGCCGAACGATGTTCCGATCGTATGGAACTGCGAACTGAGTGTCGACATACCCGCAGACAGGATAACCAGCATAAAGAGGTATCCGAACCACTGGGGGAGCGCCGACGCGATAAATGTCGGAATCACCTGGTCATGGTTACCGCCCGCGAGCGCTACGGATACCGACCCTAATTTCTCGAAGAAATAAACGTTCGAGAGCGCCCCGACAATAAACGAAGTGCCCACGGTAACAAGGATGAATATTCCCCCCATCATGATAGCGCGATTTAGCTCTTTGTTGCTCTTCACGGTCATAAACCGCACGACCAACTGAGGCTGCGCCAATACGCCGATACCCACGCCGAGCACGATGGTCGAGAAAATCATCCACCATAGCGGAGAACCCGAGGGCGGGGAAGAAGTCCATCCGCCGGCAGGAACACCCATCGCGGGTATTTTTACCATCTTGAGATTATACACGACAGTACCGTACTCTTTCATCAATCCTTTCATTTCATTGGTGCCGCCGCCGCCCGTCATTAACTGATTGAGTTTGACATTGAACGCGGTGAGAGTTTCACTGTAACGCTTCACGAACTCGGCATTCCCGTTCGTCGGACTAATTCCCGTAAACGATGCGAGGATTTTCGCGTTATTCTCGGCAAGAATTTTCAGCTCGCCCAGCAATTCAGGCGTAAGCTGATTGACTTTGGAATTGGTCATCTTTGTATAGAGCTTGCCTATACGGGCTTCCACGTCAAGCATACCGTTATAAACATCCGCGACATTGACAATATTAGTAACACCTTCTTTACTAATGTCCGGCTTGGTCAGTTGAGCGCCGCCAGAATTCACTAACCCGTCCGTTTTCGTATTAGCGATACCGACAAGCGACGGTTTCAGTTCGGTAAGTTTCTGGTGCGCGGGAGTGATACCGCCGAGCATGACATATATCCCGATTAACAGGATGATCATACCCACGAACATTAGTATTCCCTGCAGGGCGTCGGTGTACATGACTCCCTTCAGGCCGCCCATCATCACGTATGCCGCGACAAGAATACCGAATATCGCGATACCCACGTCATAAGGGATATTGGTCAGAACAGTAAGCACCTGCGCTCCGCCGATCAGAACCGCGGCCGCGTACAGGGGCATAAATAAAAATATGATGAGACCCGAGAACCATTGTACGAATTTCGAATCCAGACGGCGTCCCAGAAATTCCGGGAACGTATGCGCGTCGAGGTTCAATCCCATTCTGCGGGTACGTTTTCCGTACACCACGAACGCGATAAATATACCTACGCCGATATTACACACGGTCAGCCATAGCAGACTCATCCCAAAACGGGAA
>MIBD01000001.1:8246-17865 GCA_001829395.1 Spirochaetes bacterium GWF1_49_6 | reverse complement strand
ATATTTTCAAATCCCGAGCATATTACACATCATATTCATGGTTCGACAAGGTTTACCGCATGCCGGTAACAGGTTCAACTCATTTTCTGCGGGTGTTATCTTAAAAACCTGTAATATTACACCTGATACCCGTTGTAATAATACGCGCCCCGGATAGTCGCCACCGCAAGGGCGGTATTTCTGTAATCCTGTAATGGGGTTAGCCCCGCGCATCACCTTCGTCGTCCTTACGGCGGAGATACCCGATCAGGTAAATAATCCCGTAGATCGCGCCGGCAATCAGCCCTCCCCAAATCATCGCCAACGATATCGATAAATACCCTGTCTTCGGCTCATACTTAAACTCAACCGTACAATCCCCAGGCTCGAGCTTCACTCCCTGCATAATATAATCCACTTTCAGGAGTTCCGCGGGCTTCCCGTTCACATAGACTTTCCATGTGGGGTCGTACCGCATATCGTTCATCAGGATACCTCCGTGGTTCGATACCACCTCGCACTTGATGTACCACTGTTTGTACTCCGTCACCGTCTGCGGGATGACCCGCGCGATATTCGTAGAGTTGTCGGGAAAGCCGCCCTGCACTACCGCTAGCTTATGGAAATCGAACTCCGAGTTGGCAAGGTATTGCAACGCATCGTTGTTATTAGTTACCGCGATATACGAGGTAAAAAGCCCTATTCTCGGAAGGGTGTTCTTTACCGCGAAGATGTAGTGCGTTCTATTATACGCTCCGAGAGCGCTTCCGATATATGAGAAATTCGTATTATTGGTCAGAGCATAGACTATCACCTGAGGCTGCTGTCCCATATAAAAATTACCGTCAGTAATGAGGTACTTTACATTAGCTATCTGGAGGAGGCGCACATTCAGATTAATCAGGTCGTCCAGCGATTGTACCGCAGTCCCGGCCGGGGGGGTCAATATCGCCTTAAAGAAAGCGTCATAATCCTCATCCACACGCGACATCGCCGGAACATCCATTGCCTCTATATTGTAGTATGGAAAGATATAGGTAAGATATTGTCCCCTGACGATAGTCACCGGGATAGGAGCTAACTGCCCGTTCAGGTAGAACTTCATCGAGGTCATCACACGGTACTGGGACGTGTCTTTGGTCAGAAAGTCGACTACTCCATCCTTCTGGAAAAATTCGGACGGTGTAATATAGGACTTACTGATAAAGAACAGGTTGATACTCCACGCCTCGAACAGTAGAAAGACCGCGAACGGGATGGTGTATACCAGCTTTACCGCCGATTCCTTCCTGAAACTCCATGCCGCGTAGAATACCGCGAGGGTGAGCGCGGAATAGATATTCATTCGCAGTAACGCGCCGACCATATTATCATACTGCGCTTTCCCGAGGCTCGCGATAATCCCCGTCCCTGACATCATCACCCCGATCATCCAAAGGAACCCGATCACCAGAATAGTGATAATAAAATACATGACAATATTGAAATGTTTCCGTTCAGGAGTCTGCACCGTTTTTTTAGCGTCGCGGGCATCCTCGGGCTTTTTATACTTACGTATCGCCTCTAACGCCCATTGGAAACCAAACGCCGCGATAATCGAGAACGACAGGGCGAATACCGAGATAAATTTCGCGGGTGCGCGCAGTTTATCCATCATCGGGATATGGTACCACAGCCAGAATAACGGGGAACCGGGGAGCCATTTCCCGAACGACAGCAGAAGCGCGACCATCCCGCCCCAGAAGAAAAATTTAGTTGTAAAGTCTTTCCGCTTGAACCCGAAGACTATTCCAAATATGGCGAAAATCATTACAAAATACCCGACCGATTCGCTGTTACCGGAATAAGGCTTCGTCCCCCAGTAGGGCATCTGCGGGTCGCCGGAAATAGTACCGTGATAACCGAATGCCAGATTATCGAGCAGTTCGCGGGGGTCCATCGACCACTGCGTCGCAAAATCCCATTTCTGCGCTTCGCTCTCCACCGTCTCTTCCGCTGTCACTCCGGCTTGTTTACCCTGGAACGCCGTCGAACCTAATAAGCCGCTGAGGGTAAACGCAGACGAAAGAAGCGCCACCCCCAGGAATATACCGACTTTCCCGAAATCGAGAAAAATATCCCCCGGAGTGCGGACGGATTCGATCGATACTTCCGGTTTTTGAGGAGTTTTCCTGAATATTAGAAACAGAGTATATACCGCAATCAGCACGGCAATATACATCCCGCGCTGGGGGTCGTTCCCGATCATCATACTCGCGGCGATACCTGCGAGTATCAACGATACCACTGTTTTCAGTATGCCGGATTTAGCGCGGTCGAACGCGATATGGAAGAAGTATAGGATCATCGGGGGATACGGTACGAGACTCACTACCCCGACATGCCCCGCGTAGACTAACGAAATAAAGTGCGGAGCAAACGAGAACGTCAGCGCGCCGAATACCGCGGCGTACCATTCCGCGCCGAGCTTCTTCAGCAGAAGATAGGTAAAAATAATCGATGCGGATATCGATACAGCATAGGCCAATGTTTCCGATATATCGAGCGTAAATATTTTAGTGAAGAATATCCATAATACGGTTGAGAAATTTCCGATATTCATACCCAGCCAGTTCGCGCTATTCCATGTCGACATAGACCCGTTCAGTAAAGCGTTCCGGTAGATATTACGAAGGGTATAGTTTCCGTCGATTCCGAGTATCGCCTTACCCAGAAAGATTGAGTCGAAAAATAAAAATAACGGCAGTATAATTGCAATTGCGATAACGATGATGGTTATCCAGAATGAGGTTGATTTTTTCATATTTTTCTCCATTTATTGTTTTTGACAGACCGCGATGATTCTATGAGAGAGGCGGGGAAATAATCCCGCGAAAAAGCGGCTTACCGCGCCTTTGAACGGGAAGATGATATCGCCGATAACTTTTTTTATGACAAACCCGTGTTCCTTGAGCGCCTTCTTAAATAACCGCTTGGTATAGTCCCTGAAATGCATCGACCCGTAGCGCGCGCTGTTAATCGGCGGGATATCCAGAAAAATCAAGATAAAGGTCGCCAACTGATAGATATTGGGTACCGATGCGATAAACGTCCCGCCGGGCTTCAGCACCCGGAACGCCTCGGCTATCGCGAACTCGGGGTTCACGATATGCTCGAGCACCTCGGTCGAGATCACGAGGTCGAAACTGTTATCCCCGAAGGGCAGAATGTCCCTCGATATGTCGTGGCAAACCGCGTGGATCCCCTTCCCGCACATGATGCCCACTCCGGTATCGGAGATATCCACCGAATGCTTATCCGCGGCGGGATCGAGCATATCCAGCATCATCCCGTTACCCCCGCCGATATCGAGAACCTTGCTATAGACGAGTTTTCGTTTTTTTATCAGGTTCAGGACTTTCTGATGAAGAATCGGTTCTTCATACTTGCCCTCGGAGAATATTTTATTAAATATCTTCTTCTGGTCGGCGTTCTCGAACTGTTCCACAATCGCTCCTAAAGTTCGGCGTTCCGTAATTTTAATACGCGGCCTGCCGTTTGTCAATTTCACAGGGAGAGAAGGACTTTGAAGATTTTACAATGCTATTTAATACGGCAGATATGTAAAAAATGACGGATAAAAATATGCCAACAAGAGAACTTTCCGATAATCACACGCTATGCTTTTTTATAAAATCCTACTAAGAGTGCATTAGCGCTCAGGTACTTTAAATTGCATTTTATATCTTTCACTTCCTCATATTTTGACTCTGTCCACCTACAGTCTTTTCCGGTTTTTTTCATATAATGTACATCTGATAGCGGAAATTTTTTTTCACGCAGGGAATTATCAATATCATCGTTGTATCCGATTGGAATTGTTACAAATAATAACCCACCTTTATCTAATAATTCTTTTAGGTAATTGAGAGCAGCAATGAATTTGTCTTTTGTACGCGGTGTCTCATCCCAGCCTACATGCTCCATTGTTGATATAGTAATTATTAAATCATACTTTTTCCCGGGCTTATAAGTAATAATATCTTCGTTGATAACACCTTCACCCTTTTCATACTTATCCACGACATCGTGCGGAACGGGATAATACTGATCCATGACATTTCCGACTTCAAGAATTGATTTTCCGCGGTACTCGTTCAACAAATCTATTCCGATTGCGATTTCAACGGCGCGTTCCTTCAGAAACGTCGCGTTACGGAGATGATAAAAATAGGGATAAGCTTTTCCCCCAACCGTGAAGCTGCGTTTTTTAAAGGTCTTATAGTAAAGATACTGAATGATTCGCAATGGGATAATGATCAATCCCCGAAACAACCCTTCTTTTTTTATTACACTTTTTATGGATTTAATGACTTGTTTCAATTTCTTTATCCTTAATGATATTAAGGATTATTATATATCATTAAAAAAATTATATCAAGTATGGATACTGATTTGCGAAAAACCTATGTGTTTTAAAGAATAAAAGCGGGGCAACGATTGCCCCGCCCGAATAATTTTTACCTAATATAACCAGAGCTTTACATTGTCGTAGACAGTTTCAGTAGTCCACATAGTCGCAAGACCGATACCACCGTAAAGCATCGGGGTTGGATCGGTGTATTGGAGTAACAACCCGCCGTTAATATATATTCTGATCAAGTTTCCGATAACAGAGATTTCGCCATGATTCCATTCGCGGACAAACAAGTTCGAATTGCCGTTAGAGATCGATCCAGGCGTACCCCATGTCCCGTTATATTCAGCGCATGACCAGTAACCCGGATTTCCGATATTATCCATTGGGAAAAAGTCTATGCGATAAAGACTATATGAAGCCCCCCAGCTCTGAATCCTAAACATTACATCGGGACGCAAATCATCGGCATATCCTTCAACCCCTTTAAAATCGAATTCGAACACATAATTTGACAAAGCTGTATTACCAGCGCCATAAAGCAGATAACCACCCATCTGAGGTACGCCGGATACACCTTTAATATGGTATTCTCCATTTGTAATAGTTCCAATTCCCTGAGCTAAAGTCCATCCGTTGGCTACGCCGTCGTCGAAGTTCTCATCGAGCACTAAAAACGGGCCGGGCACGTCGATGATGATTTCGAGATTTCCTGTCACCGCTGAAACGGTAATGCTGGCGGTGCTGGTGACACCCTTTTTGATAGTAACAGTCGAAGAACCCTCGTAGATTTTAAAGCCGTCCGCATCGTATAGCGCCACGTAAATATTCCAATTTCCAACCTGAAGAGAAGTAATAGACAAATCGATCGGGGAATTCGTATAATCGAAATTTTTATCGATACGCTGACTACCCTTAGTGAGGGTAATCACACCTTTATCGATTGCGGCGGAACCGCCGGCGAATAAAGGCTGAAAAACCTGTGGTGTGAATGAGGAAGCGCTAGCCGATGGCGAACCGATAACGACACGAACTGAACCGACATCGCCTTCATCTAATACACCGCTACACCCGATGGTAAGCAGCATCAAAAATGCTGAAACGAACCAAAAACCTTTCTTCATAAGAACCTCCAATAAAATAATAGGCGTATTATACATCCCCTGTAAGGTTTTGTCAAATATTTTTAAACTATTATTTTATATAACATCTTATACGGATATTTTTATATTTTATTATCCGCGCTATTTCTTTTTCCGCCAGCAACCGCAATAGGAGTCCCATAACCCGCTGGTCGATTCTGTAACTTCATTAAAAGTACAGAAACGGTTTAACTTTTTGCTGAAGAACGTTTCTTCTTCCAATTCCAAACCGGAGCACAAATTCTGAATCATTTCATAACTATAGACCCGTCCCGCGTTGTAAAGCATAACCGCCTGTTTCTTTGCGATCATCGTAGTAAAAATAAGTCTCCCTCCGGGCTTAAGGACGCGGATCATTTCCATACAAGATTTTTTATCCCCTTCCAAATCGAAATCGTCCCCGTATCTCCCTAGACCGAAATGCTCGATAGCGCTTAAAGATAAAACTACCTCGAATTTGTTATCCGGGATATCCAACTTTTTCGCATCACATGTTAACACCGTCTCATTTTCGCATACAGGCACCCTATCCCGTACATCTATTGTCGTGAGTTTATATGCGGATAGCAGTCCGAGAATGAAATGCCGGTAAGACCCTATGTCTAGGATGTTTTCCGGCTTAACCCGCCTGATTTGAGAAGCGGAAAATCCGCATTCAAAATCTTTATAATTCGCGGGATGAAGACCGTTTTCGTATTGTAATGCTTTAACGATTTTGAAGCCTCTGGGATTGATTTTTAATTCTTTCGCATAATACCGAAAATTTTTCTTAAACGCTTTGTACTCATCAAGCCATTCCTTGGTCAGGGGCTGATTTTCTCTGGTAACTGATACATGATATCCGAGATGACCGAAAAATCTGTTAATCGGATGCATACTACTCTCCTCCTTAATAACTATAGTGATTCGATTTTAAGAGCAATATTATATACCCGAAAAGATAATTCTGTCAAAATGTAGTTCTCAATTCTAACCCCGCGTTTCGATAATTAAGTTGACTTTTCATATTCACACCGTTAATATTTTACTATTGTTTTTCAGGGCGAGGAATTTATGGATAACACAGCTATGCAGATTCGGTCATTCGATGACCGCAGTAAAACCCGGATGTGGGTACTGCGGTATAAACTCATGTTTGAACACTCTATAAAATCCCTGAAGCATATTAATAAAGATGCCCCATCAATCATCGATTACGGTGTCTGCGGAGGGGAAATACTCTCCGAGATAAAAAAAGTTTACCCGAAAAGTTACGCCTTTGGCGTCGACCTTGTTCCCGATACCGTGGCAACATTAAAGAGTATGGGAATCGACGGTGCGGTCGCCAACCTGGAAGACAGCTTTCTGCTCAAGAAAAAATTCGACCTTGCCCTATGCGGAGAAATAATCGAGCACCTGCTGCTCCCGGATAATATGCTGTATTCGATAAACCACAACATGAATGACAACGGCTACCTCATCCTGACGTTTCCTAATTCGACGCATATTATCTCGATTATCATGCAGTGGATTTTTGACCTTCCCCCCTACCTCGGGGCTAGGTACCGTTCGATTCATATACGGGAATACACCTACCGCCTCGTAAAACTCCTGCTGAAGGCGCACGGGTTTAAAATTGTCAGGCGGCTCGGAACAGATATCCCGTACCTTCCCACTTGGATGAGGGTATTTTCACGGGTATTTCCGCGTCTTGGCCGGAATATTATTATCGTCGCCCAGAAAGTCGCTCCCCCCAATAAAAACCTCATCGACGATACGAGTATTATTCCGGACGTTACTCACCTCGTCAAATTCCTGAAACAGAATAAGCAGTGGAAATAAAAATTTCCTGTATCTCCGGGTAACGCATGAAAATCATAGAAGCAGATATCCGTCAGGCCGGCCCGCTGAAAAAGCAGACCGTTACCTTCGAACCCGTCACCCTGATTGTCGGGAATAACGAACGGGGAAAGACCACCCTTTCGGACGTCCTGATCCGCGAGCTTTTCCAGCCGTCCAAGGGGAAATCCAAATCTCCCGCCGATACCGTCATCAACCCGCGTTTTCAGGACACGTGCGACGTAAAAATCACCACAGGCGGCGATCCGTTACCGGAGCATCTCGCCGACTACGCCTCCCTGCTCGTTATCCGCGAGGGAGATATCCGTTGGTCGTGGAAATCCGGCAAGGACATCGAATCGAAGGATTACTGGAATACGGACATCAAAGAAGTGCTGTACGGGCGGGACGGAATTTTCACTAAGATCAACGCGGAATTAGGCGAACTCCTCGGGGTACGCACCAACGCGAGCTGGCTGATGCAGCTTCGGAAAAACGCCGCGCAGTACCGTGAGGCGGTCGTCCATGCGTGCGGGGAAATCGGGCGCGCCAAGTCCGCGCGCGAGCGTCTCACGGGGCTAACCGCAGATTACGCCGAGGTACGCGCCGAATGGGAGCGTCAGCAGGCCGGTCTGCAGGTCAACGACCTCCAGAGAAAATACGACGCGGGGTTCACCTACTTCCGGCTGATCGACGAGAAAAAGAAAAATAACGAGGAACTCGCCGCCCTTGAGGCGCGCGGCCCGGAGAAAATCCGTAAGGATTGGATCGACGCCGAACGGGAATCTGTCCGTCTCGACGGAGAGATCGCGATAGAAGAACAGAAGCTGAAAAGCCTGAAATCCGATAATAATAATCTGACCGAGTTCGACAGAAGTATCGCCGAAAAAGAGGAATACCTCCGCAGGAAACAGGCCGAACTGGACGGGCTTTCCCGGAGTACGGGGAATGCCAAACCTGCGGGCTCGCGTACGGCGCTGACGGTGATCGCATCGGTCTTTACCGCGATCGGGCTGGGCGGGATTGCGCTGACTATTCTCGCGATGATGAAAAAACTCGACTTCGACCCTATCGTCCTCCTGCTTCTCTCCATCGCGTTCTTTCTCCCGGGTACCGCGGGCATTATATTCGCAATCGCCGCGCCCCGCCAGGGAAACCACGTCTCCGGGCAGCTACAGCCGCAGGCCGGCCTGCTGAACGAGACGATCGGGAATACCCGCGCGGAGATCGATACGCTTATCCGCCGCCGCGCCGCGTTACAGGCCGCAGTCAATGAGAACACCCCAGAATCGATTGAGCGGAGGCTCGCGGAACTCCGCGCCAGGCAAACGGAGATCGACGCGGTCAAGCGGGAATTGCGGCTGGTGTACGCGTCGATGGAGCAGGTCGAGGCGGCGTGCCGAAAGCTCTCCGAGCTTCGCGGGCGCAAGGGCGAGCTCGATTCATCGATGGAACAGACCCGCAGGGCGGTCGGGGGATTCTTCGGTAACGATAACGAATCCTATATCCAGAACGAGATGAAATCCCTCCAGAAGGAAATATCTAAAAAGACGGGCGGCACGGATATCAAATATATCGAGGAACAATTCGCGGAACTCGACGGACGGAAAAACGGGCTCGAAGCGGAAATATCCTCCCTGCGGCAATCGATAGAAAGCGCGACCTCCGGGGCGCGTTCCGGGGCGCAGGCCGCCTACTCGGCGTTCCTCCGCGACTTCGGGAAAAACTCCGACCGCATCCGTTCGTTCTACAGCGAGATCGAACGTGTTATCCCCGGCGAGAACCCCTACCTCCTCTTCGGTATCGCGGAGACTCTCAAGGAATGGGAGTTGAGGATCGACGCGGATATCCGTTACTCCCAGATCACGGATACGGCGTTCACGGGGATACAGTCCGATGTGGATATGTTCCTCAACGGCGTGTTCCGCAGCCCGGGCTTCCGCAAGGCGTTCACCGCTATATCCGGTGGATTCTACACCGGCGTGGAAACCGTCATCAAGCCAAATTCCCCGCGCGGCGGGAACGATATAGAGATCGGCGCGATTACCTCGTCGGGCGAAAAGTACCGTTTTCCAGACCTCAGCACCGGGGCGCGGAATATGTTCTACTTCGCCATCCGCATGGGTATCGCGATCGACCGTTTCACGCAGACGCCGCATATCTTTCTGCTGGACGACGCGTTCCTCTCGTTCGACCATGACCGCCGCCGGAACGCCCTCACCCTGCTGAAGGAGTACGTAGAGGCGGGATGGCAGATCATCTACTTCAGCGTCAACGACCTGTC
>MIBD01000001.1:3540-8240 GCA_001829395.1 Spirochaetes bacterium GWF1_49_6 | reverse complement strand
GAATACGTTCGCCGATGTCTTCGGCGGCGATTTTATGAAGCTCGTCCTGTAAGTCATACACTGGTTTATTTCCTTTATGGATAGGGTCAATTCCAATAATTAATCCTCCACTTCGAAATTTCCGCCTCGCGTTACCCAGAAGTAGCCGTAGATTTGATTTGTGAAGGTATCTATGTTAAAATATCTTTCCGTTGTTTTATTGAAAGTATTGATAGATAACGGATAAAAAAATGATTGCATATCAGAGGAAAAAGTGAAAACTACTTTAATAACGGGTATAAACGGACAGGACGGCAGCTACCTTGCCGAATATTTGTTGAGTTTGGGATATACTGTCATAGGGTTGCTCCGGCGAAGTTCATCCCCGAACCTGAAACGTATAGGAAAAGTGATCGATAAAATCACCCTCGAATACGGGGATTTATTGGACGAGGTATCCCTCCAGAGAATTTTCAAGAAGTACCCGATAGACGAGGTTTATAATTTAGCGGCGCAGAGCTTCGTAGGACTCTCATGGGAACAACCCATCTACACCTCCGATGTTAATGCGATGGGAACGCTGAAACTGCTCGAGGTAATCCGCACGACGTCCCCGAAAACAAAGTTCTACCAGGCCTCCACATCCGAAATGTTCGGGATGGTACAGGAAGTCCCCCAGAACGAAAACACCCCGTTCTATCCCCGTTCGCCCTACGGTGTTTCGAAATTATACGCCCATTGGATGTCCGTTAATTACCGTGAGAGCTATAATATTTTCGCGTGCTCGGGTATCCTTTTTAACCATGAAAGCCCCAGACGCGGGAACGAATTTGTCACTAAAAAAATCATCAATGCCATAAAAAAGAACGAAATTCTGCGTCTTGGGAATATTTACTCCAAACGGGATTGGGGCTACGCTCAGGAATATGTCGAAGTCATGTATAAAATGCTCCAGCAAAACACCCCCGAGGACTTTGTTATCGCGACCGGGGAAACGCATACTATCAAGGAATTCGTGGAAACTGCCTTCGCCTTCACAGGCGAGGAAATCCATTTCGAGGGAAAAGACCTCGATGAAAAGGGATATACGAAAAGCGGGCGTCTGGTACTTGAAATTGACCAGCAATTTTACCGGCCTGCCGAGGTCAATTTGTTAGTAGGGGATGCTTCCAAGGCTAAACGGTTATTGAATTGGGAGCCTAAGGTGAAATTTAACGAATTAATTGAAATAATGATGAAATCCGATGAATGATCGCCGCCCGTTCGGAACAAACTACTAGCAACCTATTCTATTTATTATCTCGGAAGTATATATGAATGAAAAAAGTAAAAAGATCAGGATATTCATTCCGCAGGTCGGGACAGGCTTAAAGGCCGGCATCTGCGGTGGCGGGACCCGCTTCTTTGAACTCCTCCGCGCGATGATACGCGACGGCGGGTTCGATATCACAATTGGATTCACCACAGGCGGCCTAGAGACATTCCAAAACTATTTCGCGAACGACCGGGTAGTTATCGACGCGATCAAGGTCATCCCTATCCGCGCGTCCCTGTTCCTGAAAAAAGAACCGTTCCGTCTGTTCCGGGCATGGTCGTACTTCATCTCCACCCTGCACCTTCGCAGTCTCGCCCGCCGGAAGGACTTCGGCCCGTTCGATATCGGCCTTGCATCCAGCGACTTTTTCTACCATATCGATCCGCTGATAAAAATGAAAAAAAAAGGTAAAATAAATAGAATTTTCTCCACGAGTTATCACCGCTACCCCCTGCCCGGCGAACGTAAAGGAATCTACCTGATTAACTGGTACATGTATCGCCAGCAAAAGAAGGTATACCGCCAGATAGGAAAGTTCTACGATATGGTGTTTATTAACGGGAGCGCCGAGGGACGCGAGATAGCTAAGGAACTTTCGCAATACGGTTACAGAGGCGAGCCTGTCTATGTGGAGCTTGGGGTCGATAAGGAATTTATCGATACGGTTCCCGCAGACCCGGAAAAAAAATTCACGCTCATTCATATCGGGATGCGGACGAATAAGGGAATATACGACCTTCCTCCTATTTGGGCGGCCGTACTCGCGAAGTTTCCCGACGCGACCCTCGGAATGATTGGGGGAATTTCCGTGGAGGATAAACACAAACTGACCGCGGAATTCGAGAAACACGGCGCGAACCGTAACCTCGAATATCCGGGATATATCTTTGACGAGAAGAAATTCGCGCTGATGAAGTCGGCAAAGCTGTTTATTGCGCCGTCCCACGAGGAAGGATGGGGTATCGCCGTCGGAGAAGCTATGGCATGCGGACTCCCGGTGGCGGGGTACGACCTGATCGCCTATAAAAGCGTATACGGCGACGCGATCAGCTATGCCCGTTCGTTCGATACCGGCGAGTTTGCCGAAAAAGTCTGCGCCCTGCTATCCTCCCCTAAGGAGTACGAATCCTATCAGAAGAAAGGAACCGAGACCATTTTAAAATATGACTGGAAAAAAATATTCGCCCGCGAACTGGAATACTATAAAAAAGGATGAGTTATGCGTCCGAACCTTTGGAAAACCGTCAAGGGACTACTGAAAGACGATTACTACCGGAATAGCGTCATTCTTTTTATTTTTACCATGGCAAACAATGTTTCGCAGTACATTTTTAAAATTTTCGCGAACCGGAATCTTACCAAAGAGGAGTACGGCCTGTTCGGGGCGCTTCTCTCGCTGACCCAGATTATCGCGGTCGTGGGCGTGGTGCTGAAAACATGGAGTACCAAGGCTTTCTCGCAGATACATTCCTACGGCAACCACCGGAGTATCCCCGGAACCTACCGTTATTTTTTCATCATTATCGGGATATTTCTCGCCGTATTCTCAGGACTCTTTTTAATATTCCTCCCGTCTATCATGAAAATATATAAGACCGCCGACGCCGCGCCGTTTTTCCTATTGATGGCGATTATCGTTTTCGAGTACCTGAAAGTCCCGTTCAATTCGTTCCTCGAGAGTTTCGGGAATTTTTTCGGGCGTTCCATATCTCTTTTAACTATGATAGTGGTAAAGGTTCTCGTGCTCGGTGTTTTCCTGTTCTTCAGCCTCACCCTCGCGAAAACCATGTGGGCCGTACTGATCGGGTATATCGCCGGATTCATCCTGTTCGTGATTTTCTCGCTCCCCAAGGCCGCGAAAATCGACTTCCAGAAGCAGGATTCCCCCGATAAGGAAATCTCACAGAAGAATTTCTCGTTCTTCTATAAAATCGGGCTGGCCATCATATTCTCCACCCTGCTCCAGACTATCGATATGCAGCTCGCGCGTATCCGTCTCGGCGAGGCGCTCTCCGGGGATTTCGCGACCGCGCGCGACCTGGGGAGTATCGTGTACTGGTTCGGGACTATCACCCTGCCCCTGTTCTTCATATCGATCAATAACGCGTTCCATAAAAAACAGAACTATCTCCCGGTATTCCTGAAGGGGCTTTTTATAGTGCTGGGGGTTACCGGAGTCGGGCTGCTCGGGTTTATTGTCGCCATCCGCCCGTTCGTCAATTTCTACAACCCCATCTACCTCAGCGCGATCGACGCCATCCGTTACTACGCGATCTCGTGCGTACCGTATATCCTGATCAACCTGATGCTTCAGTTCTTTATCTCGCTCGACCGCTATAAGGTGTTTATCCCGCTGATGCTGCTCGCTCTCGGCCAGGCCGCGCTGTTCTACTTCTTCGGGCAGGATATGCAGTCGATCATCGATATCCGTTTCTACTCCGGCATCGCTATCCTGCTGTTCATGGCGGTCTATTTCTTCGTCATGCGGAAAAAGTTTTATAAGGCCGAGCCGGACGAGATGGACCCTGCCCTACCCGTAGAAGACGAGACGTTGTAAATATCGCCCCGCGAGGTACCGATGATAAAAAAAGTGACCGCCATAACCGCATGCCTGAACGAGGAAAAAAATATCCTCCGGTGCCTCGATTCCATCGCGAAACAGGACTATCCCCATAGCGCGATCGAGATACTGATCGCCGATGCGATGTCTGCCGACCGCACGCGCGAACTGATAGCAGAATGGAAGAAAACCCATGATATCAGCATCAAGGTGCTGGATAACCCGCGGATAGTGGCGGAGTTCGGGAAGGCTGTCGCGCTCAAAGCCTCGACCGGCGACTATGTGTACCAGTTCGACGCGGACGAGGAGATGGCGCAGACCGACATGATCTCGTCGTTCGTCCGCGCGTTCGAAATATTCCCCGATATCGCTGGGGTCGAGCAGGAGTTTCTGAAAATCCCCGGCGGCCCGGTGCTGAATAATTTCCTTTCGGTCATCCATATCGGCGACCTTCTCGCGCGCGATATCGCGATCAAGCCCCGCCGGGTGGATAAAAAGGTTATCGACGGGAAGGTTTACCGCAAGTACCTGCTATATCCCGGCTACCCCGCGACCATGTTCCTGAAGCGCGAGGCGATCGAGAAATTTATCGGCGGCGATACCTATGAGGAGGGGCAGGTCACCCTCACGCTCGCGCAGTCGGAGAACAATAAGATCGCGATGATCGACGGTTACGGGGTCTATCATTACAGCGTCAAGTCGCTCGGGCAGTACCTGAAGAAACGGAACAAGATCGCGCTCAAGCATACGACGCGGATACAGGAGCGGAAAACATGGGTGAGCTATACCGGCGCGCGCACTTATATCTTCGCGTTCCTGCACCTCACGCTCGTGTTCCCTATCCTG
>MIBD01000001.1:0-3472 GCA_001829395.1 Spirochaetes bacterium GWF1_49_6 | reverse complement strand
CACGACTGTCGTGTATGCGTGGAACTGGCTCAAGCTGAAAATTACGCGAAAGAAGGCGTGGTAGGTTTGATGCCGACTCCGGGCTGTGAGACTGGGTGAGATTTACTCGGGGCAAGGATATCCATAGTATCGACCGTCTTGTCATGGAATAGAAATCGGGATTAGAAATTTACTAGTACTCTTATGGATACTCCTTTGAAATATCACTTATTGAATAAATCCCTTTTTCAAAATACCTATTACAAATCTGAAAGGCAGCACCTTTACTGTTTTCATCTTGAAATAATTTTCCTATAAGACTTTTTACTTTTTCTTCAGGATAAAATGAATAATTCCCTGCATTTACATAATGTAAGAATATTTCTCCAATGGCACCTGCTGTTTTACTATTAAACTTTTCTAGTAAAATTTCAGAAAAAATATCAATATCATTATCTGGGAATTCTGAAAGAGTTTTATTTATTCGAATGCTGTTTTCCTTTGTAAGTTCTATCATTTTTACTAAATGAATTAGGTTTTGCTTAATATATCTAATTATTATACTATCCTTTTCTTTTTCCAATCTTTCTAAAACTTTATCCCACAATAATTCTATTCTTTCGGTATTTGCATTTGTATAAATATTGAGATTTGTTGTTAACCAACTTAGTTGATTCATTGAAGCCTTCGCAATGAATGAAAAAACTAATTCAGAATAAGGTTCAGACCATGTTTCTTTAGAATATACAAGAAATGGCACCAGAATACAATATAGATATCTTTCAATTATACGCTTATCCACACTTTCACTATCTATGAATAATTTACTTGCTCTTTTAAACTGTTCGATAAGAAATATTGAAAGATCAAAATGATTAGGAATTGAGAAGAGAAGAATATGAGAAATAATATTGAACCATTTTGAATCATCCTCTGGAAATATTATACTTTCATTACTTTGAATCCAATTCTTGTCAATGATCCACAGTCTTTTAAACTCATGCCCAAATACTAAAAAGATAGACAAACTATTTATGTTCTTTAGTTCATTAATAAGAAAGTTTTTAATTTCGATATCTCTTTCAGGAAATATTTTATTATTCATGTTATGATAATACAAATACCAAATTAATGATGAAAACATAAGGCATTTAGGATCATTAATTACAAAAGAAAACATACTATTATTTTCTATATTCTTTTCTTTAACCAATTTTATTAATTCCAGAATAGAATTTTTTAATATATTATCAATTTCAGATTCAAGAGAAGATGTTTGTGAAAGTATGAACACCTCAAATAACCATCCTAACGTTGTAATTGTAAAGCTCAAATCTTCTTTCTCTAAATCAGGTTTTTCTTTAATAACTTGTATAAATTGCAAGATAGAATTAATAATTATATCTTGTGGAATAATAATTCTATTTTCTTGAATAATATTTTTTATTGACATAAAGATCGTACTAAAATACTCATAATCCTTCAAATTAAAAAATACAGAAAAACCATTTAAGAATTTCATGGGATTTTCAGAAATTGCTTTTGATAATTCATTTTTAATTCCATCAGGGGAAATTTCGGTAAAACCTTCATCATCTGGAATAAAAGATTCAAATTTTGCAGAATTTATTCTTTCTACTAATTCTTCATTAGAAATTATTAGCATATCTTCCTTCTTGAGTCCTGTAGGGCTAACATCTTGTATCATACCAGATTTTATTCCATTATTATAAAAGTATTCCTCACCATTATTCAATGCTTTTCTCATTCTATTCTGAATATTTTTTATGTATTCATCACTCATAGTTTTCCTCTTTGTGATCATTTGGTAAACTGTCTATCCATGCATTTGCAATTGCTATTTCTTTTTCAGAGAATTCAACGTGATGATGAGCAAAAATATTTTGAGTTTGCGGAATAGAAAAAACAATAGGATTCTCTTTTAATTCCCAGAATATACTTTTATAGATAGAATAATTATTATCGATTAATTCAATTGCGATTCCACGTAATGTTTTTTCTTTCTTTTTAAGAAGTTTATCAATTATTCTTCCACCAATTCCGGGAGTTATATATTTGAAAGAAAACAAGAGCTGAATTTTTATGAATTTTAATAAATCATCATAACTATAAAAATCTGGGGAAAACTCATGGTCTCTATTGAGATAATCCTTAATTATAATATATAATTTTGCAGATAATATACAAAATACTTTAATAGGATTAATTTCTAATAGCTTTTCAATTAGTATTAAAGCCTGTTTTTTTACTTCATCTTCATACATTCTAAATTTGAAAATATCAATATTATCCTTTTCTATGGATAAAATAAATTGAAGTAACATTTGTCCGATCTTTTCACAATTAAGGAAATTTCTAATAAGATATCTTTCGATATCAAAAATCAATCCTGATTTAGAATAATTATTTATAAAACTAGTAAGGAACATTTTTAATATTGTCACGTTAATTTCTTCAACGGATAGATTTCCAATAATTTCTAAAACTCCCCTATCGGTTGAAAAATTCAAAGTCCGTTCGGAAATTGATGGATAGTTAATGATCTGATATATAATTTTTGCTAATAGAGAAGAAATGTGTTTATCTGGGGATTGTTTATTTAAATATGAAACCCTAATTAAATAGTGGATAACTATCCATCTTTGGATAGTTTCCATTTCCTCTCCCAATCGAGTTTCTTTTTTGATTTTTGGATTGTTTTCTGGATTAAAGTATCCATTTTCATATAAAGGAATGAACCAGTCAAGAGTATATTGATAATCAGGTTCAGAAAGAATAGTTTTAAAAAAATACTCTTCTACTGAAATGTTGGATTTTATATACTTCAATATTTCTTGAATGTTTTCTGGGGTAGGTTTTACCGATAGTCTTTGGCATCTTTCAGTAATTATTTCTCGTTTCAATCCCTCAATAATGGCTAATTCATCTGTGATTCCCTCATAACCTTTTGTATCAATATAGTATTCTATTACATTGATACCCATGCTTTTAAAAAATGCTTCATCAGCATCTATTAAGTCCTCATCTCCGTGAAAGTACTCTTTAAATATGTATCTCTTTTGTATAGACTGTGATTTTCCTATCTTTTCAAAGAAAAATTGAAGTATCTCCATTTCAGACATTCCATAACCAAGAAAGAGTATGGTAAGATCATTTCTAGGGAAAAATACTTTTTTTAAAAACTTCACCAAAGGATTAGAATTTTTATATCTTTCGATATATTGTTCTAAAGTGAAAACCATATTTTGTCTATCATTAATACTTCCATGAATATGATAAATATTATGCTTTTGAAGTTTCGTATCTTTATCAATTATACTTATTCTTTCACCCCCATTCTTGGGTTGAAGAAGTAAATCGGCATTGGTAGTGATAAAGTAGGTTCCAAGGTTATGGATGATTTGATAGATATTCAAATTATGGTAGTGTCAAAATAACTGTGTCTATTTTATTCGATAATTCGCAAACCATA